>NZDS01000015.1 GCA_002690215.1 Rhodospirillaceae bacterium | reverse complement strand
TCCTCTACTTGGGCTACGTCGGTTTCTCCATCGCCTTTTGCTTCGCCATCGCGGCGCTGATCGAGGGCCGCGTCGATCCGGCCTGGGCGCGCTGGGTCAGGCCCTGGACCCTGGCCGCCTGGTGTTTCCTGACGCTGGGCATCGCGCTGGGCAGTTGGTGGGCCTATTACGAGTTGGGCTGGGGCGGCTGGTGGTTCTGGGACCCGGTCGAGAACGCCTCGTTCATGCCCTGGCTGGCGGGCACGGCCCTGCTGCACTCGGCCATCGTCGTGGAGAAGCGCGGTGCCCTCAAGGCCTGGACCATCCTGCTCGCCATCCTGGCTTTTTCGTTAAGCTTGCTGGGCACCTTCCTGGTGCGTTCGGGCGTGCTGACGTCGGTCCACGCCTTCGCCACCGATCCCGCCCGTGGCGTCTTCATTTTGCTCTTTTTGGGCGTCGTTGTGGGCGGCTCGCTGATCCTGTTCGCGCTGCGCGCACCGGTTCTCAAGGGCGGCGGCGTTTTCGCGCCGATCAGCCGCGAGGGTGCCTTGGTGCTGAACAATCTGTTGCTAACCACGGCCTGCGGTACGGTGTTGCTGGGCACCCTCTATCCGCTCTTTCTCGATGCCCTGAGCGGCGATAAGGTTTCGGTCGGACCGCCCTTCTTCAACGCCACCTTCGGGCCCCTCATGGTGCCGCTGGTGATGGCCGTGGCGGTCGGCCCCATGCTGACCTGGAAGCGCGGCGACGTGGGCGGGGCGCTGGCCAGACTGAAATTCGCCTTCTTCACTGCCGCCGCCTTGGCTTTGGTCAGTTGGGCGCTCGAGAGCGAAGGTCCGGTACTGGCCCACTTCGGTATCGCGCTCGGTATCTGGCTGGTGGCCGGAGCGTTGATCGAATGGGGCCAACGTCTGCGCCTCTTTCGGGCGCCGGTTGGGGAAAGTTGGAGCCGGCTCCGCCACCTGCCCCGGTCCGCCTGGGGCATGACGCTGGCGCACTTGGGGTTCGGCGTTGTCATCCTGGGCATCACCGGCAGCACTGCCTGGCAGGTCGAGAAACTCCAGGTCATGCGCCCGGGCGAGACGGTGACGCTCGGCCACTACGCGTTTACCTTCCAGGGCGTGGTCGCGGCCAAGGGCCCCAATTACAGTGCGCGGCGCGGCACCTTCGAGGTGCGCCGTGGCGAGAACTTGGTGGCCGTCATGCAGCCTGAAGCCCGGGCCTATCTCACTTCGCCCCAGGAAACCACCGAAGCGGCCATCCGGCCAACGCTGTGGGCCAACCTTTATGCCGTGGTGGGCGATGCCGACGGCAAAGGCGGGTATGCGACCCGGCTCTACCTCAAACCGCTGGTCGACTGGATCTGGCTGGGCTCGCTGATCATGACGCTGGGCGGCCTGGTTTCGCTCAGCGACCGGCGCTTGCGGGTCGGCAGCCCGGCCGCCCGCCGTTCACGCCGGCCTTCTCCGGCTGCGCCGGCCGAGGCCCAATCGTGATGCGGCTTTCCTTCATCATCCCGCTGGCCGTATTCGCCGTCCTGGTGCTGGCGCTCGGGTTCGGTCTGACCCTCAATCCTCGGGTCATTCCCTCGGCCCTGATCGACAAGCCGGTGCCGGAATTCGATTTGCCGGCCGTGCTCGGGCGCGACCGCGGTTTTGCCACCCCGGATCTCAAGCAGGGCAAGGCCGCCATCGTCAACATTTTCGCATCCTGGTGCGGGCCCTGCCGCATCGAGCNCCCGCTGTGGATGGAGGTGGCCAAGCAGGGCCAAGTGCCGCTCCATGGCATCGACTACAAGGACAAGCCCGAGAACGCCCGCGATTGGCTGGACCGCTACGGCGACCCCTACGCCCTGATGGGAGCCGACCACGACGGCCGTGTCGGCATCGATTGGGGTGTCTACGGCGTGCCCGAGACCTTTGTCGTCGATGGCCAGGGCCGGATCGCTTTCAAGCATGTCGGCGTCATGACCCGGAAGATTTTGGATCAGACCATCATGCCGCTGATCCGCGAGTTGGACGCCAAGTGATGCGCCGGACAAGGACAGTACTTGCGCTGTTTCTGGTCTTGACGTTTGCGGCCAGCGCCGCGGAAGCCCAAGGGGTCGACAAGCCGCTGCCCGATCCCACCCAGGAAAGCCGCGCCCGGGCGCTTTTCAAGGATCTCCGCTGCTTGGTCTGCCAGAACCAGTCGATCGACGATTCCAATGCCGACTTGGCCCGGGATTTGCGCAACATAGTTCGCGAACGCATCAACGCCGGCGACAGCGACGAACAAGCCGTCGATTTCCTGGTTGCGCGCTATGGCGACTGGGTGCTACTGCAACCGCCCTTCAAGGCGGGGACGTTGGTGCTGTGGCTCGGGCCGCTGGGTATTCTGCTGCTGGCCGGGGGTGTGACCCTGACCTATCTCAGGCGTCAACGCCGTCCCGCCGCCGGCCCGGCGGCGCTGAGTGACGCCGAACGCCGACGCCTCGAAGCCTTGCTCGAAGAAGATTGATGCTCTGGCTCGTCTTCACCGCCATGACCGGGCTGGCATTGGTTCTGGTGCTGTATCCGCTACTCAGAAAGGCCGCACCCGAGAGCCTCGCGGCGGGCGGCCACGATCTGGCTGTCTACCGAGACCAATTGCGCGAATTGGAGGCCGACGCCGAGCGCGGTGCCATCGATGCCGATGAACTCGAGGCGGCGCGCACCGAAATCCAACGCCGCCTGCTGACGGCTGCCGAGCGTCAGCCGGCAAAAAACCAAGCCGAAAGCCACCCCCGGAGCCGGCACGCGGACTTCATCGCCGCGCTCTGCCTGGCCGTCGCCCTGCCGGCGGCGGCCGCCGCGCTATACCTTTGGCTGGGCGCGCCGCAGCAGCCGGGAGTGCCCTTCGCCGAGCGGCCGGCCACGCCGCAACGGGCAGCCGAGGTCGCCCCCGAAATGAAGGCGGCGGTGGCCGGGCTGAGCCAGCGCCTGGAGGAGAATCCGGACAATCGCCAGGGCTGGCTCATGCTGGGGCGATCCTATGGCGTGCTCAAGCGTTATGCCGAGGCAGCCGAGGCCTTTGGCCGTGCCGCCGCGCTCGGGGATGACGCCGATGTCCGCATGGCCCAAGGTGAGGCCCTGGCCCATGCCGCCAAAGGCACCGTCACGCCGGCTGCCGAGGCCGCCTTCCGCCAAGCGCTGGCCTTCGAGCCGCGCCACATCGGCGGCCGCTTCTACCTCGCCGTAATGGAGGCCCAGCGCGGGCGCATGCGGGCTGCGCTGGACATTTGGCTGGAGATTGCCACCGACACACCGGCTGATGCGCCTTGGCGCGAGGCTTTGATGCAGCGCCTCGAAGATGCTGCCCGCCGCCTCGACCTCGACCTGGCGGCGCTGCTTCCCAAGTCGCCGGCCGGCGGCAAAGCGGCAACCGGCCAACCAGGCCTTGGCGGCACGCCGGAGGAGCAGCAACAGATTCGCAACATGGTGGCGCGGCTGGCGGCGCGGCTCGAGGACAATCCCGACGACCTCGAAGGCTGGCTCAAGCTGGCGCGGTCCTATCGCGTGCTGGGCGACAAGCCCAAGACGCTCACGGCACTGGCTAACGCCGGTCGCAGGGCGCCGCTCAATGTCGAGGTGCAGATGATGCACGCCGCCGAAATCATCGAACAGGCCGGCCCCGAAAGTGCCGTACCCGCAGCCGCCGTCAGCCTTATGAAACGGGTCCTCAGCCTCGATGCGAAAAACCGTGACGCACTCTATTTCGTCGGCCTTTCGCAAGCCCAGGCCGGCAACAGCACCGCGGCCATCGCCACCTGGCAACGCCTGTTGGCGGTGCTCGAGGCCGGCAGCAAGGCCCACCAGACCGTTATGCAGAGGATCGAAACCCTCAAAGCACAGTCCGAAAAAAAGAATGGAGATGCCGGGGGATAGCATCTCCACTCTGGATACGGGCCATCGGGGGTTGGCCCGCTCGCCGGTTGGGAAGTGTTCCCACCGAGAAGCGCGATCCTAACCAACCAACCAAATATCGACAGGAAGTCGGGACCACTAGGTACCAGAAAATTGGATCACGCCTCGACCCTTTCGTCGCAATCGCCATGCCATTCATGCGAACCGTGTCAAAGACCGGAAAACCGCCGATTCATAGAGTTTCGCCCCGGCGCTTGGACTAATAGTCCGGACCGTTCTGCGGAAATGGCACACCTTCCCGTGCCATTCTGGGACACGACCAGCAGTTCCCGACCCCGGTTTTGCTTGACTTTGCCCCTTTGGACACAGACATAATAAGGGTCGAGGAGATCCATTTCGGTGTTTGGACGACGATTCCGGACCCGAGGGTATAACCATGGCTGAAGTCACAACCGTCAACATCGCGCCGGCGTCCTTCGCCCAGGAGCCGTTCATCCATGAGCCGCAACGGCCGGCGGATCAGGCTTCCAATCGGCCCATCGAGGACAGCAGTGCCTCATCGGGCGATCGCGCGGACGATGAAATCCAGGCTCGCCAGGCGGATCGTCGTGCCGACCGTGAGGCCCGCGACGAGCGCGAAGAAAAGCGCCGCCAGAACTCGGAGAATTCGGTCGACATCCGGGCCTGAGGCGCGCCGACCATAAGCTGAGAAATTTTGCCCACCGGCGAAACCGGTGGGTTTTGTTTGTCCCGCTCAGCTCTCTGTTACCCTGTGGCTGGACGCTGGGCGGCCGGCGTGCCAGTGTTCGGCCATGAACGATAAACGCCCGCGCCACTATCAGTGGCCGCCGCTCCCCGAAAATTTCAGCGAACAGGTGCCAGACGGCGACAACCTGGAGCGGCTGGTCTGCGATACCTGCGGCTTCATCAACTACATCAATCCCAAGATCGTCGTCGGCGCAGTGGTGGCTTGGCAGGGACGCCTCCTCATGTGCCGCCGTGACATCGAACCGCGTCGCGGCTACTGGACCATGCCCGCCGGCTTTCTCGAGGAACGGGAAACGATTCGCCAAGGGGCCGAGCGCGAAGCCCGAGAGGAGGCCGAAGCCGAGATCGACGTCGGCTCACTCCTGGCCATCTACGAGATCCCACGCATCAGCCAGGTACAGATGATCTTTCGCGCCACGCTGCTTTCCGATGACGTCGGCGCCGGAATCGAGACCCAGGAGGTGGCTTTCTTCGACTTCGACGACATGCCCTGGGACGATTTGGCCTTCCCTACCGTCACCTGGGCCTTGAGGGACTACCAGAAAGTCGAAGGCCTGGACGATTTCGCACCCTTTTCCATCCCCGACACCAAGCTCGGCAGGCGAATACTCTCCGGAGAACTCTAGCTCTCGTCAGGCAGGGCGTGACGCTGCATCAGGGGCACCTGGGCCAGGGCGAAGGCGAAGGTCAAAGGCAATAGTCCGAAGACCTTGAAGGAGACCCAGGTGTCGGTCGAGACGTTGCGCCAAACCACCTCGTTGAGCGCCGCCATGGCCAGGAAAAAGAAGCCCCAGCGCCAGGCCAGCTTGTGCCATCCCCGCTCGTCGAGCGCCATGGCGCTGCCCAGCACGGTGCGCAGGTAGTTCTTGCCAAACGCCATGCCGCCCAACAGGACGAGGCCGAAGAGGGCATTGACGATGGTCGGCTTGAGCTTGATGAAGATCTCGTCCTGAAGCCAGAGCGTAAGGCCGCCGAAGACCCCGACCACCACGGCAGTAACCAACGGCAGGGTGGGAATGCGCCGCTCGATGCCATACGAGACCGCCAGCGCCACGGCCATCGCCACCATGAAGGCGGCGGTGGCAAAAAAAATTCCGCGGTAGGCGTTGCCGCCGAAAAATATCGCCAGCGGCCCGATTTCGACTGCCAGCTTGACGGCTGGCGGCATGCGACGCTCGTTCATGATCCGTATTCGCCCAAAATCAGAGCTTGCCCAGGGCCGCGGCCATGGCGGTTTCGTCGAAGGCCGGCAAAGTCTGGATCGAGCCGAAGCCTTGTTGGCCATACCACACCGAAAAGGCCAGCATGGCAGTGGGGTCGGAAGTTTCCATGATGTCGACGAAATCGAACGCCCCCTGGGTGTAGTAAACCGCCTCGATGGTAATGCCGAGTTCCTCGAGCTTGGCCTTGGCGCTGGCCAGACGATCCTCCTGGCGTGACACCCAGTCGCTCGACAGTTTGCCGAGAAGCACGTATTTCATGGTCTCTCTCCCTGTTTGCAGGATGAGAATTTCGTTGCGCTGTCCGCAGGGTAGCGCGGTCAACGGCCCAGCGAAAGCCGTCGCCGTTCGTGTGCAAAACACCAGCTAGTTCGGAGATGCTCCATGGCCACGCCCGCCAACACACCAAATGGCGCCGAGGCGCTTGTACGCCTGCTTCAACACTATGGTGTGCGGCACGTCTTCGGGCTCTGCGGCGATACCAGCCTGCCGCTTTATGACGCCTTGCATCGCCTCGACCACGGCATCGAGCACATCCTTTGCCGCGACGAACGCTCCGCCGCCTACATGGCTGACGTCTACGCCCGCCTGTCGGGTCGGGTCGGCGTCTGCGAGGGACCCAGCGGCGGCGGCGTCACCTACATGCTGCCGGGCATCGTCGAGGCCCACGAGAGCTGCGTTGCACTGCTGGCCATTACCAGCGACATCGCGGTCTCCAGCCGTGACCGCCACGCCCTGACGGCGCTCGACCAGGAAGCACTGATGCGGCCGGTGGCCAAGTGGAACCGGGTTATCGAAAGCTCGGAACGCCTGCCACTCATCTTGCGCAACGCCTTCGCCCGGTTGGCCACGGGAACGCCCGGGGCGGTCCATCTCGGCCTGCCCATCGACGTGCAAAACGGTGCCGTCGACGAAACCGAGATCTGGGGCGATGCGACACTTGGCCGCTTTCCCGCCCGCCGCGTGGGGCCCGAAGCGGAGGCCGTCGCAATGGCGGCGGCGGCGTTGCAAAGCGCCGAGCGGCCGCTGCTGTTTGCCGGCGGCGGCCCGCTCTTTGCCGGCGCCGAGGCCGAACTCGAGGCCCTGGCCGAACGCCTCGGCGCGCCCGTCGCCACCACCGTCTCGGGCCATGGCGTGATAGCCGACGACCATCCCCTGGCGCTCGGCGTGGCCGGTTCAAACGGCGGCGTCCAAGAAACCCGGGAAGTCGTGCAGGCGGCCGACCTGGTGCTGTTCGTGGGCTGCCGCGCCGGATCCGTGACGACCGAGAAATGGCGCGTACCGGGGCCCGACCAGCGCATCGTTCACATCGACGCCGATCCTGCGGTGATCGGCATCAACTATCGTACCGAAGCCGCCCTGGTCGGCGACGCCAAGCCGGCCCTGGCAGCGCTGCTGGCGGAACTGCCGGACGGCGACCGCGAGGGCTGGGGCAGCGCAGCAGTAAGCAGCGCCAAGGCGCAAAAATTCGCCCGCTTCGAACGCTATGCCTCGGACGAAGTGCCGATCCGGCCCGAACGCCTGATCGCCGAATTGCAGGCGGCACTGCCCGGCGACGCCGTCATCGTCGCCGACCCGGGCACGCCGACGCCGTTCCTGTCGGCCTACTATCGCCTCGATCGACCGGGCCGCCATCTGGTCTTCAACCGCGCCCACGGGGCACTTGGTTACGCCCTGCCGGGCGTCGTCGGAGCCCACTTCGCCAGACCCGGCAAGGTATGCGTCGCCGTAATGGGCGATGGCGGCTTTGGCTTTGCTTCGGGCGAACTCGAGACCATTGCGCGCCTCGGCCTGCCGGTAACGGTGGTGGTCGTCAACAACGGCACCTTCGGCTGGATCAAGGCGGGCCAGCATCACCAGTACCAGGGCCGCTACCAGAGCGTCGACTTCAGCCCCGGCGACCACGCCGCCGTAGCCGCAGCCTATGGATTCGACACCTGGCGGGTCGAAGATCCGAACGAGCTGGGTGCAGCACTAAGCGCCGCCGTGGCCTCATCGCGACCGGCCCTGGTCGACGTGGTCTGTCGGCCGCTGCACGAAACCGAGGCTCCGGTCAGCGAGTGGATCGCTTAGAAAAAGGGGACAGGTACCTTTAGCACTTATGGCGCCTGTTCTTCCTCTCCGGTGCTAAAGGTACCTGTCCCCTTTTTCTTGTCCCCTTTTTCTATTTGCGGCCGCCAGCTGGAAGTTTGGGCTTCTTTTCCGGGCGTTCCGGTCCCCAGACCCGGTTGAAGTAGGTGTCGGCCAGGTGAAGCGCACCGATCGGGTTGTGGGCCAGCACCCGGTCCTTGGTCACGAGTACGCTAACCAGGCCTTCCGAGTGCTTGATGAACAGGCTGTCGTGGCCGATGCAGAGCCCCAGCACGAGGTTGAACTGGCAACCGGCGCGGTTGAGCAACTCGGCCTGCGACACCGGGTTGCACATGGATTCGTGGCCGCCCGGGAAGATCTTCTGGTCGTCGCGGAGCCCGATCTCCTCCTTGGCGATGCCGCCGTGCTTGCAGGCCACCGAGACCACCTCGAGGCCGTGGCTTTCGAGGATCTGGCTCATCACTAAGGCTTCGCCCACGAAACTGATGCAGTTGGCGATGCCGACCTTGGTGAAGCCCATACGCTTGGCGAATTCGCAGGCTTCCTCGACGCGTGTCCACTTGCAATAGCCCTCGGCCTCGATCACCGCCGAGACCTGGGCGATTTGGCGAATTTCCGGGTCGTCGTATATGGCATAGGCACAATCGATACCGTCTTGGTCGACTTTGGTGGGACAGAACCCGGGCCCCCGCTCCGCCGATTCTCCCTGCCGGCAGGCCTGGACGTTGGGCGGACAATACGCGCAACTCGGCACCTCGTAATTCATGACTTCTGGCTTTCCTGGATTCATTCCTGGCTCGATTGTGGCGCAAATCGAAGCCAGAGCCAATTCATCGCATGCTTGCCCAGATTTCGATATCGCGCCAGAATTGCCCTATGCCAACACCAATGATCGCGCTGTTTACCGATTTCGGAACCGAGGGTCCCTACCTTGGACAAATGCGCGCTGTATTGCAGACTCGGGCGCCCGGCATTCCGGTGATCGACCTGATGCACGACGTGCCGGCCCACGACCCCCGGGCCGGGGCCTATTTGTTGGCGGCGCTGGCTCCGGAATTCCCCTTCGGCTCGGTCTTCGTCTGCGTCGTCGACCCGCGCGTCGGCAGCGAACGCAAGCCGATCGCCGTGCGCGCCAACTCGCGCTGGTACGTCGGCCCCGACAATGGGCTTTTGAACGTGGTGGAGAAGCGTGCGGCCGAGGTCGAGTGGTACGACATCACCTGGGAGCCCGACCGCCTGTCATCGACTTTCCATGGCCGCGACCTGTTCGCCCCCGTCGCCGCCATCATCGCCCGCGGCGAAGAGCCGCCGGGCCGGGTGACCGAGCCACGGCTGGCCGACTGGCCCGACGATCTCGAGGAAATCATCTACATCGACCGTTTCGGAAACGCCATCTCCGGCACCCGGGCAGCCGGCGTCGACCCTGCCGCCGGCATCGATATCGGCGGCCAACGATTGGCCCGCGCCCGCATTTTTGCCGACGTGCCGGTGGGTCAGGGCTTCTGGTACGAGAATTCGAACGGCCTGGTCGAGATTGCCGTCAACCAAGGCCGCGCCGACGAGGTGCTGGGGCTCAGCATCGGTATGCCGCTGACAATCGGCTGAATTAGCTAACGGCCAGGAAATCGAGCAACCGGCGGCAGAACTCTTCCGGTTTTTCCTCCGGAACCCAATGGCCGCAGTCCTCGAAGACGTACTCGCTGACGTTGTCGGCGACACAGCGCAGACACTCGCCAACCTCTGCGCCGCGGCCCCGGCCGGAGGCGCCGCTGAGGGTCAGAACCGGCATGGCCAGGCGGCCGGCAGCGGCCAGGGCCTGGTTGTCCTCGATGTCCTGGGGAAGGGCGCGGTAGTAGGCGAGGCCTGAGCGGATGCCTTCGGGGGTGGCGTAGGTGCGCAGGAATTCTGCCACCGCTTCTTCGTCGACGGCGTCGGGCCGGGCGCCGAAGGAGCGATAGAACCAGCCGTAATAGTCGCGTTCGCGGCCGCTGATCAGGATCTCCGGCAGCTCCGGCGTCATATGGAACTGGTGGTGCCAGCGCCGGCCGCCCTGGCTGAAGTGCGGACCGATGCCGGGAATGGCGACGTCGACGATGGTCAGGCTGCGCACCAGCTCGGGCGCCGCCATGGCCAGGGCGAAGGCGACAGGTCCGCCCCAGTCGTGGCCCACCAGATGCACCGGTCCCAGCTCCAGCACGGCGATGAGTTCGCCGATATCAGCAGCTACCGTTTTCTTGTCGTAGCCCGTAGTGGGCCGCGAAGAATCCCCCAGCCCCCGCATGTCTGGCGTCACCACCTTGTATTTCTGCCCCAACGTGGGCATCACCAGGCGCCATTCGAACCAGCTCTGGGGCCAGCCGTGCAGCAGCACCAGAGGGTCGCCTTCACCGCAGGAAACCGTGTGCAGCGTGACTTCCGACAACTCTACTTGGCTGTGTGCGAATTCCTCGCCCATGAGCTAATCCTCCAGTCCCACCAGGGCCCGGGCAAAGCTCAGGGCCTCGAAGGGCTGCAGGTCCTCAATACCTTCGCCGACGCCGACGGCATGGATCGGCAGGCCGAAACGTTCGGCCAGGCCGATCAGCACGCCGCCCTTGGCAGTGCCGTCGAGCTTGGTCATGACCAGGCCACTGACGTTGCACATGTCGCTGAAAGCCTCGACTTGGCTGTGGGCGTTCTGGCCGGTGGTGGCGTCCAGCACGAGCAGCACACTGTGCGGAGCGGAAGCATCGATCTTTTGCACCACCCGCACGATCTTGCCCAATTCGGCCATCAGGTTTGCCTTGTTTTGCAGCCGTCCGGCGGTATCGATCATGAGGAAATCGACGCCTGCCGCACGCGCCTGATTGAAGGCATCGAAGACCAGGCCAGCGGCATCGGCACCGGTCTCGCGGGCCACCACCGGCAGGCCCGAGCGTTCGCCCCAGATCTTGAGCTGTTCGATGGCGGCAGCACGAAAGGTGTCGCCAGCCACCAACATGCCTTGTTTGCCCGCGCCGGCAAAGCCGCTGGCCAGTTTTCCGATGGTGGTGGTCTTGCCGGTGCCGTTGACGCCGACGACGAGAATCACGTGGGGGCGCTGAGCGGCATCGAGTTCAAGCGGCAGGGCCACCGGCTCGAGGACCAGCGCCACTTCCTCGGCAAGTTGGCCGCGGATCTCCTCCGGCGTTACTTCCTGGCCGAATCGGGTTTTGGCCAGGCTGGCCGAGAACCGGGTGGCCGCGGTCACGCCAAGATCTGCCCGGATGAGCAACTCTTCGAGCTCCTCCAGCGCCTGGTCGTCGAGCTTGCGCTTGACGAAGATATCGCTGATGCCACCGCCAATAGTACCCGCAGTGCGGCCGAGCCCGGCCTTGAGACGCCCCAGCCAACTCCTCAAGTGACTACCTCGGCGGTCAAGGTTTTTCCGTCCGTGCCCGTCACTCGGGTCTCGACGATGCTACCGGGCGATAGGTCCGAACGATCCAAAGTCACAGCGGCGTAACTCTCCGTGCGCCCGCTCCTGCCATCCTCGACCAGCACTCTCTGCCGGCTGCCCAGGCGGCCCCGCAGATAGGCCGCCAACGCCGTTTCGCCAAGTTCCCGCAAGACCGCCGCACGTTGCTTGCAAATCGCCGCCGGCAGTTGCGGCATGCGCGCCGCCGCGGTGCCCGGCCGCGCCGAATAGGGGAAGACATGAAGATAGGTGAGACCGCAATCCTCGATCAGGGCCGCAGTGGCGGCAAAGGCTGCCTCGCTTTCGGTGGGAAAGCCGGCGATCAGGTCGGCCCCGAATATGGCCTCGGGACGGTGGCGGCGAATATCGGCACAGAGCTGCACAGCGTCGGCCCGGCTGTGGCGGCGCTTCATGCGCCTGAGCACGACATCGTCGCCCGATTGCAGGCTGAGGTGGAAGTGCGGCATCAGGCGCGGATCTGCCAGGCAGCCCTGCATTAGCTCCTCGTCCAGGGCCGCCGGATCGAGCGAGGTAAGCCGAAGACGGGGGAGCTCCGGCAGCGCATCGAGCAGCCGGCGCACCAGGCCGCCGAGGCGCGGTCCGGCAGGCTCGTCGCCGCCATATGAGGTGACGTCGACACCGGTCAGCACGATCTCGCCGTAGCCGTTGGCCACCAGGCGGCGGGCCTGTTCGATGACCTGGTCGGGCGCCACGCTGCGGCTGGGGCCGCGGCCGAAGGGGATGATGCAGAAGCTGCAACGATGATCGCAGCCCTGCTGGACCTGGAGAAAGGCACGGGCCCGGCCCTCGAGGCCTTCGACCATTTGGGTCCCAACGTGGGTCGCCGTCTGGCGCGCCGTCATAATGTCGGCGACCTGGAACGGCGCAGCCCCCCCGGGGCCGAAGCTGGCGGCCGCCAACTTCTCGGTGTTGCCCAGCACGCCGTCGACCTCGGGCATGGCGGCATAGCGGCCGGGATCGATCTGGACGGCGCAGCCGGTGACGATGATGCGGGCGCCGGGGCGCCGGCGGCGGGCCCGGCGAATAGCCTGGCGAGCCTGGCGTTCGGCCTCGGCCGTGACGGCACAGGTGTTGACGATGACGGCATCGCCCAGCCCGGCCTTGCGCACTTGTCCCCGCATGACCTCGGATTCGAAGCTGTTGAGGCGGCAGCCGAAAGTGATGATCTCGGGCTCGGCGGTCATGACGAAACGTCCAGCAGCGCGTCATCGATGACGCCATGGAAGCTGGTGCTTACCGGTCCGCTCATCATGGCATGATCGTTGTCGGCCCATTCGATTTCCAGCGGCCCGCCGTCCAGCAGCACGGTGACGCGGCGGCCGGTCAGATCGCGCCGTGCGGCGGCCGCGGCGGTGGCGCAGGCGCCGGTGCCGCAGGCCTTGGTGATGCCGACGCCGCGCTCCCAAACCCTGAGGCGGATATTCTGACGGTCGATGACCTGGGCCGCCTCGACGTTGGTGCGCTGGGGAAAGAGCGCGTGGTGCTCGATCTCAGGTCCCAGACGCTCCAGGGCCACGGCTTCGGCTTTGTCGACAAAGAAGATGGCGTGGGGGTTGCCGATGTTGACGGCCGTGGCCAAGCCCCACTCGACACCCAAGTCCAGCGCCTCGGTATCAGCTTCAAAGGCCAGTGGGATATCCTGCCAGGCGAAGCTGATGCGACCCATGTCGACGGTCAACCGTTCGCCATCACGCACCGTGTCGAGCACGCCGGCGCCGGTCTCTACCGCCACCCGGTCGCGGCCCGTCTCTTTCATCAGGCAGAGCGCGACACAGCGGGTGGCGTTGCCGCAGGCTTCGACTTCGCCGCCGTCGGCATTGTGGATACGCATGAAAACATCACCGCGCTCCGAAGGCTCGAGGGTAATGAGTTGGTCGCAACCGATACCCGTGCGCCGGTCGGCAATGGCGCGAATCTGAGGCGCCGCGAGGTCGATCCCGCCCCCTCGGGCGTCGATCACCACGAAGTCGTTGCCCAGGCCATGCATCTTGGTGAAGGAAATAGCCATCAGAGCCGCGTTATATGGCGCCCAAGACAGCCAAGTCCAACGATTTCGCCCACTTGGATGGTGGCCTTGCGGCGCTTGACTTGCGGCTGCCGCGCCACTAGGTTCCCCGGGCTTTCGGTCCATTTGGTGGTTCGCAAGCGCCCACGGGTGCCCGTCAGTCCGCGAGGTTTCGCGCACTGGCGCCGATTTTCGTTGGCACAAGGCATCCTGGGGCGACTGTGGCGGTTATGGAGGTCTCATGTTCGAGAGCCTGAGCACTCGGCTGACAGACGTTTTCGATGCCTTGCGTCGGCGTGGCGCGCTTTCGGAGAGCGACGTCGACGCGGCGCTTCGCGAGGTGCGTATTGCGCTGCTGGAGGCCGACGTGGCGTTGCCGGTGGTCAAGGATTTCATCACCCAGGTCAAGGAAAGGGCAGTCGGCGCCGACGTCGTCAAGAGCGTCACCCCGGGCCAGATGGTGGTCAAAATCGTGCACGACCACCTGATCGAGATGCTGGGAGCCGAGAGCGTGGCGCTGAACCTGGCGGCGGTGCCGCCGGTACCAATCCTGATGGTCGGCCTGCAGGGCTCGGGCAAAACCACGACCACGGCAAAGCTCGGCCTGAGCCTGACGGGGCGTGACAAGAAGAAGGTCATGATGGCCTCGCTAGACGTTCAGCGTCCGGCCGCCCAGGAACAGCTTCGGGTGCTGGGCGAACAGGCCGAGGTCACCACACTGCCCATCGTGGCCGGCCAGATGCCGGTCGACATCGCCCGCCGAGCCATGGATGCGGCACGGTTGCAGGGTTTCGACGTGGTCCTGTTGGATACCGCCGGTCGGCTGCATGTCGACGAGGCGCTGATGAGCGAGCTGGCGGCGGTGCGCGATGCCGTAAACGCCGCGGAAATCCTTTTGGTGGCCGACGCCCTTACGGGCCAGGATGCCGTCAACGTGGCCGAAACCTTCCGCGCCCGGATCGAGGTCAGCGGCATCGTGCTGACCCGCGTCGACGGCGATGCCCGCGGCGGTGCCGCTTTGAGCATGCGGGCCGTCACCGGCTGCCCTATCAAGCTTCTCGGTGTCGGCGAAAACCTCGATGCCCTGGAGGTCTTTCATCCCGACCGCATTGCCTCGCGCATCCTCGGCATGGGCGACGTCGTCGGCCTGGTCGAGAAGGCGGCCGAAACCATCGAGCAGGAAGATATCGAGAAGCTCGAAGCCAAGATGCTCAAGGGTCAGTTCGATCTCGCGGACATGGCCCAGCAACTCAAGCAGATGCGTCGCATGGGTGGCATGGAAGGCATGATGGCGATGCTTCCCGGCGTCGCCAAGATCAAGAAGCAAGTCGCCGAGGCGCAGATCGACGAACGTCAACTGGTGCGACAGGAGGCCATCATCTCCTCCATGACGCCCCGTGAGAGGCAACACGCCAAGCTTATCAATGCCTCGCGCAAGCGGCGCATCGCCGGCGGCTCCGGCACCACGGTGCAGGACGTCAACCGGGTGCTCAAGCAGCACAAGCAAATGACCCTGATGATGAAGAAAGTGAAGAAGCTCGGCAAAAAGGGGCTCATGCGCCATGGCCTGCCGGGCCTCATGCCGCGCTGAGGCGGCACCTGAATTATTGATTTTCACTCCCACGAGAGGTTCAACGTTCCATGTCCCTTAAGATTCGATTGGCCCGCGGCGGCGCCAAGAAGCGCCCCAGCTACCGCATCGTCATCGCCGATTCACGCAGCCCGCGCGACGGCCGCTTCATCGAGAAGGTCGGCACTTACAATCCGCTGTTGCAGCGCGACGACCCGGCCCGCGTGACGCTGAACGAGGAACGCATCCGTTATTGGCTGGGCCACGGTGCCCGGCCCACCGACCGGGTGGCGCGCTTTCTCGGCGCCGCCGAAATCACCGCCATGCCGGCGAGCCGCAACAACCCCCAAAAAGCCAAACCCAAGGCCAAAGCGCAGGAACGCCTGAAAGCCGCCGAGGAGGCCGCCCAGGCCGCCACCGAAGCCCCGGCCGAGGAAGCCCTGGCCGAGGAAGCCCCGGCCGAGGAAGCGCCGGCCGAGGAGGCCCCTGCCGAGGAAGCTGCGGCTGAGGAAGCTCCGGCCGAGGAGGCTCCGGCCGAAGAAACTCCGGCTGAGGAAGCCCCGGCCGAAGAAGCTCCGGCCGAGGAAGCCCCGGCCGAAGAAGCTCCGGCCGAGGAAGCCCCGGCCGAAGAAGCTCCGGCCGAGGAAGCCCCGGCCGAGGAAGCCCCGGCCGAAGAAGCTCCGGCCGAGGAAGCCCCGGCCGAAGAAGCTCCGGCTGAGGAAGAAGCGCCGAAAAAGGAATAGCGGCGTCTCGGAGAGCGGGAGAAAGCCATGCCCGATCGGGTCTGTCTCGGTGCCATAAGTGGTGCCCGCGGCGTGCGCGGCGAGGTCAAGGTCAAGACCTTCACCGGCCAGCCCGCCGATGTGGCCGCTTATGGGCCGCTGACGGACGAGCTCGGCGAGCGCACGTTTGCGCTGACGGTAACCCGGCCCATCAAGGGCGGCGTGGCGGCCACCATCGAAGGTATCGGCGATCGAGAAGAGGCAGAAAAGCTCAAGGGCACCCGGCTATACGTCGCGCGCCAGGCACTGCCGGAGCCGGACAACGACGAGTTCTACTACGCCGACCTCATCGGGCTGCGGGTCGAACTGGAGAACGGCGGCGCCTTCGGCACCGTCAAATCGCTGGAAAACCACGGCGCCGGTGATCTTTTGCTGGTCGATCGCGGGGGCGCCACGGCGATTCTGCCCTTCACCGCCGAAATGGTTCCGACCGTCGATCTCAAGGGCGGCCGCCTGGTGGTCAGACCGCCAGCGGAGATGCTGGATTAGGCCATGGCTCAGGTAAGGCAAGACCCCTGCGACGCCAATCCGGCGAGGCCGCCCTGGACGGCCCGGGTTCTAACACTGTTTCCCGAGATGTTTCCCGGACCGCTGGACTTTTCGCTGGCCGGCCAGGCTTTGGAAAAGGGCCGCTGGGCACTGGAAACGGTGGACATTCGCAGCTTTGCAAGCGATAAACACCGCTCTGTCGACGATGCCCCGTTTGGTGGCGGACCGGGAATGGTGATGCGGCCCGACGTGTTGGCTGCCGCCATCGATGCCACGGTCGCTGGATTGGGGTCCGGGGTGGGGGCTTTGGCAGAGCCGCAGGCGGACAATGAAGTGCCGCTGATCTGTTTGAGTCCGCGTGGCCGCTTACTGGACCAGGCGCGTCTAAAAGCGCTGGCGGCAGGTGATGGTGTGGTGCTCGTTTGTGGCCGCTTCGAGGGCATCGACGAGCGGGTCATCAAGGCGCGCGGGCTGGAGGAACTCAGTCTGGGCGACTTCGTGCTTTCGGGGGGCGAGCCGGCGGCGCTGGCACTGATCGACGCGGTAGTGCGCTTGCTGCCAGGAGTGGTCGGCGATCCCCAGTCGCTGGCCGAAGACAGTTTCGAGCGGGGTTTGCTGGAGTATCCCCAGTATACCCGGCCACAGGAGTTCGAAGGGCACGCCGTTCCGGACGTGCTGCTTTCAGGTCACCACGAGAACGTGGCGGCCTGGCGGTTGGAACAGGCCGAACGCACCACCAGGGAGCGGCGGCAGGACATGTGGCAGCGCTATGCGACTGCCATGCAGAAGACGGAGTAGGCGTCATGAATATCTTGCAGGAAATCGAAAACGAACAGGCTGAGAAGCTGGCCGCCGAACGTAGCGTGCCCGAATTCGGGCCCGGCGACACGGTGCGCGTCAGCGTCAAGGTCGTGGAAGGCAGTCGCGAACGGGTGCAGGCATTTGAAGGCGTCTGCATAGCCAGGCGCAACCGCGGCATCAATTCGGCCTTCACGGTGCGCAAAATCTCCTACGGCGAAGGCGTCGAGCGGGTATTCCAGCTCTATTCGCCGCAAATCGCCGATATCACCGTAGTGCGCCGCGGCGCCGTGCGGCGGGCCAAGCTCTATTACCTGCGTGGCCTGACCGGCAAAAAAGCGCGCATTCGCGAAAAACGAGACGACCGTCGTCCGGCCAAGCAGACAGCTAGCTAATCGAGGATTGAGGCCTCCGGGCAGCGCCCGACTCGCATTGCCGCACCAACGGGCTAGCTTTCTGCTGCCCCTACCCATCGCCAGCGAAGGACCCGGCCATGGCTGCAGCGCGTACTTTGTTCGACAAGATCTGGGAGAGCCACGTCGTCGATACCCAGGACGATGGAACCGAACTCATCTACATCGACCGCCATCTGGTCCATGAGGTAACCAGCCCCCAGGCTTTCGAAGGACTGCGCACTGCCGGACGCCCGGTGCGCCGGCCGGAATCCATTATCGCGGTGGCCGACCATAACGTGCCGACCCGTGACCGCGAGAGCGGCATCACCGAGGAAGAAGCCCGCATTCAGGTCGAAGCCCTGGAGCGCAACTGCCGCGATTTCGGCCTCGAATACTGGGGTATGGGCGACATCCGCCAGGGTGTCGTCCACATCATCGGTCCCGAACAGGGCATGACCCAGCCCGGCATGACCATCGTTTGCGGCGATTCCCATACTGCCACTCACGGTGCCTTCGGCGCCTTCTCCATCGGTATCGGCACCTCCGAGGTCGAGCATGTGATGGCCACCCAAACGCTGATCCAGCGCCGCCCCAAGACCTTGCAACTCGACGTCAAGGGAACTCTCGGCGAGGGCGTCGGGGCCAAGGATCTGATCCTTGCCATCATCGGCCACATCGGCACCGCCGGCGGCACGGGATGTGCCATCGAGTACACCGGCGAGGCCATCCGCGCGCTCTCCATGGAGGGCCGCATGACGGTGTGCAACATGACCATCGAGGGCGGCGCCCGAGCCGGCCTGGTGGCGCCGGACGAGACCACCTTCGACTACCTCCGAGGTCGCCCCATGGCGCCCAAGACCGGGGCCTGGGAGCTCGCCGTGGCGCATTGGAAAGGTTTGCCCAGCGATTCCGGTGCGGCTTACGAGAGCACGGTCGAATTTGACGCCACCGACCTCGAGCCTCACGTCACCTGGGGCACCAGCCCCGAGGAAGTGCTGCCCATCAGCGGCCGAGTGCCGGACCCCGAAGATGTCGCCGATGAAGTGCGCCGGGCCAAGATGGTGCGGGCGCTGGACTACATGGACCTGCGCCCGGGCGCGGCGCTCAACGAGCTGTCCGTCGACCGCGTTTTCATCGGCTCCTGCACCAACGGCCGCATCGAGGACCTGCGCCAGGCTGCCGCCATCGCCAAGGACCGCAACGTCGCCGCCGGGGTCAACGTCCTGGTGGTGCCGGGCTCGGGCCTTGTCAAGCACCAGGCCGAGGAAGAGGGCCTGGACGAGATCTTCATGGCGGCCGGCTTCGAATGGCGCGATCCGGGCTGTTCCATGTGCCTTGCCATGAACGCCGACCGGCTGGAGTCGGGCCAGCGTTGCGCCTCGACGTCCAACCGCAACTTCGAGGGCCGCCAGGGCAAAGGCGGCCGCACCCACCTGGTCAGCCCGGCGATGGCCGCGGCGGCGGCGGTGACGGGGCGCCTCACGGACGTCCGCGAATTGATCTGAGGGAGCCAGGCATGGAGAAGTTCACCACCTTGCGCGGTGTTGCTGCACCACTCAACATGGTCAATGTCGACACCGACATGATCATCCCCAAGCAGCACCTCAAGACGATCAAGCGCAGCGGTCTGGGCAAGCACCTCTTTACCGACATGCGCTACGATGCCGAGGGCACCGAGAATCCTGATTTCGTGCTCAATCGGCCGGCCTACCGCGAGGCCAAGATCCTGGTGGCGGGCGAGAACTTTGGCTGCGGCTCGAGCCGCGAACATGCGCCTTGGGCGCTGCTGGATTTCGGCATCCGCTGCGTCATAGCCTCGAGCTTCGCCGACATCTTCTTCAACAACTGCTTCAAGAACGGCGTGCTGCCCATCGTGCTGCCGGCCGAAGACGTTGACAAGTTGCTCGACGACGCCGAGCGCGGCTCCAATGCGGTGATCACCGTCGACCTGGAAAAACAGGAGATCACCGGCCCCGATGGCGGAACGCTTGCCTTCGAAATAGATCCCTTCCGCAGGAATTGCCTGCTCAACGGCCTCGATGACGTTGGCCTGACCATGCAGAAAAGTAGCGATATCGACAGCTTCGAGGAACGCCAGCGGACCAGCGAGCCCTGGCTTTACGCCGCCTCCGGCGGCTAAACTCGTTCAGCTCGCGAAGCACGAGGAAAACCACCGGTATGGCGACGAGAAACAAGAGCATCCTGATGCTGCCCGGCGATGGCATCGGCCGCGAAGTGATGGGTGAAGTGCGGCGCATCGCCGGTTGGCTCGAGAAGGGCCGCGGCGTCGCTTTCGACATCAGTGAGGGTCTGGTGGGCGGCGCTTCGATCGATGAGCACAACACACCGCTGACCGACGAGACCATGGCCGAGGCTATGGAAGTCGATGCCGTGCTGCTGGGCGCCGTCGGCGGCCCCAAGTGGGACGACCTGGACTTCGCGCTCAAGCCCGAACGCGGTTTGCTGAGACTGCGCAAGGAGATGGATCTCTTTGCCAACCTGCGTCCTGCCATCGTCTTCGATGCCCTGGCCGAGGCATCGACGCTGAAGACAGAGCTGGTCTCCGGGCTTGATATCATGATCATCCGCGAGCTCACCGGCGGCGTCTATTTCGGCGAGCCCCGCGGCATCGAGACGCTGCCCGACGGCAGCCGGCGAGGCGTCAACACACAGGTCTACACCACCCCTGAAATCCAGCGCGTGGCCCGCGTCGCCTTCGATTTGGCGCGCCAGCGTGAAGGCCGGGTCTGTTCCGTGGAAAAGGCCAACGTCATGGAATCGGGCGTGCTCTGGCGTCAGGAAGTGCAGAAGGTTTACGACGAGGAATACGCCGACCTCGAGTTGACCCACATGTACGCCGACAACTGCGCCATGCAACTGGTGCGCAATCCCAAACAGTTCGACGTCATCGTCACCGACAATCTCTTCGGCGACATGCTGTCGGACGAGGCCGCCATGCTGACGGGTTCGCTGGGCATGCTGCCCAGTGCCTCGCTGGGTGCCACCGACGCTACCGGACGGCGTCGCGCACTCTATGAACCGGTCCACGGCAGCGCCCCCGACATCGCCGGCAGCGGCCTCGCCAATCCACTGGCTTGCCTCATGAGCTTCTCCATGATGTTGCGCTATTCCTTCGACCTCGCCGACGACGCCGAGCTCATCGAGCGCGCCGTCACCAACGTACTTGACGGCGGACTGAGGACAGCCGACATCATGCAAGAGGGTAAAGCCAAGGTTTCGACCGGCGTCATGGGCGACGCGCTGCTGCGTGAGTTGGACAAGCTGGCAGCGTAGAAGAAGCGGCCCCTGAGGGGCCAACGGAGCAAAGAAAATGGGTTATCGCGTGGCTGTGGCCGGTGCGACGGGAAACGTCGGCCGGGAGATGCTCAACGTACTCGCCGAGCGGCAGTTTCCCGTCGACGAGGTGGCGGCACTGGCGTCCGAGCGTTCGGCCGGCAAGCAGGTCTCATTCGGCGAGGACGATGTGCTCGACGTGCAGGATCTCAGTACCTTCGATTTCACGGGCTGGGATATCGGTCTCTTTTCGCCCGGCGGCAAGGTCTCGGCCGTACATGCACCGCGAGCGGCCAAGGCCGGCTGCGTGGTCATCGACAACACCTCGCACTTCCGCATGGACCCGGACGTGCCGCTGGTGGTGCCCGAGGTCAACGCCGATGCCGTGGCCGGATATGGCAAGCGCAATATCATCGCCAATCCCAACTGTTCGACCATCCAAATGGTGGTGGCGCTGAAGCCCTTGCACGACGCCGCCGGCATCCGCCGTATTGT
Organism: Rhodospirillaceae bacterium; assembly: GCA_002690215.1. GTDB lineage: Bacteria > Pseudomonadota > Alphaproteobacteria > UBA2966 > UBA2966. The sequence continues at coordinate 223 of NZDS01000015.1, read as the reverse complement.
GGTTTCGACGTATCAGTCGGTTTCCGGCGCCGGCAACGCCGCCATGGACGAGCTCTTCGAGCAGACCAAGTCGATCTATGTCGCCGATCCCAAGGCGCCGGAGTATTTCACCAAGCAGATAGCCTTCAACGTCATTCCCCACATCGGCGACTTCATCGACGACGGCTCGACCGGGGAGGAATGGAAGATGGTGGTCGAGACCAAGAAGATCCTCGACCCCAAA
>NZDS01000014.1 GCA_002690215.1 Rhodospirillaceae bacterium | reverse complement strand
TTTTGCCTGGCGCCAAAATTGCGCCAATATAGTTAGTGGTTGCTGGCGATTTCGGCGGAGGGGATATCATGAAGATCTACATTGTCGACGACGACGAACAGATCATCGACCTGATGGCAAAGCTGCTGCTGGCTGCCGGGCACCGGGTGTCGTCAAACACGGTGGGCGAATTGCCGCACGACATCGTTGCCCAGGCGGACGGCATGAAGCTTCATGCCGCCGACCAGAAGGCGCCGGCTTTCTTCGTCGAGCGCCGCGAAAAGCTCGATTTCCGCCAACAGGTCATGCGGTGACGGCTCCTTGATTTCCTCCGCCACCCCGCGGCGCAGGATCACCTCACTGGTCACGGCCGAGGGCACGATGCCGTGACGGGCGCATTGTATCCAGACCTGCATCAGGAGATCGTCGATCCCGGCAAAGTGGGTCTGGTAGTTGTCGAAATGTACGTAGATCATGTACTTGTACGAGCCGCCGGCACCGCTCACCCGAATGAGGGGTGCCGGGTCGTCGTGGACGCGTTCCGAATCGACTGCGGCCTGGAGCAGAACGCGGCGGACCAGCGTCGGCGGCACGGTCGAAGGCACGTGGACATCGAACCAATGGCCGTATTTCGCCTCGGGCCGGTTGAAGTTGTGCACCCGGGCGTTGGATATGCGCGCGTTGGGAACGATATAGAGGCTGCTGTTCCAGGACCGGAAATGCGTGGCGCGCCAGTTGACGTCTTCGACCTCGCCCAGCGTTCCGTCATCCAATTCCACCCAGTCGTCGACGCTGAAGGGGCGTTCGATGCTGATGGCGATGCCCGCGACGAGATCCGCCAGGGAGTTCTGCATGGCCAGGCCCAGAACACCCGCCACGATCCCCGAGGACACGATGAAGCCGGTCATCGGGCGTTCGAAAACGAACGTCATGATGCCATAGAGTGCCGCAACGTAGAGCGCCGCGGTGGCCAGGCCGGTTAGCAGGCCGGGCGGCGCCGTCTGGTATTTTCTCCGGAAAACACCTTCCCAAACAAACAGCGTCAGGGCCTGGCCTGCCAGAAATGCGCTGAGCAGCCAGGTGACGCTCTGAGCGACCCGTTCCACGGTCTCCCGGCCGGCATCCTCCAGGGGCAGGGCGGAAAGAATTATGGATTTGGCGCCAAGAACGACGATCAGCAAAAGGGCCGACTGGAAATACCAAAGCCACTTGACCTGTTTGACGAGGTTCCAGGTCTTGATCGGCAAAATCACAATGACGCCGAAAACCACTAGCGATACGACAGCAATTCCAAAGATGCCGGGAACCACATCTTCGGCCATAGTTTTGATGAAATCCAAGAGTTCCATCAAATCTGGGAAAGTGTCTCTAACATGATGGAATACCTCCCCGGGTAAACCTCCAGTTCCAAAGACCTCAGCTCACTTTTTTCATATCCTGCCAGTTTAAGATTGGTCTACGCAACTTGCCTTCTCTTCACAAACCTTATGTCTCCGTGGCAGCGGCCTGACGCAGGCCAGCAAGAGCGGTGCCCAAAAGCGCGCTGTCGCTGCGCCGGTACATTACATAGGCGGGACGGGAAAAGGTCGGCGCTTCCAGGCGGTGAAGCGCTCCGGCATCGAGATGCGGGCGCACCAGACGCAGCGGGAAATAGCCCGCGCCGCCTCGTTCCAGCAGGTAGTCGAGGGCGACGCTACCCAGGCTGAACGAGAGGCCCGGTGTGGCGGCGTCAGGAAAGGCCAGACCATGGTCGCCGGCAAACTCCTCGCCCCAGTCGACGAAGACGTAATCGGTCGCCGCTACGCCGTCGTGGTCCGGCCGGCTGGCCACCAGAACCAGGGTTTCGTCGACTAACTTCTCCACCACCAGGCCCGGCCGGCCCTGCGGTGCGTAGAGAACGGCCAGGTCGAGCATGCCGTCGACCAGCTGATGGATGAGCCAGTCCGGTGGGCCGATCTCGGCTTGCAGCGCCACTTCGGCGGCGTTGTCGCGCATCCAGCCGGTCCAACGCAACAACAGCCGCTGCCACAGGCTGTGCTGCCCGCCCACCGTCAGGATGGTGTGGTACTGAGGCGGCAGCGCAACCTCTTGCCGGGCACGGCGCCAGACACGCACCAGAGTGGTTGCGAAACGGCGAAACTGCTCGCCGGCCGCAGTCAGAGTGATGCCACCTCGACCGCGCAGGAAAAGCGGCCGGCCGAGCTCTCGCTCCAGCGCCTTGATGCGCATGCTGACCGTCGATTGGGTGACGTTGAGGCGCTGGGCGGCGGCGCTGAAGGTGCCCGATTCGCTGATTTCCAGGAAGGTTCGCGCGAGTTCGATGTCCATGCGAGGCCTGCGATTGGCTATTTATATCAAAAATTTTGATGTTACCTATATATGATATTCGTTTGAATGATCAATAGCATGATCCCATATCGAAATCAGGCACATCTGCCTTTCAGTCGAAAAGGAGAGCGTCATGTTTAAATGGGTCGGAGCAATGCTGCTGGTCCTGGCGCTGGTAGCGCCGGCCGCTGCTCAGACCCTGTGCACCAGTGATCGCACGGCGGTTATCGAGCAGCTCAAATCGCGCTATCAGGAGGCCCCAGTGGCTATGGGTCTGGTGGGGGACGGCAGCGTCCTCGAAGTCCTGGCGGCGAAGTCGGGCTCGTGGACCATCCTGGTCACTCGCCCCAGCGGTTTGGCCTGCGTGGTCGCGGCAGGCGATTCCTGGGAAACCTTCCCCGAGACCGAAGCCGACAAACTGGTCAAAGGCCCCGGCGTTTAACCGCTCGCGCAAATCGACATGAAACTTAGGGACAACCCCGGGCAGCAGGTGCCGCCCGGGGTTTATCGTGTGGTCTTTTGATGGTACCCCCCACCCCAACCCTCCCCCACAGGGGGGGGGAGGGAGTATCTTACTGTAATACAACAATTTTTTCCCTCCCCTTGATGGGGGAGGGCAGGGTGGGGGTGTTTGGTTTGTTTTGTCCTCAGCCCATTTTGGCCTGCAGGCCGGCGTCGAGAGTGTCGAGGAATTCGTTTGTGGTCTGCCAGCCCTGGTCGCCGCCCACCAGCAGCGCCAAGTCCTTGGTCATGCTGCCGCCTTCGATGGCTTCGACGCAGACGCTTTCCAGGGTTTCGGCGAAGCGTTCGAGATCGGCGTTCTCATCCAGCTTGGCGCGATGCTTGAGGCCGCGGGTCCAGGCGAAGATCGAGGCCACGGGGTTGGTCGAGGTCTCGTTGCCCTTCTGGTGCTCGCGGTAGTGGCGCGTCACCGTGCCGTGGGCCGCCTCGGCCTCGACGGTTTTGCCGTCGGGTGTCATCAGCACCGAACTCATCATGCCCAGCGAGCCGAAGCCCTGAGCCACGATATCGCTTTGCACATCGCCGTCGTAGTTCTTGCAGGCCCAGACGATGGCGCCCTGCCACTTCAACACCTGGGCCACCATGTCGTCGATCAGGCGGTGCTCGTAATCGATCCCGGCGGCCTTGAACCGGTCCTCGAACTCGGCCTCGAAGACCTCCTGGAAGAGGTCCTTGAAGCGGCCGTCGTAGGCCTTGAGGATGGTGTTCTTGGTCGAGAGATAGACCGGCCAGCCACGCTCGAGGCCGTAGTTCATGCAGGCCCGGGCGAAGCCGCGGATGGATTCGTCGTGGTTGTACATGCCCATGGCCACGCCGCCGCCGGGGAAGTCGTGAACCTCGCGCTCCTCCGCCGGGCTGCCGTCGGCGGGGGTGAAGGTGAGGGTCAGTTTGCCTGGTCCCTTGACCACGAAATCGGTGGCCCGGTACTGATCGCCGAAGGCGTGACGGCCGATGACGATGGGCTTGGTCCAGCCCGGTACCAGGCGCGGAATGTTTTGGCAGATGATGGGTTCGCGGAAGACCGTACCGCCGAGGATGTTGCGGATGGTGCCGTTGGGCGAGCGCCACATCTGCTTGAGGCCGAATTCCTCGACGCGCTCCTCGTCGGGCGTGATGGTGGCGCATTTGACGCCGACGCCATGCTCCTGGATGGCGTGGGCGGCGTCGATGGTGATCTGATCGTCGCTGGCATCGCGGCTTTCGACGCTGAGGTCGAAGTATTTCAAATCGATATCCAGGTAGGGCAGGATCAACTTGTTCTTGATGAAATCCCAGATGATGCGGGTCATCTCGTCGCCGTCGAGTTCGACGACGGGATTGTCGACTTTGATTTTGGCCATGATCTTCCTTTTCGGGAACGCGCTGAGGGCCGCTCCGAGGGCCCCCCGCGGGGCCCTGGTTACAGGAGGTGCGCTTCGGCTGTCAAGCGCGGCTCAGGAGCCGCTTCGAGGGCCGGCCAAAGCGCCGCCACGCTGGCCACCATGAAGTAGAGATCCGACATCGCAGGACCTGCGAATTCCTGCTCGACTACGTGGCGCATGAGGGCCTGGAAGGGGCCCCAGTAGCCCTCGATGTCGATCATCGCCAGCGGTTTGTCGTGCAGATGAAGCTGCCTCCAGGTGATGATTTCGATGCTTTCGTCGAGCGTGCCGGCACCACCGGGCAATGCGACAAAGGCGTCGGCCAGTTCGAACATGCGCTGCTTGCGGGCGTGCATCGACGGCACCACCTCCATGCGCACCCCGTCATGGCCCACTTCGAGCTCGTCCAAGTGCCCGGGGATGACGCCGGTGACCCGGCCGCCTGCCGTCAGTGCGGCGTCGGCCACCAGGCCCATGAGGCCGATGCCACCGCCGCCGTAGATCAGTTCGATGCCGCGTTCACCTAATTGTGTTCCCAGCTCTTGCGCCGCCTGCTGGTAAGCTGGCCGGGCACCCGGGCTCGAGCCGCAATAGACGCAGAGGGAAGCTATGCGCGCCATAAGGGAACCTTTCATTTTGCTGGCGGCCCAGGCCGTGATTGTTGCCGTGGCCCTTGCCGCTGGCCTGCCGTCGGTAGCAGGTGAAGTCGAGGTGGTCGGCGTCAATGTGGTGAAAAGCGCCGCTGGCGTCTACCGTTTTGACGTCACGCTGCGCCATACCGACGAAGGCTGGTCCCATTATGCTGATCGCTGGCAAGTTTTCGACGCCCAGGGCCATGTGCTCGGCACCCGAGTGCTGTTGCATCCTCATGTCAACGAGTAGCCCTTTAGCCGCAGCAAGCGGCTGACGCTGCCGGACGGCGCCGGGATTTCACGGGTAACGGTACGCGGACATGACAAACTGCATGGCTGGGGTGGGCGGGCGTTGGTGGTTGAACTACCTGAATAACGAGAATTTTGGTGGCAACGAATTAAGGAGATCCGTGTGTCGCTGCGCTTCAGCTTTGGCGCCAGTTTGTTTCTGGCGCTCGTGCTCTGGAGCGGGCCACAGGGGGAGGGTCTAGCGGCGCTGCCCAGCGGCGATGCCGGGCGCGGTGCCTATCTGGTGCGGGTAGCCGGCTGCATAGCCTGCCACACCGCGCCCGATGGCCCCGAGCTGGCCGGCGGCCGGGTGTTGAAGACACCCTTCGGCAATTTCATCAGCCCCAACATCACGCCCCATCGCCAGCACGGTATCGGTGGCTGGAGCGAGGCCGACCTGGTGCGGGCGCTGCGCCACGGCGAGCGACCCGACGGAGCCTCCTACTACCCGGTTTTTCCATACACCTCTTATAGCGGCATGCGGCTGCAGGACATGAAGGACATCTTCGCCCACCTAATGGCGGGCCCGGCGCGGGCCAACAAAGTCGCCGGGCACGACCTACGCTGGCCCTTTTCGTGGCGTTTCCTGATGTGGATCTGGAAGTGGCTGTTCTTCGATCCCGGCGCGATCGCCGATGACCCGGGCAAAAACGCTTCCTGGAACCGTGGCGCCTATCTGGTGCAGGTAGTGGCGCATTGCGGCGAATGCCATACCGGGCGAAATTGGCTGGGTGCCGTCGATCATGCGCTGGTCCTGGCCGGTACGGCCAAGGGGCCCGACGGCCGCTCGGTACCCAACATCACGCCCGACAAACGGACGGGCATCGGCGGCTGGAGCCGCGGCGAAGTTGTCGATCTTCTGAGCAGCGGTCTCAAGCCCGATTTCGATGACGTTCAGGGCGCAATGGCCGAGGCCATCGAAGGCGGCCTCAAGTTTCTGACGCCGGCCGACCGTGGCGCTATAGCCGATTATCTGCTGACTTTGCCGCCGCGCCGCCACCGAATTCCGGGCCGCCGCGGTGCCTAATGATCAGGCCGTGACCTGGTGAGAAATCCGGGCTAGGGTAGCTGCCCCGATAGCCGATGGGGGCGGCGAGTGCGCGCAATCATAATTGTTAGTGCTGCGGTAGCGGTGGTGGCAGCCGCCGTCATCGCCTGGACGTTCGTGTTCTCGGATGACGAGAAGGGGGCGGCGCGGCCTCCGACAGCGGCCCAGGCCCCGGCGCAGCAGTCGGCGGCGAGAGCCCCGACCAGCCCATCCACACCATCACCACCTGCGCCCGAAAAGGTTCCGGCGCTCAAGGCGCCGAGCTTCGACGTGGTCCGCATCAACCGCCGCGGCAACGCCGTCATCGCCGGCCGCGGCACGCCAGGCTCGGAAGTCACGGTACGGGCCAAGGACGAGGTGGTGGGCAAGGCCAGCGTCGACGACCGCGGCGAATGGGTGCTCGTGCCGGAGAAGCCCCTCGAACCGGGCTCGCGTGAGCTCAGTCTCGAAGCGCGCTCCAAGTCGGGTGAGGTAAAGCTGTCCGAAAACGTCGTCGTGGTGGCGGTTCCCAAGCCCGAAAAAGCTGTTGCCGCAGCCGCAGAATCCGGCGAAGGCGCCAGGAAAAGCGAAAGCGACGATGCCGGGCCAAGCCAGGTCATCGCTGTGCTGACGCCGCGCAAGGGCGGCGGCCCCAGCCGCGTTCTACAAGGTGCCGGCCAGAAGGTGGACGACAAAGCGGCGGCGCCAGCGAAGACCTCGACCGATCCTACTGTCGACACAGTCGACTACGACAAGCAGGGAAAGTTGGTGCTGTCCGGCAAAGGCCAGCCTGGTGCCAAGCTCCGGGCTTACATCGACGACGAGCCGGCGGGTGAAGTCGAGGCCGACAAGAGCGGTACCTGGACGCTCAAGCCCAAGGAAAAGGTGGCTGCCGGCCGTCACCGCCTGCGCGTCGAGCGCGTCGGGGCTGGCGGTATCGTGCTGGGTCGTGTGGTGGTGCCGTTCCGTCGTAGCGCGCCGGGCGAGCTGCGCCTGGCGGCCGGCGAAGTTCGAATTACAGTGCAGCCAGGCAATAGCCTATGGCGCATCGCTCGCGCCACCTACGGTGACGGTGTGCTCTATACGCTGATCTTCAATGCCAATGACCGTCAAATCGGCAATCCCAACCTGATCTTCCCGGGCCAGGTTTTGACTGTGCCGCGGCCGACAACGAATTAGGTGTTGTTGCCCTCGTCGTCCACGTCGACTTCTTCGTTGTGCAGATCGAGGCCGAGTTCGAGGTAGGGTTTGACCTTGAGGAGGTGGGCCGAGATGCTGCCCATCAGGGTCGAGCCGTTGAGCGGCAGCGGCAGCACGAACTCGCTGCGGAACAGCAGGGTCTGCCGCGGACCGGTGACGAAATCGCCGTCGGCAATATGGCCGCTGAGTTTGAGCAGCGTCATCGTGCGCAGGCGATCGATGCGAGATTCGGCACTGTAGGGGATGTGGCCGAGCTCGGCGAACATGCGGATGCGGGCGCCGTCGTCGGTTTCCTGGGCGCGGCAGGCGAACGTGATGCCCAGCCAGTGGAAGGTGAAATTGGCGGGCATCGGCAGAGCCTCGGCCTTCTCGCTGGCCCGGGCCAGGAAGTTCTTCATGTCGACCGGCCCCTCGGGCAGGTCCAGCGCCGTCGCCGCCTCGCTTGAAAGGAAATGGGCTTCAGGTTCGTTCATGCTGGGATTTCGCCTCCTCCGCACCTATCTAATGGGACCATGTTGGGTGTTAATTTTCCATAACTCATTTGCATCATGACCACTCTCAGCAGTAACGCCACGCCGCGACAGGCAGAGCCACAGGCCGGCCGGCGCGAGCGACGCGGCCACTTGGGTACGTTGCGCACGTTGATGCCCTATCTCTGGCCGGTCGGCCGGCCGGGGCTCAGGCTGCGTGTGGTGGTGGCGCTTTGTTTGCTGGCGGCGGCCAAATTTGCCAACGTCTATGTGCCTTTCCTTTACAAGGCGGCCATCGACGCCTTGTCACTGGAGAACATCGCCCTGATCGTGGTGCCGGTAGGCGCCATCGTCGGATACGGCCTGGCCCGGGTGCTGGCCCAGGCTTTTGGCGAGTTGCGCGATGCGGTTTTCATCAAGGTGGGCCAAAATGCCATCCGTTCGGTGGCCTTGCAGACCTTCGAGCAACTGCATCGCCTGGCGCTCCGCTTCCACCTGGAGCGCCAGACCGGTGGTCTTTCGCGCTCCATCGAGCGCGGCACCAAGGGCATTCAGTTTCTGCTGACGTTTTCGCTTTTCAACATCCTGCCGACGCTTTTCGAGATCCTGCTGGTGGTCGGCATCCTGCTTTACAACTACACACCTTGGTTCGGCCTGCTGACGCTGCTGACCATCTCGGGCTACATCGCCTTCACGCTGGCGATCACCGAATGGCGCACCAAGTTCCGGCGTCAGATGAACGACATGGACAACGAGGCCAACACCAAGGCCATCGACAGTCTGCTCAACTACGAAACCGTCAAGTATTTCGGCAACGAAGGGCANGAGGCNNAGCGNTACGATNCCTCNNTGGCACGCTACGAACAGGCGGCCATCNGNAGCCAGACCACGCTTTCNTACCTCAANATCGGCCAGGGCGTGATCGTCTCGGCCGGCCTCATTGCGGTAATGCTGCTGGCGGCCCAGCAGGTCAAGGCAGGCGTCATGACGCTGGGCGATTTTGTACTGATCAACACCTTCCTGATCCAGCTCTACCTGCCGCTCAACTTCCTCGGCTTCGTCTACCGTGAGATCAAGCAGTCGCTGGTCGATATGGAGGAGATGTTCAAGCTGTTGCGGGTCAACGCCGAGATCGTCGACCGGCCCGGCGCCAAGGCACTAGAGCCCAACGGCGGCGAAGTGGAGTTCACGGACGTCGATTTTTCCTACGAGGCGGACCGCGGCATCCTGCAAGGCGTTTCGTTCCGTGTGCCGGCCGGTCGCACGGTGGCCATCGTCGGACCCAGCGGCGCCGGCAAATCGACCATCTCGCGCATCCTTTTCCGCTTCTACGACGTCAGCGCCGGCAGCGTGCGCATCGACGGCCAGGATATCCGCGAAGTGACACAGGCCAGCCTGCGTGACAGCATCGGCATCGTGCCGCAGGACACTGTGCTGTTCAACGACAGCATCAAATACAACATCCGCTACGGCAATCCCGGCGCCACTGACGCCGAGGTCGTCGAGGCAGCCCGCCTGGCCGCCATCCACGACTTCATCGAGGGCTTGCCCGAGGGCTACCGCACCCCGGTCGGCGAGCGCGGCCTCAAGCTATCGGGCGGCGAAAAGCAGCGCGTGGCGATCGCCCGTACCATCCTCAAGGGGCCCCGGATTCTGCTTTTCGACGAGGCCACTTCGGCGCTGGATTCGCATACCGAGCGCGAGATCCAAGCCGCGCTCAAACAGGTCTCGGCCGATCGCACCACACTGGTCATCGCCCATAGGCTCTCGACCGTGGTCGATGCCGACGAGATCCTGGTGCTCGATCAGGGCCGCATCGTCGAACGTGGCCGTCATGCCGATTTGCTGGCGCTGGAAGGCCACTACACCGCCATGTGGGCCCGTCAGCAGGAGGCCGCGGTCTACCAGGAACGCCTAGCAGAGGCGCTCGGATCGGTTTGATTCTCGCCCTTACCCTGTTCACGAGGTAGCGTTAAACTTCGCGCCGACCCCCTATTGTTGCCGGGAGTGCCCCTTGTCCGTCTTCGATTCAATTCTGATCCCCATCCACCGCGAGGGTCACCGCTTCGTGGCGCTGTTTGCCCTGGCCAGTGCGCTGTTTTTCATGCTGGCCGAGCCATTGGGCTGGATCGGCGTGGTGCTGACACTGGGCTGTGCCTATTTCTTCCGCGATCCGGCTCGGGTGTCGCCGCAGCGCGAAGGCCTGATCATCAGTCCGGCCGATGGCCTGGTGCTGTCCATCGAACGGGCGCTGCCGCCCCAGGGCCTGGGCATGGGGGATGATCCCCGGCTGCGCATCTGCATCTTCATGAGCGTCCTCGACGTGCATGTGAACAGGGCGCCGGCCACAGGGACCGTTACGGCGCTGACCTACCACAGCGGCGCCTTCTTCAATGCCTCGCTGGACAAGGCAAGTGAACAGAATGAACGCCAGGCGGTACGAATGACCACCAGCGGCGGCAAGGACATCGCTTTCGTACAGATTGCCGGCCTGATTGCGCGCCGCATCGTCTGCCATCTGGCCGAGGGTCAGACCGTGAAAGCCGGCGAACGCTTTGGCATAATCCGCTTCGGCAGCCGCCTCGACGTCTACCTCGACGAGGGTATGAACCCGCTGGTGCTGGCTGGGCAGCGTGCCGTGGCCGGCGAAACGGTACTGGCTGACCAGCGTTCCAAGGAGGCACCGCGTAAAGGGGAGGTGCAGTAGCCATGGTGCTGCGTTCACGAACCCAAAGATTGCGCTCGCTGCCGGTCAACAGCCTGATCCCCAATATCCTGACCATCCTGGCGCTGTGCGCCGGGCTGACGGCGATGCGCTTCGCGCTGGCCGAGAAATGGCAGTTGGCGGTGGTCGCCATCATCGTCGCCGCCATCCTCGACGGTCTTGACGGGCGCCTGGCGCGGTTGCTCAAGGGCACCTCGAAGTTTGGCGCCGAGCTCGATTCGCTATCGGATTTCGTTTCCTTCGGAGTAGCGCCGGGATTTGTGCTTTACCGCTGGAACCTGGCCGAGCTGGGCGGTGTGGGCTGGATCGTGGTGCTGGCTTTCGCCGTTTGCATGGCCCTCAGGCTGGCGCGTTTCAACACGGCGCTCGATGATCCGAACAAGCCCTCGTGGGCAGCCAATTTCTTCACCGGCATACCGGCGCCGGCGGCCGGCGGCCTGGCGCTTTTGCCGCTGATGCTGAGCTTCCAGTATGGCGGCGTTTTCTTCCGTATGCCGGCAGTGGCCGCCGTTTTCACCGTCTTCCTGTCGTTCATGATGGTCAGCCAGATTCCCACCTACTCCTTCAAGAAGCTCAGGGTACGGCGCGAATACGTGTTACCGGTGCTGCTTGTGGTGGGCCTGGCGGCGGCGGTACTGGCCAGCTATCCCTGGCTGACGATGACCGTCTTGGCGCTTGTCTACTTGGCCAGCATTCCGCTCAGCGTGCGCAGTTTCCGCCGCCAAGTGGCAGCGAAGGAGGGGCCGGAGGAGGGCGCCGGCGAGGCCGTCAAGACCGACAAGGCCGGCAAATAGACCTAAACCGCCTCCTCGGCCTGGGTCATGGCGCGGGCGGCGCGCCGGGCGCGGCGGTCCTCCAGCCGTTTCGAGGTGTTGGCACCCACCACCAGCAAACACGGCGTGACCACCAGGGTGAGCACGGTGGCGAAGGTCAGGCCGGAGACCACGGCGGTAGCTAATTGCACCCACCATTGCGTCGACGGCGCCCCCATGGAGACCTCGCGCGTGAATATGTCGATGTTGATCTGCAGCACCATGGGCATCAGACCCAATACTGTCGTGATGGCGGTCAGCATCACTGGTCTGAGACGCTGGGCGCCGGTTCGCACCACCGCCTCGACGGGCGGCATGCCAGATTTCTTGAGCCTGTCATAGGTGTCGATCAGCACAATGTTGTTGTTGACCACGATGCCGGCCAGCGTGATGACGCCAACGCCCGTCATGACGATGCCAAAGGGCTGGCCGGTGATGATCAGGCCGAGCATGACGCCGATGGTCGACATGATCACGGCGGTGAGAATGAGGAAGGCCTGGTAGAAGCTGTTGAACTGGGTGACCAGGATGATGGCCATGACGAAGAGCGCCACGCCGAAGGCTTTCGTAAGGAAGGCCTCGGCCTTTTTCTGCTCCTCGTCCTCTCCCTTGAAGGCGATTTCGACGCGGGGATCAAGTTCCTGTTCGCCCAGCCAGGCGCGCACTTCGCGCATTTTGTTGTCGGGCAGCACACCTTCGGCGACGCCGGCCTTGATGGTCATGACACGGCGCGAATCGGTACGCTTGATGGTGCCGGTCTTGGCCTTGGGGGAGCGGGTGACGAAGTTGGAGATCGGCACCAAGCCGTCGGGCGTGCGGATGCGTAGCTGATCGAGCTGGTTGATGTTGCGTTCGTCGAGGGGGTAACGCACCCGGATTTCGACCTCCTCGTCGGAATCGTCGGGCCGATATTCGTCGACCTTGATGCCATTGGTCACCAGCTTGACCATGTTGCCGACCGTGGTGATGTCGGCGGCGAACCGACCGGCCTGGGCGCGATCGACCTCGAGCTGCCATTCGACGCCGGGCACGGCGCGGCTGTCCTCGATGTCGATCAGGCCAGCGATCTGACGCACGCCGGCCAGCACCTGCACCAGTACCGGCTCGATGGTCTCGGGATAGCGCGAGCTGAGATGAAGCTGGATGGGCTTGCCGGTTGGCGGTCCCACCACGGGTTTGCGCACCTCGACGCTTATGCCGGCCAGGCTCTTGGTGCGCTGGCGGATCTCGTCCATGATTTCGGCCGCCGGTTGGCGGCGGTCCCAATCCATCAACTCGAGCTGGATTGTGCCGATGACGTCCTCGGCCACGTCCGATCCCCCGCTCGAAGTACCGACCCGGGCGTAGGCGGTCTCAATACCACGGACTTGAAGCACCTGGGCCTCGACCTCGCGCACCAGGGAGTCACGTTCGTCGATCGACATGTTGCCGCGGGCATGCACCAAGACCACGGCTTGATTGGGCTCGACGTCGGGGAAGAACTCGATGCCGTTGCCGCGGTTGGCGTAGTAGACCTGCGTGCCGACCAGCAGCAGCACTGCCACCAACACGACTTTGAGGGGATGGCGCAGCAGCACTTGCAGGGTACGCACGTAGGTGCCGGTCAATCCTGGCACCTGGTCCAGCGGTCCGGTCTCCGAGCCCGCCAGGGCGGCACGGATTTCGGGGTTGGCGCTGCCCGGCTTGCCCACGTAGGCGCCCAGGGTGGGCACGAAGACCAGCGCCATGAGCAGCGAACCCGATAGCGTGGCGATCAGCGTAATGGGCAGAAAAAGCATGAATTCGCCGACCACGCCGGGCCAGAACAAGAGCGGCATGAAGGCAGCCAGGGTGGTTGCCGTCGAGGCCGTGATGGGCCAGGCCATGCGCTTGGCGGCCAAGGCATAGGCGTCGCGTTTGTGTACGCCCTCGGCCATCTTGCGGTCGGCGTATTCGGTGACCACGATGGCGCCGTCGACCAGCATGCCGACAGCCAGGATCAGGCTGAACAGAACCACCATGTTCATGGTCAGGCCAAGCATCGACAACACCAGAATGCCGAACAGGAACGATGACGGGATAGCCAGGCCGACCAAGCCGGCGCTACGCAGGCCCAGCGCACCCACCACCACCACCATGACCAGGATGATGGCGCTGATGACGTTGTTCTGCAGCTCGTTCAGCATGTCGCGGATCTCTTCCGCCTTGTCCTGGCTGAAGGCAATTTGCACGCCCGGCGGCCAGTGGGCGCTCTCCTCGGCTACCACGCGGCGCACGTCGTCGATGGTGAGGATGACGTTCTCGCCCAGACGTTTCTTGATCTCCAGCACCACGGCTTGCCTGCCGTTGAGGCGCGCGTAGGAGGTGGCGTCCTTGAAGGTGCGGCGCACCGAGGTGATGTCGGCCAGCGTCACGACGCCGTCGCCGTTGACCTTGATGGGCACTTCGAGCACGTCCTTGGCCGTCTGGAAAAGCCCCGGCACCTTGACCGAAAAGCGGCCCTGACCCGTATCGAGCGCCCCAGCCGCGACCAGGCGGTTGTTCATGGTCATGGCCCGCACCAGCTCGCTGTGGCTGATGTTGTAGCTCTCCATGCGCAGGGGATCGACGATGACCTCCAGCACCTCTTCGCGGTCGCCGGCTATCTCGGCTTCGAGCACGCCCGCTAGGCCTTCCAGCTCGTCGCGCAAATCGCGAGCCAGCTTGAATAGTGTTCGTTCCGGCAGCTCGCCCGAAAGGGTGACGATGAGCACCGGGAAGAGACCGACGTTGACCTCGTTGACGGTCGGCTCTTCGGTATCTCCAGGCAGTTCGTTCTTGGCGATATCGACCTTTTCGCTGACATCGTTGAAGGCCTGGTCGGCGTCGAAGCCGGCCTCGAACTCGAGCAGCACCGAGGCGTGCCCCTCACGCGCCGTCGAACGCATCTCCTTGACGCCCTCGATGGAGCGCAGCTCCTTCTCCATGGGCCGCACCAGCAGGCGCTCGGCGTCTTCGGGCGATATGCCCTCGTGCGACATCGAGACGTAGATGATGGGAATGTCGATGTCGGGATCGGATTCCTTGGGGATGTTGATGTAGGCGACGATGCCGCTGATGAGGATCAGCACCAGCGTCAACAGAACCGTGCGCGAACGGTCGAGGGCGGCGGTAATGATGGTGTTCATGAGGTTGGCCCGGCCTCGGCTACCGGTATCACACGTTCGCCGGGACGTACGAAATCCTGGCCCACGGTGATCGCCTGGACGCTTTCGGGCAGGCCGGCCAGCCAGACCCCGGCAGCGCCGGCGCTGAAGATGCGCACCGGGTGGAATTCGACGATATTATCCGAGTTGACCGTTTTGAGGCCGATGACGCCGGTATCGTCGAGGGTCAGAAGCGCCGGCGAGACGAAATGGGCGGATAAGGTTTCGACGGCGATGCGCAATTCGGCGGTCAGGCCGTCGCGCAGCAGCCGCTTGGAATTGGGCACCTTGAGCTCGACCCGGAAGGTGCGCGTCAAGGGATCGGCCTTGGTGGCGATGAAGCGCACTTTGCCGGCTATCTTCATACCGTCGGTCAGCCGTGCCGTGCCCGGCATGCCGCGGCGCAGGAGGCTGACTTCGCGCTCCGAAACCTGACCCACGACCAAATAGGGATCCTGGTCGACGATGGTGGCCACCACCGAGCCCGCCTTGAGGTAGTCGCCAAGTTCCACCGGGCGACGTTCGATGATGCCGGCGAAAGGCGCGCGGATCTCGGTGTGGTCGATGCTGACCTCGATGCGGGCGACATAGGCCGTGGCCGCCTCCAGGTTGGCCGCCGCTGCCGCCAATTTGGTTTCAGCGCGGAAGCCTTTTTGCTTGAGCTTGAGCGCGGCGTCGTATTCCATTTGGCGCTGGCTGACCAACGCCTTGGCCTCGATCAGCTTTTCCTGGCGGTCTTCCATGGCCAGGCGGGCGACGACGTCGCCCTGGCGCAGGCGGCGGCCCTTGGCGGCGATGACCTCGCTGATGCGGCCGGGAATTTCGGCCTTCAAGTCGACGCTACGGATAGCCTCGGTGCGGCCACGGAGCACGATGTCGCGGCTACGGCTTTCGGCATTGATGATGCGCACGCGCACCCGCGCCGGCTCGGCCGGTGCAGCTTGGGTTTCCGCCGCCGTCGGTTCGGCGGCCGTGACGGGCATCTCGTCGGCGCCGTTCATCTGTCCCGAAATCACCCAGCCGGCGGCAACGAGCGCGATGGCCAGGGCCAGCAGATAGGAGCGTTTCATGCTCAGGTTCTCCTGCGAATAAAGCGACGGCGGCGCGGGCGATGGGGGCGGTGGGGGGTCATTCGGCGACCTCCGCCTGGGCGCGCAGCGATTCACCGACGATGCGGTGGCGATTGTCCTCGAGATAGCGCAGCGCGGCACCGTAGACGGCGCAGCCGAAACCGTGCACGAAGGCGGCGCTGGCGGTATCGTCCTTGCCTTGACTGCAAAGCTCGTCGAGCGAGCTGCGGTAATCCTCGATGCGCTGGCCAACGAGTTCATCAATGTGAGCCGCTGGCAGCAACTCGGCAAACAGCATTATGACCAGGAAATCAGAGCGGATGCGATCCTGAGACGGTCGCTCGAGCAACTGCTGCACCAGATCGAGCCGGCCCTTGGGGGTGATGCTGTAAACTTTTTTGTCGGGCCGGCCTTGCTGCGCCAATTCAGTGCAGTCGACTAGGTTCTCGCCGGTCAACTTGCCCAGCGCCGGGTAAATCGAGCCGAAGCTGGCGTCATAGAAATGGCGAAACGGTCCTTCGAGCTGCTTCTTGATTTCGTAGCCCGAGGCGTCGCCGAAGGAGAGTATCCCGAGGCAAAGAGTCTTGATGTTCATAGCGGTCTAGAAACCCCCGACTGCCCCATACGCGGCGCTCCAATTGGCACCCCGTAATCTCCCTAAGTACAAACCGATATATATCGGATTGCTATATAGGGATTTTTTGCGTTAATGCAAGGGCATATATCGTTTGCTATGCCGGCTTTATCCTGGCGCTGTGGCACAGGCCAGGCGGGCATGGAGTTGAAGGTGGTAGGCGCCCTCCTTGAGATAGGGCGCAAAGGCGTCAACCACCGCCGTCTCGATGTCCTGGCGCTCGTCCGCGGAAAGGGTCTCGAGTTTGGCGCCGAAAGCCATTTCCAAGTTGGGTCGCCAGAACGGTTTGCCGGCATCGAGACGGGGCGAGAGACGCAGCTCGCGCTCTTCGACCTGGTCCAGCCCGGCGGCCACCATCAGCGGCGCCACACTGCCTTCGTCGGCAAAGCGGAATTGGGCACCGTCGACACCGCTCTCGTCCCCGCTCTCGCCCAACAATTTCGGCACCACCGTTTTCATAACGTCATGAAGGGTGTTTTCCCGGCGTTGGCCCCAAACCATGTAAGCCAGCCGGCTGCCCGGGCGCAGCACCCGCCGGGCTTCACTCAGTGCCGCTACCGGGTCGTCAACGAACATCAGGCCGAAACGGCAGGTCAGGGCGTCAAAGGCGTCGTCGGCGAAGGGCAGCGCATGCATGTCGGCGACTTCGAAGGTGATGTTTTCCAGTCCCGCCTGTTCTGCCCGGCGGGTGGCGCCCGCCAACATCTCGGCTGAGGCGTCAGTGGCCGTGACGTGGCCCTCGGGGCCGACCAGGGCAGCGGCGCTCAACGCCGGTTCGCCGGCGCCACTGGCCAAGTCGAGAAGCTTCCGGCCGGGGCCGACACCGGCCGCCTCGAGCAGTGGTTCGTTGAAGCGGTGGGACTGGCGGGCCATGGTTTCAGCCCACTTTTCCCAATAGGCGGCCTTTTCGTCGTAGGCGGGTGATGTGGTCTTCGTCGTCAACGTCATAATCCGTATCTCGTCCAGGTTTTGCCGCCGTCACGGCTTTCGAAGATCTTCATGTACTGGCTGACGACGTATAGGTGCTGCGGTGATTGGGGATCGACAGCCAGGCGGATGAGCATGCCGTCGAAAGCTTTGGCTGCAACCAATTGGCGCCAGGAACCGCCCGTGTTGCGCATCATCAGGCCCTGTTTGTGGATGTGGGCGAATATCCGGCCGTCGGGCGTCGTGGTCACCAAAGTGGCGATAATCTTGGCCTTACCCTTGCCGCCATAGGCCGGCGCCCAGGTTTTGCCGCCGTCGCTGCTGGCCAGCAGGCCGCGCGGTGTGGCGACATAGAGCCGGGCACCAGCGCCGGCCGCCAGTGCCATTCCCAGCACGCTCTTGGGTGCCGGACCGACCTGCGTCCAGGTCATGCCGCCGTCCCGGCTGACCTGCAGGTTGTCGTCCAAGCCGAAAAGCAGACGCGGGTTGCTGGGGCTGACGGCCAGGCGGCGGAAGGCCGCCGGGGCGCTCGCGCCTACCAGCCCGTCGGAGATTTTCCGCCAACTCGTGCCGGCGTTGTCGGAGCGCAGGATGCCGAGCGTTTCCTTGGCGCGCAGGACCTTGCCGCTGGCGAAGAAGCGCCGGTTGCCGGCCACCGCGGCAAAGCCCGTGAGCTCGCGCCCGCCGACCGAGACCAGCGTCGCCAGGCCGTCCGGTGCGAGTCGGTAGAAGCCCTTGCGGGTGGCCAGAAAAAGATGATCGGTGGCTGCCGGGTCGACGGCTAGACCGTGGATATGGGTAATCCGAGTGAGGCGCTTGGTGTCGGCGGCGGTGCCGGTGGCTGCCAGTGTCGCGGCCAGCAGCGCCAAAAGGAAGGTTCCGAACCTCGGGCTCATGTTCAATCTCCTACGACCAAGCCTTCGCGGCGTGGATCGGCAGCACCGGTGAGGCCGCCAGGTGTCAGTGCGATGGCGTGCAGGCCGCTGTTCAGGCTGCGCAGACGAACCTTGTGGCCGAGGTTCTTGAGCCCGTCCGCTAGACCAGCCAGTGCCGTACCTTCTTCGAGGTCGGTGGTGCCGTTGCGGTTGACGTGGTGGGGCAGGTTGACGGCGGATTGCACGTCGAGTTTCCAGTCGAGCACGGCGATGATGGTCTTTGCCACGTAGCCGATGATGCGGCTGCCTCCCGGCGAGCCCAACGCCAGCACCAAATTCTGGCCACGAAAGACCATGGTAGGCGCCATGGAGGAGCGCGGCCGTTTGCCTGCTGCAACCCGGTTGGCCACCGGCAGGCCGTCGCGCTGGGGACGGAAGGAGAAGTCGGTGAGTTGGTTGTTGAGCAAAAATCCCCGCACCAGCAACCGCGAGCCGAAGGCGTTCTCGACACTCGACGTCATGGCCACGGCGTTGCTCTTGGCGTCGACGATGCTGAAATGGCTGGTCGCCGGACGGCTCAGCGAAGGTGCGGGCGCAAAATCGAAACCTTGACGGCTCTCGGGAACGCCGGCCGTGGCCCGGCCCAGGCTGTGCTCTGGGTCGATCGAAGCGGCGCGTTGGGCCAGGTAGTCGGACCTGAGCAGCCCGGCGACTGGCACAGCCACGAAATCTCCATCGGCCAGATAGCGGGCGCGGTCGGCATAGGCCAACCGGCTGGCTTCGGAGATCAAATGCACCGCTTGCAGCGAGCCGGGAGCCAGCGCCGCGAGATCGAAGGATTCAAGTATTCCCAGGATCTGCAGAGTGGTGATGCCGCCCGAGGTCGGTGGTGGCATGCCGCAAATTCGATAACTGCGATAGGGGGCGCAGACCGGTTGGCGCAACTTGGCGCGATAGCCTGCCAGATCGGCCAGAGTGAGCAGGCCGGGGTTGGCCGCAGCCGTCACCGCCGATACCACGTCGTGGGCGATGGGCCCAGAATAGAAGGCCTCGGCGCCGCCTTCGGCGATGGCCGTGAAGGTCTCGGCCAGGGCCGGGTTCTTGAGCACGTGACCGACCGGCCAGGCCTGGCCATCGGCGTCGTAGAAAAAGCCGCCGGCCGCAGGTTGTTTGGCCAGGAACTTGTCGCGGCCCAACAGCATGTGCAGCCGCGGCGAGACTGCGAAGCCATCGCGGGCCAGGGCAATGGCCGGCTGGAAGAGCTGGCGCCAGGGCAAGCGGCCGTGCCGCTGGTGGGCCTTTTCGAGCATACGCAGCACCCCGGGCGCACCCACCGAACGGCCGCCGACCACGGCCTCGAAAAATTTCATGGGGCTGCCGTCGGGGTGCAGGAAGAGGCTCTCCGTTGCCGCTGCTGGTGCCGTCTCGCGGCCGTCATAGGCCTCGGTCCGGCTCGTCTCGGCTTCAAAATGCAGCATGAAAGCCCCACCGCCAATGCCGGAGGACTGTGGTTCGACTACGTTCAGCACCAATTGCACCGCCACCGCCGCATCCACGGCACTACCGCCTTGGTGCAAGATCTCGAGGCCGGCTCGGGCCGCGTGCGGGTTGGCCGCGGCGACCATGCGGTTTTGGGATTGCGCCGGCCCCGGCAGGGCTAGCGCCAGGCAGGCCCCGGCTAGGAGCAAGACTCGGAACGCCGTCATAAGGCCGCTAGTCGCTTGCTTTCCTGAGCACGCCGATGGGTACCAGTGATTGGTTGATGTCGCGGAACATCTCGGTCCACTGGTTCATGTTCTCGCAGCCCCCGAGCGGCGGCGCCAGACACGCGAGCAAAGTCGCAAGACGCAAATATTTCATGCCCAGACCCTAGCAAATCGTGGTCCCATCGCACAACGGACCGACTCGCTTATCGTCTGGCCATTGCTGAGGATGTTAGCGCTAGCTAAAATAGCTTCAGAGGATGTCTACCGGCCGGCAAAGGCGATGGCGCGGCCTATTCGAGGATTACGACGATGACGATGAACCGCAGGGAACGCATTTTGGCGGCCCTCAACCGCCAACAGCCCGACCGGGTGCCGCTCGATCTCGGCGGCACCTATGCCAGCACGGTCTATTTCACGGCTTATGAAAAGCTCAAGCAGCACATGGGACTGAAACACGAGACCGAGTTGGGTATGCGCCGCGCCCGCGTCGCCATGCCGGATATCTCGATGCTCGACTATTTCGACGTCGACACTCGGCTGATCTCGCTCAGCCCCTACGAAGGCGGCTACCAGCGTGACATCGACGAGGACAACTTCGTCGACGAATGGGGCGCCGTTTGGGGCAAGAGCGGTGACGGCCCTTATCTCAACGTCGGCGGCCCCTTCCAGAAGCCGGACGTCACCCTGGCCGACGTGGAAAACCACGGCTGGCCCGATCCCGACAATCCCGGCCTCTACCGTGGCTTCCGCGAGCGCGCCCAGGCGTTGAGGGAGGCCGGCGACCATGCCATTATCCTCAACATCCGCCTCGGCGTAGTTCACGAAGCGCAATTCCTGCGCGGCTACGCCGAATGGCTGGTCGACCTCTACCGGCGGCCCGAGATGGCCAGCCGAATAATGGAGTTTGGCAGCCAGTACTGCGCCAAGGTGGCCGAAAATGCCCTGGCCGAGGCCGGCGAGTTCATCGATATCGTGTTCTTCGGTGACGACATGTCGACCCAGCAATCGACCGTCTTCAGTCCCGACATCTATCGCAAGATGATCAAACCCCATCAGGCCGAGGTAATCGGGCGCGTGAAAAAGGCTTCAGACGTCAAGGTGGTGTTCCACTGCTGCGGTGCCATCGCCGACTTGATCGACGACTTGGCCGAGATCGGCGTCGATGCCATCAATCCGGTGCAGGTGGCGGCCAAGGGCATGGATCCCGAGCGCCTGAAGCGCGATTTCGGCGACAAGATGGCGTTTTGGGGTGGTGTAGACACCCAGCGCGTCATGCCCCAGGGCAGCGAAGACGAAGTGCGCCAGGAAACCCGCCACATCATCGACACGCTGGGCACTGGTGGCGGCCTGGTGCTGACAGCCGTGCACAATATCCAGCCCGATGTGCCGCCGGCCAACGTACTGGCCATGTACGACGAGGCTCGGCGCTACGGCGGGTAGTTTAGATAGCTATCAGTTCGTCGCGAAAATTGGTGCGGCCGAGAGGCACCGGCTTGTCCCTTTGCTCGGGATCGCGATAGCGCACCGAACTCTGACCGAGAATATCGCGGGGCAGCACCATGCCGCGAACGAAGGCCGATTCGATTTCCTTGGACGCGGTGGCCAGCACGATATCGGGGCCGGCTTCGAACCAGGGATCGAAGGGGCGCAATTCGTGGGTCAGACCGGCCGTCTCGACTTGCAGCTCGCCCTTCAGCAAACAGCGAATCCCGGGTCCGACGTGGGTGTGGTGCCAGGCGATGCCGCCAGGCGGGAAATCGATCCGGTCGCAGCGCATGAAGTAACCATCTGTGCCCGACAATTCTACTTCCTCCGCCATTTTCAGGGTCGAAGCTACGCCGTCCCCCCTCAGCAAGCCGTCTTCCCCACCCTCCGCCACGAGTTCGAAGCGCAGCAAATGGGTGTCATCCGCCGTGGCTGCGAGATCGCAGGGTGAGGCGCTGAAGGAGACCTGGTTGGGCGCCAGAACGTCGCCGTCAACCGATACCCCGCCGGTCCGGCAATAGGTCATACGGTTGCCCGGCGCCATGGCCCGCGCGCTGGCTCCGCGCTCGAACTGGTCTTCAAGCAAACGCAAGGTGTAGCTGGCCATGGATTTCTCCCCGACTCTTTTGTTGTCTCTCGAAACGGAGGTTAGCCGCCAAGAATAGCGCAAATCGTCCCGGCCAGTTCGACCGGTTCATCGCACTGCGCCGCGGGGCGAGCAGCGGCAAGTTCGTCGGCATCGCCGAACCCCCAACGCACCGCCAAACACGGCAAGCCCACCTCGCGGGCGCCTTCGATGTCGTATTTGCGGTCACCGACCATGACGCTGCGCGAGAGTTGGGGATGCTGCTCGGCGATGAGTTTGGCCAAGAGATCGCGTTTGTGGCTGAGCGTGCCGTCGAGACTGGCGCCGTAGAGCTCCTCGAAATAGGAGCCGAGGCCCTGCTCGGAGATGATCGGCCGGGCGTAGTCGAGCGGCTTGGAGGTGGCGATGAAGAGGCGCAGGCCCGCTTCCTGCAACTCGGCCAGGGCCTCCGGGATGCCCTCGTAGACCCGGTTCTCGCGGTATCCCACGGTGGCGTAGCGCTGGCGGTAGGTGGTGATGGCGCGCTCGATCAGTTCGCCGTCGTCGCTTTGCAGCAAGTCGACGAATACCTGGCGGAGAGGTGGGCCGATGCAGCGCTCGAGGGCGGCATCGTTCGGCAGCGGTCGGTCCAGTTGCTCCAGTGCATGGACCAACGAGCGCACGATACCCTCACGCGAATCGGTGAGCGTGCCGTCGAGATCGAAAATGGCGCAGGCATTCACGCGCAATCCCCGAGGGCCAGGCGCAGCACCTCGTCGGCCGGCGCTTCGTCGGGTAGCGCCAAGAAATCACCACTGGCCTCGATGGCTTCGGTCAGCAGGGCGTGGTACTTGTCGCGGGCGATCTCGATGGCCCCGAAGGTGGTCAGATGCGGGGTCACGAACTGGGTGTCGAGCAACCGGTAGCCGCCCTGTTTGAGCCGAGCCACCAGGTAGACCAGGGCGACCTTGCTGGCGTCGGCCTGGCTGCTGAACATGCTCTCTCCGAAAAAGGCGCCGCCCACCGCCAGGCCGTAGAGGCCGCCGACCAGCGTTTGCTCGTGCCAAACCTCGAGGCTATGGGCGTGACCACGCTGATGCAGGCTGCAATAGAGCCGGATGATCTCGTCGTTGATCCAAGTGGTGCGCCGGCCCGGGGTGGGTTGGGCGCAGTTCTCAATGACCTGCTGGAAGGCCCGGTCGACGGTGACCCGCGGCGGCTGGCGCAGCGTGCGCTTGAGCCGTTTGGGCACGTGAAAGTCATTGAGCGGAATGATGCCGCGGAGTTCCGGATCGACCCAGAAAAGAGTCGTGTCGCGCCGCCCCTCGGCCATCGGGAAGATACCCCTGGCGTAGGCCTGCAACATGATCTCCGGCGTCAGGTGGCTCATCACGAAGCCGCGTCGATGAAGGACTCCAGCCAATGTATGTCGTAGCTGCCGTTGACGAAGTCGCCGTTCGTCACCAGTGCCTGGTGCAGCGGGATGGTGGTCTCCAGACCGCCGATGACGTATTCCTCGAGTGCCCGGCGCAGGCGCATCAGGCATTCGTTGCGCGTCGAGCCGTGGACGATCAGCTTGGAGATCAGCGAATCATAGTGCGGCGGCACGGCGTAGCCCGAATAAAGCCCAGAATCGACACGCACGCCCAGGCCGCCAGGCGGGTGATAATCGCTTATGCGGCCCGGTGCCGGCACGAAGGTGCGCGGGTTTTCGGCGTTGATGCGGCACTCGATGGCGTGGCCCGAAAAGCTCACGTCGTCTTGGCCGAAGTCGAGCGGTGCGCCGTGGGCGATGCGCAACTGGGCGCGCACGATGTCGATACCGGTGATCATCTCGGTGATGGGATGCTCGACCTGCAGGCGCGTGTTCATTTCGATGAAGTAGAAAGCGCCGTCCTCGTAGAGAAATTCGATGGTGCCGGCGTTGAGGTAGCCGAGCTCGCCGATGGCGGCGCTGACGGTGGCCCCAAGCTGGTTCCGGGCATCGGCGTTGAGGGCCGGCGAGGGCGCCTCTTCGAGCACCTTCTGGTGGCGCCGTTGCAACGAGCAATCGCGCTCGCCCAGGTGCACGACATTGCCTGCCGAATCGGCCAACACCTGCATCTCGATATGGCGCGGGCGCTGCAGCAGCTTCTCCAGGTAAAGGGCGTCGTCGCCGAAGGCGGCCTTGGCCTCGGCCCGGGCCGTGGCCATGGCTTCGCTCAGCTCGCTCTCCTCCATGGCCACCTTCATGCCTCGGCCGCCGCCGCCGGCGGAGGCCTTGGCCAGCACCGGATAGCCGATCTCGCGGGCCAAGCGGTGGGCTTCGGCGTCGCTGCTGAGTGCACCCTCCGAGCCCGGCACCACCGGCACACCGTGCTTGCGCATGGCATCCTTGGCCGCGATCTTGTCGCCCATCAGACGAATGTGTTCGGCCTTCGGGCCAATGAAGGCAAAGCCGTGGGCGGCCACGATTTCGGCGAAATGAGCGTTTTCCGAGAGAAATCCATAGCCCGGGTGAATGGCATCGGCGTCGGTGATTTCGGCCGCTGAAATGACGGCCGGAATGTTGAGGTAGCTTTGGCTGGCGGCCGGCGGCCCGATGCAGATGGCTTCGTCGGCCAGGCGCACGTGCATGGCGTCGGCGTCGGCCGTGGAGTGGACGGCAGCGGTCTTGATGCCCATCTCGCGGCAAGCGCGGTGGATGCGGAGCGCAACCTCTCCGCGGCAGGCTATCAAGACCTTATCGAACATGATTATTCGATGATCAGCAGGATCTCGCCGTACTCCACCGGCGCGCCGTCGGAAAACAGGATCTGGCTGACCGTGCCGCCACGCGGTGCCGGGATCGGGTTCATGGTCTTCATGGCTTCGACGATCAGCAGCGTCTGGCCCTCATTGACGCTGTCGCCGACCTTGACGAAGGGTTCGGCGCCCGGTTCCGGAGCCACATATGCGGTGCCGACGACAGGCGAGGTGACGGCGCCGGGATGGCTGGCGTGGGAGGGCTCGGCGGCTGCTGTGGCGAGCGGCGGAGCCATTGTGGCGACCGGGGCAAAAGCTGTGACGGCGCCCGGCACACGGGCCACGCGAACCCGCGTCTGGCCCTCTGCCCACTCTATCTCGGTCAAACCGGTTTCTTCAAGTAAATCGGAAAGTTCTTGTATTAACTCTTTGTTCGGACTTAATTTTTCAGGCATATATTTTCTTTCTCAGCCGGCTTCTTCGAGGACCGCGGCCAAGGCCTCGATAGCTAGGCCGTACCCCGCAATACCAAAACCGGCGATGACACCAATGGCGGCCGGGCTGATGCGTGAGTGATGGCGGAAGGCCTCGCGTTTGTAAATGTTGGAGACGTGGATCTCGATCACCGGCAAGGCGACGCCCTGCAGCGCATCGGGGATGGCCACCGAGGTATGGCTGAAGCCGCCGGCGTTGATGATAATGCCGGCGTGGCCGCCGCGGGCCTCCTGGATCCAGTCGACGATTTCGCCTTCGTGGTTGCTCTGGCGGCAGTCCGCCTGCAAGCCCCGGCTGGCGGCTCGTTCGGCCAATAGCTGCTCGACATCCGTGAGCGTCGCCTGGCCGTAAATCTCCGGCTGGCGCGTTCCCAACAGATTGAGGTTGGGTCCGTTGATGACCAGAATTTTGGTCGTCATCGCTTCCTGCCCGGCCTCGTCAAAATCCCAGCCGGTTATAGCATGGGGGTGGGGGGGTGCAATGATTCCCGCTGCCGCAACTTGAAAGCGGGCCTTTGCGCGCCCATTGTTCAGGCATAGACTAGGTTCTCTCAGAACCTTTTTCAGCACACAGTACGGGGGTTGGCGTGGCCATCAGCCTTTCCATCAACGGCGAGCAGCGGCAGTTTGCCGAAGTGCTTTCGATACAACAGCTACTCGACGAACTGGGCCTCGATGCCCGCAAAGTGGCCTTCGAGCGCAATCTCGAGATCGTACCCAAGTCAGCCTATCCGGGCACCCGGCTGGCCGAGGGCGACCGCATCGAGATCGTCCACTTCATCGGCGGCGGTGGCGCCGAGGGCAAATCCGATAGCTTCACGGTGGCGGGCAGGAGCTATTCCTCGCGGCTGCTGGTGGGCACCGGCAAGTACAAGGATTTCGAGGAGACGGCTCAGGCCATTGAGGCCTCGGGGGCCGAGATCGTCACCGTCGCCGTGCGCCGGGTCAACGTCACCGACCCGGACCAGCCCATGCTGGTCGATTACGTCGATCCCAAGAAATACACATATCTTCCCAATACTGCCGGCTGCTTCAATGCCGAGGAGGCGCTGCGCACGCTGCGCCTGGCTCGTGAGGCCGGTGGCTGGTCGCTGGTCAAACTCGAGGTGCTGGGCGACAAGAAGACCCTCTATCCCGACATGGTCGAGACCTTGGAGGCGGCCGAGACGCTGATCAAAGAAGGCTTCCAGGTCATGGTCTACTGCACCGACGATCCCCTCATGGCCAAGCGCCTGGAGGACATCGGCTGCTGCGCCATCATGCCTTTGGCGGCGCCCATCGGCTCGGGGCTTGGTATTCAGAACCCCATCAACATCCGCCTCATCGTCGAGCAGTCCAGCGTACCGGTGCTGGTCGATGCCGGTGTCGGCACCGCCTCGGACGCCACGGTGGCCATGGAGTTGGGCTGTGATGGCGTGCTCATGAACACTGCCATCGCCGAGGCCCAGGACCCCATCGCCATGGCCCGGGCCATGAAGCTGGCCATCGAAGCAGGGCGCCTCGCCTATCGTGCCGGGCGCATGCCGAAGAAGAGCTACGCTGATCCCTCGTCGCCGCTGGCCGGGCTGATCTGAGGCCCCGTGTGGCGCTCCGGGGTCGCTGGATTGACCGCCGCATCCCGACCTGGCGCCGCCGGGCCTATCTGCTGGCCACGTTGCTGCTGGTCTTGCCGCTGCTGGCCAGTGCCGCCCAGATGATCAGCAGCGGCCGGCCACACTGGTCCAACGCCAGCCACGCCTCGTCGGGCCAGGCGCCCGAGGCGGCCACGACGCCCGATGCCGTGCTACAGATCTATGCCGCCCGCACCTGGGGCTTGCGTGGTGCCCTGGCCAGCCATTCCTGGATCACCAGCAAGCGCCGCGGCGCCGATCACTATTTGCGTTACGAGGTCATCGGCTGGCGCGCCTTTCGCGGCCGACCGCCGCTCAGGGTAGGGCGGGGCATTCCCGATGCCGAGTGGTTCTCTTCGGTTCCTCTGCTTTTGGTCGACCGGCGCGGCGAGGGCGTCGAGGAATTGATCGACAAGGTCGAGACGGCGGTGCGCAGCTATCCCCACGCCGAGGACTACAGCACCTGGCCCGGCCCCAACAGCAACACCTTCACGGCCTACATCGGGCGCCAGGTACCCGAGCTTGGCCTCGACCTGCCGCCCACCGCCATCGGCAAGGACTACCTGCCCGAAGGTGCGCTCTTCGGCCGGCCGCCGGGGGGGCGCGGTTTTCAGGTATCGCTCTATGGCGTCGCTGGCGTTCTGATGGGATTGGAGGAGGGGTTTGAGATCAACCTCTTCGGTCTGGTCATCGGATTGGATCTCAATCCTCCGGCGCTCAAGCTGCCGGGTCTCGGCCGGCTGGGCTGGAATTGATGCGCTAGGAATTGCCGTCGCGGGCCAGCTCGATCAGCTCCATCATCTGTTCGAACTTGACGAATCCCGGCAACACCTGGTTCCCGAGAATGAAGCCAGGTGTGCCGTTGATACCCAGTTTGCGGGCCTGGACGCGATTCCGCCGGATAACCGCTTCGACGCCTGGCGACATCATGTCGCGGCGCAGGCGATCCGTATCGAAGCCGAGCTCGGCTGCGGTTTCCATTATGCGCCGCTCGTTGAGGGTCCCACGCACATTCATCAGGGCGTCGTGAAAGGCCAGGTAGCGCTCCGGCGCCTGACGCTGCGAGGCGATGGCAGCACGCGAAGCTATTAGCGATTCCGGACCCAGGATGGGGAATTCCTTGAAGACCACGCGCAACTTGGGATCGGCTTCGATCAGCTTGGCCAACACCGGATGGAAGCGCTTGCAGTAGCCGCAGCGGTAATCGAAGAACTCGACCAGAGTGACGTTGCCCTCAGGATTGCCGCCGACCGGGGCGTCAGGGTCGTGGAAAATGGCCTCGGCATTGGCCGCGATTTGGCCCTTGTTGCGCTGGCGCTCGGCGTCACGCTCACGGGCCTCAAGGCGTTTGACCGATTCCAGGATGACCTCGGGGTGGGTCATCAGGTATTCGTGCACCAGCTTCTCGATGGCCGCTTTCTGGGCCTTGTCGAACGCTTCCGCAGCCGGCACCGCCGGTGCTGCCAACAAAAGGCCGGCCGCCAGGGCCAGGCCGCCTAACAAAGTCTTCCGCATCTATGCTTCTCCTCAAGGGCTTCCGCTGAGCATATAGGGGACGTGCGCTTGTCGCCGATCACGTTCCTATTACTAAACCAGTGTCCGGGCCACTGCGGTTTGCCAGCCGGCGTAAAGCGTTTCACGTTGTTCCTCGGCCATTGCCGGCACGAACACGCGCTGGCGCTGCCAGTGTTCGGCAATCACCTCGAGCGAGGGATAGAATCCGCTGGTCAGGCCGGCGAGGTAGGCCGCCCCCAGCGCCGTGGTCTCACTGACCACCGGGCGCTCGACCGGGCGCCCCAGAACGTCGGCCAGAAACTGCAACAGCCAGTCGTTGGCCACCATGCCGCCGTCGACGCGCAGGCTGCCGATCTGGGCACCGTCGGCGGCCATGGCGTCGAGCAGGTCCCGGGTCTGGTAGCAGACCGCCTCCAGGGCCGCCCGCACCACCTCGGCGCGGCTGCTGTCGCGGGTCAAGCCGACCAGAGCACCACGGGCCTGGGCTTGCCAGTAGGGGGCGCCGAGGCCGGTGAAAGCGGGCACCAGATAGACTCCACCAGTATCTTCGATGCCGGCTGCCAGGGTTTCGCTCTCAGCCGCCGTAGCGATCAGGCCGAGTTCGTCGCGCAACCATTGCACGGCGGTGCCGGCGTTGAAGATGCTGCCTTCGAGGGCGTAGCTGACTTCACCACCGAGGCGCCAGGCCACGGTGCTGAGCAGGCGGTTTCGCGAGCGGACGGCTTGATCGCCGGTGTTGAGCATCACGAAGCAGCCGGTGCCGTAGGTGCTTTTGATGCTGCCGGGAGCGAAGGCGGCTTGGCCGAAGGTGGCCGCCTGCTGATCGCCGGCGATGCCTGTGACGGCCACAGTCCGGCCCAGAATATCGGTCTCTGTAGTGCCGAATTCCGCACTGGAATCAAGCACTTGCGGTAATATTCCGGGCGGGATGGCGAGGCTTTGAAGCAATTCCCCGTCCCATTCCTGACGGTGGATGTCAAAGAGCATGGTGCGGGCGGCATTGCTGGCGTCGGTGGCATGGACACGGCCGCCGGTCAGGCGCCAGAGCAGAAAACAGTCGACGGTGCCGAAGGCCAGCTCGCTGCGTTCGGCGGCGGACCGGATTTCACTGCTGCTATCGAGCAACCAGGCCAGCTTGGTGGCTGAGAAGTAAGGATCGAGCAGCAGTCCCGTGCGCTGCTGCACCAATTCGCCCAGACCTTGTCGTTCCAGCTCTGTGCAGCGTGCTGCCGTGCGCCGGTCCTGCCAGACGATAGCGTTGTGCACCGGCCGGCCGCTGCCGCGTTCCCACAGCACGGTGGTTTCGCGCTGGTTGGTGATGCCGATGCTGTCGAGGCCTTCGATCCCGAGCTCGGCCACCACCTGGCGGGCGCAAGCAACGGTGTCGCGCCAGATGGCCTCGGCGTCGTGTTCGACCCAGCCGTCATCGGGATAGATCTGTTCGAGTTCACGTTGGGCGCTGGCCAGTGGCCGGCCGCCGGCATCGAAGGCCATGGCGCGGCTTGAGGTAGTGCCCTGGTCGAGGGCCAAGACGTAGGAGGAATTGGCCATGTCGTGCTGTCTTCCTAGCGGTTTTGTTTTCGGGCCTTGCCGCCCTTGCGGCTCAGTTGGGCAGCCTTGATGGCGGTAACGATATCCTGCGCCCTTAGCCAACCCGGAGAGCCTCGCGGCAGTTTCTTGGCGGCCCGTTCGGCCTGGAGCAAAGCCTCGGCGGCGCGGCCCAGGCGATAGGCGAACTCGGCGCTGGCCAGGGCCGACATGCCGAAGCGGCCGGCCCGGCCGTAGGCCACGGAGAGCTGGCGCCAGATGCCGACCAAATTGGTGTCCTGGCGCGCTGCCGTCTCGAGATGGCCGATGGCTGCCGTAACCAGGCCGGCATCCTGGCTAGCGATCTGTGACTGGGCCAGGCCCACCCGCAGCAGCGCCAACTGCGGCTTCAAGCGCACGGCGGCTTCGTAGGGCGCCAGCGAATCCGCGACACGGCCGTGTTCGTAGAGGATCTGCCCCTTGAGCTCCTGGAAAAAGGCGTCGTCGGGGCGCTCGCTGAGCAACGAATCGAGTTCGGCCAAGGCCTCCTTGAGTTGGCTGTCTCTGTGATGGGCGGCGGCCCGGGCATAACGCGCCGCCACCGAACGATCGCTCGCCGGATAGCGCTTGAAAACTCGGGCCGGGCTTTCGAGGAAGCCCCTGAGCTTGGCCTGCAGGCGCAGGAAGGCCTCGATTTCAGCCGCCGAGGCCTTGGTCTGGCGGTACTTCGAGGTCTCGGCATGACGGCGCAATAGGTCGGTGCGTTGGCGGTTGAGGGGGTGGCTCTGGGCGTAGGGGTCCTGGCTCTGGCGTGACAGCAAGTCCTGTTCGCCCAGGATCCCGAGGAAATCCAAAAGTCCCTGCGGTGAGCGGCCGGTCTCGGCCAACAGTGTCACCGCCGCCTGATCAGCGGCCGATTCCTGGGTGCGGCTGTATTTTAGGAAGGTGCGGCTGGCCGCATGCTGGCCGCCTAGCAGGATGGCCGGAGCCGCCTGGGCACCGCCCGGGGCACCGCTGACCATCGCCGCCGCCCCCAACACCATGCCGATGATGGCCGGTACGCTGGCATTTCTCAGCGCGTCCTGGGTGCGAGCCAGATGGCCGCCGGAAATGTGTCCGGTTTCATGGGCCAGCACGCCAATGAGTTGTTGCGGGCTGCCTGTCGCCAGCAACAATCCGGTGTTGACGAAGATCTTTTGTCCCCCGGCAACAAAGGCGTTGAGAGCGCGGTCCTTGACGATGAGGACGCGTACCGCGCTGGCGTCGAGGCCGGCTGCGGTGAACAGTGGCGCGGCAAAGTTGCCGATGGTATGTTCCACCTCCGCGTCGCGGATCAAGGCAATCCGCCGTGCCTCGGCTGTCGTGGTCGGGACGGTAAGGGCCCAACCCAGGGCCCAGATCAAACACAGAACCCGGGCCACGACCCGGCCCAGGACTGGTATCACCGAAGTTGCGAAAATTTGAGGAATGCGTTTGAGCAAGTCACGGTCTCCGATCGACCCGTGTCAACCTAAGGGCGGTGCCCGGCGCGGTCAACGCAGGGCTCTCCGGGCCAGCTTGGTGCCGGCGCTCTGCTTGTTGGCGGCGGCCTGCGTCAGCGAGCCGGAAAAACCGGCCTCTGTCGAGGTTGGCGAGGTAGTGCAGGGCTTTGCCGGCGGCGTCGCAGCGGATGAACCCCGCGCCGCCCTAGTGGCCCAAGAAGTGCTAGCCCGCCAGGGCACTGCGGCCGATGCCGCCGTCGCGCTGGGATTTGCGCTGGCGGTGACCTATCCGGTGGCAGCCGGCCTGGGCGGGGGCGGCATGTGTGTGGTTCATGACGCCGCCACCGACAGCGTCGAGACCCTGGAATTCCTGCCCCGCATGCCGATTGCCGGCGGACCGGTGGCAGTACCCGGCATGGTGCGCGGCTTGGCGGCGCTGCATTCCAGCTTCGGGCGTTTCGAATGGGGGCAACTGGTGTCGCCGGCCGAGGCCCTGGCGCGGCGAGGTCATCCGGTGTCGCGGGCCCTGACCCGCCGGCTGGCCGCCGTGCGCAGCAAGATCGATAGACATCCTGGCCTGTCCTCGCGCTTCGTCGACGCTGCCGGTCAGGCCTTGGAGGAGGGCCGCGATTTCGTCCAGGTCGAGCTTTCGGCGTTGCTGGCCCAAATCCGGGTGCGGGGGCCGGGCGAATTCTACGTTGGTCAGGCCGCCGTGACGCTGGTCAACGGAGCCCGCGAAGCCGGCGGCACCTTGACACTTGCGGATCTTAGGGCCTATCGGCCATCGTGGCGCAAGAGCGTTTCCGGGCGGCTCGGGGAATTTCAACTCCACACCACGCCGGCGCCGATGACGGGCGGCATAATAGCCGGACAGATGCTGACCATGGTGGCCGACGACGGCCGCTATGCCAAGGCGTCGGCGGAGCAACGCCCGCACCTGTTGGCCGAAGCTTCGCAACGCGCCTACGTCGATCGCGACGGTGCCGCGGCCCGCCCTCTTTCGGCGTTCCGGGCCAACGCCTTGATGTCGAGTTACCGGCCCGACCGCCATACCACGACCAAGATGCCGGGCCTGTTGCCGGCGCCGCTGGACACCGGCGCCGGTGGCACCACCAGCTTTACCGTCGTCGATCGCGAGGGCTCGGCCGTGGCCTGCGTCCTGACCATGGGCGGCGAGCTGGGCGATGGCGCCGTGGCGCGCGGCTCCGGGGTGGTGCTGGCACCGCCGCCGGATGGCGCCGATTTGGCCTACCTGGGCCCCTTGCTGGTGCTCGACGGCGCCGGCAAAGAGGTCATCCTGGTGGCCACGGCGTCTGGTGGCGTAAGCGGGCCGGCGGCTCTGGCCCAGACTGCCCTGGTCGTCGTCGGCGCCCACGAAAGTCTGCCGGCAGCCATCGATGCCGGCCGCATCAGCCATCCCGGCCGCCCCGACGTGACACTGATCGAGCCCGATATGGCGACGGCGGCCGAGGCCTTGCGCCAGCGCGGCCACCGGCTTCGCGAACGTGCCGCCACGGCCAGAGTCAACGCCATCCATTGCCCGGGCGGCCTGGCTAGCGCCGGCAGCGCCTGCGTTTTCCGTGCGGATCGCCGCGGTTTCGGCTTGGCGCTGGGCGGCGCGTTATGAAGATCTCTCGTCGGGGCAGCGAAATTGCGCCCTTTTACGCCATGGAGGTCTTGAAGGCGGCCAACGACCGTCAGGCGGCCGGCGGCGAGGTATTTCACATGGAAGTCGGTGAACCCGGTGGCGGTGCCCCTGAGCCGGTCATTGAAGCTGCCCAGGCGGCGCTGGGCACGGCTCATCTGGGCTACACCGAGGCGTTGGGCATTCCCGAATTGCGCGCCCGCATCGTGCGGCACTACGACGAATACTACGGTGTTTCAGTAGATTTCGAGCGGGTCATCGTCACCGCCGGCTCGTCGGGCGCCTTTCCGCTGGCCTTTATGGCGGCATTCGAGCGCGGCAACCGCGTCGCTCTGGCGGCGCCCGGTTATCCCGCCTATCGCAACATATTGCTGGCTCTAGACCTGGAACCGGTGTCCATCGCCAGTGGTCCCGAGAGCCGTTTTCAGCCGACGCCGGAGCTGCTGGCGGAAGCCGGGCCGCTCGACGGCCTGTTGATTGCCAGTCCGGCCAATCCCACCGGCACCATGCTCGACCGCCCGGCCTTCGAAGCGCTGATCGCGTATTGCCGGCAGAACGACATTCGCCTGATTTCGGACGAGGTCTACCACGGCATTACCTATGGCCGACAGGCGGAGACCCTGGCCGGCCTTTGGGACCAGGCTGTAGTCATCAACAGCTTTTCCAAATACTTCGCCATGACCGGTTGGCGCCTGGGCTGGATGGTGGTGCCCGAGGATATGGTCAGGCCGCTGGAGCGCCTGTCGCAGAACCTTTACATCTCGCCGCCCAGCCTGTCGCAGTACGCCGCCGTGGTGGCTTTCGATTGCCGTGCCGAGTTGGATGAGAAAGTCGCCGGCTACGCGCGCAACCGGACGCTCTTGCTTGACGAGCTGCCCCAGGCCGGCTTCGACCGCCTGGCCCCGGCCGACGGCGCTTTTTACGTCTTTGCCGACGTCAGCCAGTTGACCAACGACAGCACCGATTTCTGCCGTCGCATGCTGGAGGAAACCGGCGTCGCCACCACACCCGGCATCGATTTCGATACAGAGCGCGGCCACGCCTACATGCGATTCTCGTTCGCAGGCCCTCACGCCGATATGATCGAAGCCTGCCGCCGCCTAAAAGACTGGCTGCGCTGACCAGAGATCCGACAGACTGCTAGCCCGCATTTCTCACCGGGTCATGGCCTGCGCGTCGCTGTCGCGCCGACAGGGTAGGAACGCTGCGCTGCGCGATGCGGGACATCGGGCGTTAGCGACAACACATCGTGCGGCGCTTGATCGTGGTTTGTATTTAGCCTATAATTTTTCCCAACAAATATGCACTCGGCAACGTCGCGGGTCTG
>NZDS01000013.1 GCA_002690215.1 Rhodospirillaceae bacterium | reverse complement strand
GCCGGCCGCAGGTGATCACCAAGTCGGGCCAAGGCGGCGCTAAGATATCGCTGTCAGGACCCAAGGCGGCGAAAGGTAACGGCCACAAGTCGCCTGGAAGCCAGGTCCAGGGCCGGCGCGGGCGCAAGCGCTTGACCTCGGTCTCCAGGCCGACCGCCTGGGCCAGGCCCAGAGCGGGGTTTTCATTACCGGCGCTGCCGTCAGTGACGACCCAGCAGAGGCGCGGAAGCTTGGATGGAGCGTTCGCTATCATGATCCCCGATGTGCGTTGACCTCTTGGCTTTGTCGATCGGTAATAATATTGTGACCGCCGTGAAATAAAATTATTGAGCGCGGGACGACCGAGAGGCACGGCGACCCCGCCCGCGAGGCCGAATGCCGAAAGTCAAACTGGATGCCATCGACCGCGGGATTCTGAGGATCCTGCAGGAAGATGGCCGCATCACCAACGTCAAACTGGCCAAGGGCGTCGGTATCTCGGCGCCGCCCTGCCTGCGCCGGGTGCGGGCGCTGGAGGAAGCCGGATACATCAGCGGCTATCACGCCGAGGTTAATGCCGAGGCGCTGGGCTTCGGCGTCACGGCCTTTGCCCTGGTCGGACTCGACAGCCAAGCCGAGCCCGATCTCCTGGCTTTCGAGGAATTGGCGGAGAGCTGGCCCTTGGTGCGTGAATGCCACATGCTGGCGGGTGAGTACGATTTCCTGCTCAAAGTCACGGCCGAGGACTGGGACAGCTACCAGACCTTCCTCACCACCGAACTGACGGCGGCCCCCAACGTCGCCCATGTCAAGAGCTCGCTGGGTATCCGCACCTCGAAGAAGATCGCCGGCGTGCCGATCAGCACTTAAGCTTTTGTCGCTCACGGCGGCGGACCTNCGGNCCGCNGCCTGCGCGGGCGCGCCGCAGGTGCGGCGGGTCGCGGTCGCTCCCGTTGCACCAAGACCAAGCAGCAAAAAAACACACTTGGTATCGGCGGCGCTAAGCCGCCCCCCCGATGGGGGGCGGAGGCCAAGGGCGCGGATGCGCCCGCCCGGTGCTCCTGGGCCGCATCGACCGGCAAGGCCGTTTCCACCGCCCAAAACTGAAGGGACGCCGCCGCAAAGCGGTGCGTGGGTAGGTTGGCGATGTCAGGAGTTCAAACTTGGAGAACGACACTCGCCGTTGGGCAGACCGGAAGCAGGGCTTCCGGTCGCACACCAGCGTCGGGAGCCGCCCCTGGAGCGGCCGCGGGATTGGTGCGCCGGAGGGGGAAAGTGTT
The DNA here is from genome assembly GCA_002690215.1 of Rhodospirillaceae bacterium. Lineage (GTDB taxonomy): Bacteria > Pseudomonadota > Alphaproteobacteria > UBA2966 > UBA2966. The sequence goes on along the minus strand of NZDS01000013.1, from coordinate 7,252 downwards.
ACCTATGTCCCCGGTCTAAACTGTTACCCATCATCCCGGTCGGGCCGGTGGGGGTGTTTTTTCGGTGTCGCATCCGGTTCGGCACTCAGAGATGTGTGCATCCCTTAGCGGGACGGGGGGCGGAGGCCAAGGGCGCGGAGGCGCCCGCCCGGTGAGGGTCCACACAAAACCACGCCCGCCCGGTGAGGGTCTAAAAAATGAGGGTCTACAAAAAACTCAAATCAGCCGGATTGGCTGCTTGGTCTTCTGCAGCACCGTCAATACGGACCCCAGGTCGCCGCCGCGGCTGAGCACGCCTTGTTGGGCCGAGACCACTGTGTAGCCGCCGGGCTGGCGCGCCTTGGCTTTCTTGACGATGCGGAAGAGAGCGCCCTCTGCGCTACGGCGGAAAATCGAAAAGGTGGCGCGATCGGGCGTGAACTCCAGGGCATAGTCGCGCCATTCGCCGGCCATTACATGACGGCTGTAGATGCCCAGGATGAGATCGAGTTCGCGCTTGTCGAAGTGAACGAGTGGTTGTTNNCCCGTCCGGCTCCTCGTTGTCGGCCGGACGGGCCGGAAGTCTTCGAAACTGACAACCTCGCTCATGTGGTTGGTATCCTCCACAGCTTTTCCCAATGGCCAGCATGCCATGGCGGCCGCGCGCTGTTCAAGCGGTCGTTGCCCTCTTCGAATTGGCTGGGTGGATGGCCTGGATCAGGGATCCACGTCGATGTCAGACGACGGGCGGCCAGCGCGCCAGGCCTCGTGGGCTGTCGCCAGGCCTTGCTCCAGGTAGCGGCAGAAGGCAGCGGCATCGAACAGCGGCGCGCTGGTCCGGTTGGCGGCCAGCCGGGCCCTGAGATCGGCCAGGGTCGATGCATCCTCGGCCCAGCCGAGCGCCTTGGCAAAATACTCATCGAGCGAGGCCGCCGCCAGTTCCGGCAGCCCGGCCGCCGCCACCAGGCTGACCCGGGTGGGATGTTCGATGGCCGGCGGGCCGGTCAGTAGCACCGGCAGCCCGGCCCACAGCGCATCGGCGGTGCTGACGCCGCCGGGGTGGCGCCAGGTGTCGAGCCCGAGGTCGGCGAGACCAAGTCGGCCCAGGTGCGCCGGCTCGTCAATCAACTCGGCGAACACCAGACGCTGGGGGTCGACGCCACGGACGGCCGCCTCGCGACGCAGGTTGGCGACGGCCTCGCGGGGCTCGGCCAGCAGCCACAACACACTCTCGGGCAGGCGGCGCAGAAGGCGCATCCAGAGATCGAAGATCTGCGGCTCGATCTTGTAGAGCGCGCCGAGGTTGGCAAACACGAAGGCGCCTTCGGGCAGGCCGGCGGCAGCCCGGCCGGCAGCCGGGGTGCTGGCCCGGCGGGCTGCCGGCATCCACGTGTGGGGTAGCCGAATGATTTTTTCGGCATAGTGTTGCCGCTCTTCATCAGGCACGGCGATGGGATCGGCCACGAGATAGTCGACCAGTCCGCCCAGTGTGTGCATGTAGCCCAGCATGTGGACCTGTACGGGCGCCGGTCTAAGCGCCAAAATTTCCGGCCGCGCGCCCTGAGTCAGACCGGCGAGGTCGACCAGCACGTCGACGCCGTCGGCGTTGATGCGTTCCGCGGCAGCCAACTGCGAAAGCGAGCCCAAGAGTACGAAGTCGTCGAAGCCGGCAGCCAGCCGCGTGGTCATTTCGTCACCCCCGCCCAACAGAGAATAGCCCGTGATCCTGAAGCGCTGGCGATTGTGGGCCGCCAGGATGGCCTCGAAGGCTGTCGCCACGCTGTGCACCTTGAAGTCGGGTGAGAGATAGCCGAGGTGAAGTTTGGCGCCCGGCTGGTGATGGACGAGGGACGCTGCTTCGACCTCCAGCGCCGCCACCCGGCGCCGCACGACCCGGGCGATCAGCTCCAGCGGCGCCCCCAGCGTGGTCAACGCGAAGGGCGAAGTGGGCACCGGCCCGGGCCGCTCAAGCGCCTGCCGGCAAATCTCCAACACCCGGGCCATGGCGCCGTCCAAGTTCGACCAGTTGGCCGTTTGCAGCAACGAATGCACGAGGTGGGCGTGCACGCCGGTGTGATCGGGTTGGCGCTCCAGGGCCCGGTTGAAGGCGGCTACGGCAGCGCCGTGCCGGCCCTGGGCCTGCAGCAGCTTGCCGTAGTTGAGGTGTAGTTCGGCCGCGCCGGGATGGTCCTCGAGCGCCTGCAGGAAATGCCGCTCGGCCTGCTCCGGTTGTTCCTCGTCCTGAAACGTGGCCGCCAGGTTGGCCCGCGCCGCCAGGTTGCCGGGCTGAAGCTCGAGCGCCGCCTCGAGGCTGGCAATGGCGGCGCCGTTGTGGCGCAACTCGTGCTGCACGGTGCCCAGCGCGGTGAGCAAGCCGGCCTCGGGGTGGCGCCTTGCGGCCGGCTCGAGCAGCGCCAGCGCCTCGTGCCGCCGATCGCCCTGGCGCAACGCCTCGCCCAGGTTGACGGTGGCGTCGAGGAAATCGGCGTCGAGTTCGTGGGCACGGCGGTAGCACGCCATGGCTTCGTCGGGCCGGCCGGCCTGGGCCGCCAACAGGCCGCGGGTGTTGTGCGCCGAGGCGAGTTCGGGAGCGAGCTCGAGCGCCCGACCGACGGCTGCTTCGGCGTCTTGGTTGGAGCCGGTATCGAAAAGCGCCAGCGCCAGCGAATCTTCGACTTCGGCATCGTCGGCAAGACTGGCCGCACGTCCCAGGTAATCCACCGCCTCGGCACTGCGCCCGGCCAGGCGGCAGAGCGAGCCGAGCTGGTGCAAGAGCCCGGGATCGTCGCCAGCCAAGCCAGTGAAAAGCCCGATGGCACCCACATAGTCGCCGGCCACGGTCAGCACGCGGGCCAGAGCCTCGAGCGTGGCCCTGTCATCGGGTAGCAGCGCCAACACCTGGCGCAACAGCCCTTCGGCGGCGGTGTTGTCACCGGCGGCGGCGCGCAGCAACGCTAAATTGTATAGCGCGTCGGTGTGACCGGGCGCGGCCGCAATGATGGCCTCATAGGCCGCCGCCGCCTCATTCAGGCGACCGTCCCGGTGGTGCCGGAGGGCGGCGGCGAAGGGATCAGATGTCATGCCGGCCCCAGGCCAGCAAGGCCCGTCCTCATTGTCAAGCTGCCGCTCGGGCAAAACTCTTTCCCTACTGCCCCGGCCTGGGGCAGACTGGACACATGACCCGTTATTACAAACCCGACCTCGGGGCCAATCCCGACGACCCCTTCGCCCGCGACGAAAGCGGCAAGCTGGTGCGTCGCAGCTATTGGCTCGACCTCACCGACCAGTCGCTGGTACTGGCCCTGACCCACGGCATCGGCGCCAACCTGACGGGCGATGAAAAACGCGCCCACCTGGACGACATCGGCCGCCAGCACTTGGTCGATGACGTTTGCCCGCAGGAGATCCTGCCGCCGGAATAAAGCTTGCTAGGCGTAACAGCCGCGCTCGATTTCATCGATCAAAGACGGCGCCTTGGCCATCCACTTCAGTTCCTGCCGCGCGCGCTCAGCGCGCACGCGGCTGTTCGAGGCCATGGTGTCGTTGGCAGGACCTTCGCCCCATTCGGCGGCGGCTTCCTCAATGGTCATTGAATCGGTGTCGCCACCGAAGCCCAGCATGCGGCTGATCGCTTGGCACACTTCGCGCATGGAATTCTCCCCGCTCTCAGCGTAATAGAAGGCTCCGGCCGGTGCCTGCTCAAAAGCGAGGAGATAGAGCATCACCAAGTCGCCGATATGGACGTTCGACCAGATGTTGCCGCCGCTGCCGATGTGCCTTGCGACCCCGTACTTGCGCGCAAGATCGATGAGCCAGGGCACCTGCACGCTGTTCAGCCCGGCGCCGCGACCTTGACCGTAGATCAGACTGGGACAAATAATCGCCGCGCGGACGCCGCTGTCGGCAGCAGCCAGAATGTCACGGTCCAGTGCCACACGTGCAGCGCGCGCCGGCGAGGGTGTCAGCGGCGTCGTTTCGTCGAACACTTGGTCGCTCGCCTCCCCGCCGGCACGGTTGCCGACGATGCTTGAGCCGCTGGTGTGCAGGAACAGCTTTCCCGAGCCGGCGAGCCCCGCCAGCATCGCTTCCGCGGCGCCTCGATGATCGGCATTGGCAGCGTTGACCACGGCATCTGCTTCACCTGCCGCTCGGGCCAGCAAGGCAGCATCGTCCAGCGTGCCGATCAAAGGCTCGATACCTCTTTCACGCGCTTCCGAGGCTCGCGCTTCCGAGCGCGCCAGACCATGCACCTCGTGTCCGGCCGATATCAGGCCGTCCGCGACGGACCCGCCAATGTAGCCGGTAGCACCGGTAACAAAGATCTTCATGGCCAATTCCCCATCTCACTGCGCGACATCGACGTTCCTTACCCGGAAAGGCCGCTGGATGCATCACGCTTTGATGAATTGCCACTGGACTCTTTTGCTGACCTTATGACTGAAATCGTCACATCAGGAGGCACATCGGCATGGACTCCGCGCAGCTCAAGGAACTTCAGGCACCGCTGAAAGCGCAATATCGCGATGACCCGGTGGCCGCAGTCGTAACACTCAGGGCCGAAGGCGCCATCGGCGAGGGCGTGACCTGCTCGGTCGAAACAGGCCGCGCCCTGGTCGAGGCCGGCCTGCATCCGGCCACAGGTGGATCGGGGCTGCACGCCTGCTCCGGCGACATGTTGCTAGAGGCCTTGGTGGCCTGCGCCGGCGTCACTCTCAATGCCGTGGCGACGGCACTTGGTCTGGAAGTTCGCGACGCCCGCATTAGCGCCGAAGGAGACCTTGATTTTCGCGGCACGCTGGGCGTCGACAAAGAGGCCCCGGTCGGCTTTCGCGACATCCGCCTCAGCTTCGAGATCGATGGCGATCTGACCGACGACGAGCGCGCCACCCTGATGAACCTCACGGAACGCTATTGCGTGGTCTACCAAACGCTCAAGTCCGCGCCGCCCATCGAGGTCAAAGCAGTGGCGGCCTGAGAGGCGACGGTCGAGCACGGAACCTCAGCGCACCCACCCAGCCCGCATTTTTCACCTGGTCATAACCTGCGCAGCTTGGGCATGAATCTGGGTTTCATCCCGTGGACCTCGGAACCCTGGGCCTTCACCGCCGTGTGCGCTTTCCTGGGCGTCATCGTCGCATTCGAACTTTGGCTGTTCCGCCGTTTCAAGTGGATTTGAGTAATTCCATGACGCCTTGAGTCAATATTGCGTCGCTCGTGCGTCAAAGGTTTTCCAGCTCCTCTATCAGCGGTCCCAGATGCTCCCGATACCGCGCGCCACGACCAACCGAGCGGTCGTAAATGGGCTGACGCACCTGTTCGAAGCTGGCGCTGGCCACGAAGCGCTGGTTTTCGTGAAAGCGTAAGCAGTCCGGGTGCCAGTCGAGGCCGATGAAATCGATCAGGCGCCGGGCGGCCGGCTCGAGGTCGGCGACGATGTTTTCGTAGTCGATCTCTTCGATGTCCAGGTCGAGCTCCTTCCGCCAGTGAGCCATCAGCTTGCGGTAGGCCATGTAGGTACGCCCCAACGCGCCTAGCGACCGCGAATAGGCGTGGCGTTCGCCAAAATCCTGGGCGTAGCAGGAAAAACAGGTGTCCAGTGCGTCGCGTCGCAAATGGATTACCCGGGCCTGAGGGAAAAGCCTGGAGATCAGCCCAAGGTGAAGAAAATTGTGCGGCATCTTGTCGACCACGGTGCCGTCGCTGAGCCCGGCCAGGCGTTCGAGATAGCGACCGGCGGCCTGGGCTGCGGTGTCGCGGTCGAGTTCGGCCAGGCAGTCGGGATAGGGTGTTTCGCTGCCCAAAAGCAGCGGCAGGTCGAGTGCGATGTTGCGGATTTCCATGAGCTCACCGGCGCCGAAAACTTGCGGGTGGCTGGCTAGGATCTGCTCGACCAGGCTGGTGCCAGAGCGTGGTATGCCGATGACGAAAACCGGTTCCGCGTCGAGGCCGCTGTCGGGTAGATCGAGGCCCTGCCAGGCCGCCGTCATGGCCTCACATGCCGCAACGTCGGCCAAGGCAGTGCTCTCGTCCAAGTTCCCTTGGTTGGCGGCGCGATAATGGGCGAACGCCTGATCAACCACGCCGCCCCGGTCGTAGAGCGCCGCCAGGCGGTAGTGGCAGCGCTGGCGCCAGTGGGATTCCGTCGCCTCCCCGAGTAGGCTTTCGAGTAGCCCGATGGCCTCCTCTTCGCGCTGCAGGCGCCCCGCCAGACCGGCAAACACCAGCGCCAGCGCGGGGTCCCGGTTGCCGGCTTCGATCAGGGGCAGAACGATTTCGGCGGCCGCTTGGTCGTCACCCTCCCGGGACAGCACGCCGGCTTTGCTCGCCAATGCAGCGACGTCGCCCGGGTGGCTGGCGAGAACCTGGTCGCAGGCCGCCAGGGCGGCGGCGAATTCGCCGCTGTCGCGCAGGCAAATAGCCAGGTTGAGGCCGGCTTCGGGATAGTCGGGCCGGCATTCCAACGCCCGGCGGAAACTTGTGACTGCCTCGCCGTGACGGCCCAGCGCCGCCAGTACCTGACCCTGGCCGGCCAGCAACTCAGCCTCAAGCGGCTGCTGCGCCAGAGCAACCCGGTAGGCCTCGGCTGCCTCGGCAAAACGGCCGGCCTGGCGCAACGCCTGGGCCAGGTTGGCCTGGGCGGGGCCGTGCGGGCCAGCGGCCAATAGGCCCTCGAAATCGGCAATGGCGAATTCCAGGTTGCCCAATTCGGCCTCCGTGCTGGCCTTCTCGAAAGCCGCGTCACGGTGGTCCGGATTGAGAGCGAGAGCGGCGGCGAAGGCGGCCACGGCATCCGGCCGCCTCAATGCGCGCCGTGCCAGACCCAGATTGTAGTGAAAGGCCGGCACCCGGGAATTGGCGCCGATGGCCGCCTCGATGCGCTCGACGGCCTCACGGTGGCGGCCCTGCTGATGGGCGATGACGCCCAGCAGGTGCAACGCATCGGGTTGGCCGGGCTGGCGCTTCAGTACCTTGCGATAGAGGCGCTCGGCCTGGGTCAGTTGGCCGGCCTCGTGATGGCGGACGGCGCGGGCGAGGAGATCGGCTGGCGGCATGGCAGTCGGGCGCGGGCAGGGCCGAAGTTGGGCTAGGTTGAGCTAAAGCCATTGATAGCGTGCCGGCCGGCAAAGCCCAAGCGCAAAGGCGCCTGCCGGTGTCCGGCGACAGAACGCAGCGAAGGTGTCGATAACAAACTAAGTTGTCCGCTTTAGGTACCACATCAATTGACCGCTTCTGTTGATGCTGTTGGGCCTGTGGGGTTGTGGGTAAGGCGTTA
>NZDS01000012.1 GCA_002690215.1 Rhodospirillaceae bacterium | reverse complement strand
ACTACTGGGAGTGCCATGATGGTACGGTTTCCATGGATTTGGAGGCTATCTGGGGAATGTCGGTTTAAAGAAGCGTATGAGTTAGAGTGGGGTTGGGAGACAAAGACCCTATCGAACAAAATAATTGGGGGTATACGTCATGCAGTCAAATACAATGAGTAAAGTAATGCGGTCAATGATGGTGGCAGGCCTCGGGCTGTTGCTGTCGGTCGCGGCGGCCGGTGTCGCCCAGGCCAAGGAATTCGTTCTCGGATTCCAGTGCGACCGTTCGGGTCCCACCCAGACCGTGGGTGCCTTCCTTTGTGACGGCGTGCACGACTATTTCCGTCTGGTCAACAAGCAGGAGAAATTTGGCGCCGGCAATTCGGTGCGGGTTTTTGAGATCGACATCGCCTACAACACACCGCGCGGCGTCGAGGCCTATGAGCGTCACAAAGCGGCGGGGGCGCTGACCTATATGATCTGGGGCACGCCCATCACCTATGCCCTGACGCCGAAGCTGCACAAGGACCATATTCCGGGAACCTCGCCCGGATTCGGCAGCGCCGGAGCCGCCAACGGCAAGGAATTCCCCTACCTCTTCCCCATGGCCGCGACCTATTGGTCGCAGATGGCGGGAGCGGTCAAGTTCATGCAGGACAAGTGGAAAGCGGCCGGTAAATCGGGCCAACCGAAAGTCGCCTATCTCTTCTACGACAATCCGGCCGGGCGCGAGCCGTTGCCGGTGCTGCGCGATCTGCAAAAGCAGCTCGGCTTCACGTTGCGTGAATTCGCCGTGCCGCCGCCAGCCGTCGAGATGCGGCCGCAAGTGCTGGATATCGTGCGCAACTACAAGGCCGACTGGGTTATCGCCCATCTCTTCGGCCGGGCACCCGGCATTTCGATCAAGGAGTTGTCACGGCTTCGCTTTCCCATGAATCGCATCATCAGCTTCGTTTGGGGCGGCGCCGAAGCCGATATCAACGTAGCCGGATGGAAAACCGCGCAGGGCTACCAATCGCTGCAGTTCGCGGGGGTGGGCCAGGACCATCAAATCATCCGGGACATCAAAAAAATGTCCCAGGATGAGGGCAAAGCCCCGCCCATGGACAAGATGAAGATCAGCGTTTTCTACAACCGCGGTATCTTGATCGGTGCCTTCCACGCCGAGGCCATTGCCAATGCCATCAAGAAGCATGGCAACAACATCACCGGCGAGCACACCAAAGAAGGCTTCGAGAACATCCGCAACTTCGCCATGGGCAACTTCGCTCCGCCCGTCAGCGTCACCCCGGAGGATCACGAAGGTGGCGGCTGGGTTCAGGTTTGGGAGGTTAAAGGCGATAAATGGGTGCCGGCATCCAAATGGATGGCGCCCTACCGCGACGTGGTCATGAAACACGTCCGGGCTACCAAGTACAAAAAGTAGTCGTCATCGCAGTACCAGTTCCGCTGGCGGGAGTTGGTTCCCGTCAGCGGAGCGCCTGCTTACCGGGGCCGAAGCATGCTGACGCTGAATAACGTCGAGGTCATCTTCGACAACATCATCCTGGTGCTCAAAGGAGTCTCGTTGGAGGTTCCCGAGGGCCGGCTGATAACGCTTCTAGGCTCCAACGGAGCCGGCAAAACGACCACGCTGAAGGCCATCTCGGCCCTGATAAAGGCCGAACGCGGCCAGGTCACGCGCGGCTCGATCGAGTTCCAGGGTCAACGTATCGACCGTATGAATCCTGTCGAGATCGTCAAGAACGGCATCGCCCAGGTGTTCGAGGGCCGGCGCGTTTTCGAGCACCTGAACATCCGCGAGAACCTGATCGCCGGCGCCCACATCAACGGCAACTTCCGCCAGGTCAACGAAGACATCGACCGCGTGCTGGAATACTTCCCACGGCTGCGCGAGCGCCTCAAGGTCTCGGCCGGTTATCTTTCCGGCGGCGAGCAGCAGATGCTGGCCATCGGCCGCGGCCTGATGAGCCGGCCCAAGCTCCTGATGCTGGATGAGCCTTCGCTGGGCCTGGCGCCGATGCTGGTGGAGGAGATCTTCGGCATCCTCAAGCGTCTCAGGGACAACGAAGGCGTGACCATGCTGCTGGTCGAACAGAACGCCTTGATGGCGCTCTCCATCGCCGACGAGGGCTATGTCATGGAGAACGGCAAGATCGTGCTCAGCGGCAGCGCCCAGGATCTNTCCGACAACGCCGACATCCGCGAGTTCTACCTCGGCCTCTCCGAGGGTGGCGCCAAAAAGAGCTTCCGCGACGTCAAACACTACCGCCGGCGCAAGCGCTGGCTTTCCTGATCAATCTTCGTCCAGGCCACGACCCGCTGAGAAAAGCGGGTTAGTCATCGAGCGCCGCCCGCACCATGCGGGCCAGTTTGGTCCTGTCGAAAGGCTTTGGCAGCAGTGGTACGTCAGCGCCCAACTTGTGGCTTTGGTCACCGCTTTCCAGAGTCAAGTATTCCGAATAGCCCGACATAAACAGCACTTTTGTGCCCGGCGCCAAGTCCGTGACGCGACGCGCCAATTCCAGACCAAGCATGCCGCCCGGAAGGACGATGTCGGTGAGCAGGAGATCAACCGATGCGTCCGATTCGAGAAGCCCCAGGGCCTGCGCGCCGTCCCCAGCCTCGATCGTCGAAAAACCGAGTGTTTCCAGGAGGGCTACGGTCATGTAGCGAACGTCGGCGTCGTCCTCGACTACCAGGATGGTTTCGTCGCCACTCAAATTTTCGGCCTGCGGCAACCCGGCTTCCCTTGCGTCCGGCTGAAGCGCCGCGCGGGGCAAATAAATTTTGACCGTGGTTCCTTTGCCGACTTCGCTTGTGACGGTCGCGTGTCCGCCCGACTGCTGGGCAAATCCGTAGACCATGCTGAGACCCAGTCCGCTGCCGCTGCCCACCTCCTTGGTGGTGAAAAAGGGTTCGAACACATGCTCGAGGTGGTCCGACGCGATACCATGGCCTTGGTCGCTGACGGCAAGCACTACGTAGCTGCCCGGCGATACATCCGGCTCTGCGGAGACGGCGCTGTCTTCGACCACCGCATTGCTTGCCTCGATAGTCAACTTGCCGCCATCCGGCATGGCGTCGCGGGCATTGATGGCCAGGTTGAGCAGCGCATTTTCGAGTTGCCCCGGATCGACCTCGCAATGCCACAGTTCGCTGGTGTCGCCGGTTTCCACCTCAATGGTCTCGCCGAGCGTACGCCGCAGCAGGGCAACTATTCCCGGAAGCAGGTCATCAATGTCGATGATCTTAGGGTCGAGCATCTGTTGGCGGGAAAAGGCCAGCAATCTTTGGGTCAATTCTGCCCCCCGCTTGGCAGCACGCACGATCACGTCGATGGCGCCGCGCTGGTCACCCTTGCCCTGGCGGTATTGCATCAGTTCCGATTGACCCAGAACAATGGCCAGCAGGTTGTTGAAATCGTGGGCCACGCCGCCTGTTAATTGGCCGATCGCCTCCATCTTCTGGGACCGGACCAGTTGCTCCTGCAGTTGTCTTTGTTCAGTGACGTCCTGGACGGTGCCGAACAGGGCAACCACTTTTCCCCGATCGTCCAATTCGGGCTGGCCAATCATTGTGACCTTTCTGATTTCGCCGTCGGGCCGCCTGATGCGAAATTCCGTCGACAATTCCGCGGCGCCCGAGATCGCCGCATCCCGCGCCTGAATGTAGTCGTTCACCTCCTCCGGAAGGTGAAGAGGAAGGATCAATTCCCGCGTCAGCACCGTCGTTTCGCGATCGAGGCCGTAGATCCGGAAAACCTCGTCCGACCATTGCAACCCCCGCGGCTCAACGCTTATGCGCCAGTGTCCCATGTTGCCGACACGTTGGGCTTCGGCCAGCATATGCTCGCTTTCCCTGAGCGCCGCCTCCACCTGATGGCGTTCGCTGATGTCAACGATAACGGAGAGGATGGCCGGTTCACCTTCCCAGTCGACGACGCTGACGCGGTTTTCCAGCCAGATGGCAGAACCGTTCTTGCGTAGTCCCCGATACTCGTACGAACTGGGCGCCGGCTCGCCCTTCATCCGGGCCTCTTTGTATGCCGTAATTCTCTCCCGTTCGTCGGGCATGATGATATCGAGATAGGAATCGAGTGCCATCATCTCCGCCACCGTCTCGTAGCCCAGCATTTTGGCGGCGGCCAGATTGGCAAAGAGAAGCTGAAAACCACGATGGATAACGGTGCCCTGGATTGAACCTTCGACGAGGTCGCGGAACTTGGCCTCGCTCAGGCGGAGCGCCGCCTCGGCGGCTTTTCGTTCGGTGATATCGCGGGTCACCACGATGAAGTGCCGCCGGTCGTGCAAATCGGCCGCCACGACACTCAGTTCGACGGGAAACACCGTGCCGTCCTTGCGCTTGAGCTCGGTCTCCAAGCTCAGCGGTAGGCCGTTCTCAATACTTTCCAATAATGCCACAAGGTCGGAGCCGCTGTAGCGGGCGTCAAGATCCGTAGAAAGCCGATCGAGCAGTTCGAGGCGGCTGTAGCCCAGCAACCGGCAAGCGGCCTCGTTGGCGTCGACAATGCGTCCCGCCGCAGAAAAGACGAAGATGCCGTCACCAGCCCGTTCGATGATGGCCCGGCGATAGCGTTCGCTCTCCTCGATGGTACCGAACGAGGCCGCCAGTTCAGTTCGCATCAAGTCGAAGGCCTGCGCCAATTGATCGAACTCGTCCGCCTGGCCGGGTTTCCTGGACCCTCTGTCCAAAGTCAGTGATGCATCCCGGCCGACAGTTCCTGCAGGATGCACCGCCTCTGCCAGTTTGCGCAGGTGGCGCAAGATCAGGCGATCAAAAATGATCAACGAGATCGCTGCTAGCAGAAAAATCTTGGCACCGTTGCCGGCGAATATCAGGGCGAAATCCCGGACAGTGTTCTGGTGGTGTTCGAAATTGAACTGCAGCAACGAGGAGATCAAGGTGACGAGCAAAGCGAACACGAGCACCGCGATCGCATAGCGCCGGCCGATGCTCCCGCCGCCCAGGTGCGGTATCCTCAGAACGGATGTTCCTTTGGCCTTGCCATCCCCCGAGCGATGCTCATGCATGACCGAAATCCTACCACGTAGATGGCCGACTTACGTCATGCCGTGTCGGCTCCTGACGGGCTGTGTTGGCGCACGTTGTCGCGGATGTGGTTGATCGCGGCCTCGGCCGAAGTTCCGGGGCCGAAGACGGCCGAGAGACCCCACCGGCGAAGCTGATCCTGATCGCGGCGCGGAATGACGCCGCCACCAATCACCAGCACGTCGTCGAGGCCTTGCTCGCCGAGGCCGGCGAAAAGTTCTTCAAAAAATCGGCAGGTGTCCCTGGGCCGAGCTCGAAATGCCGATCACGTCGACATCTTCCTCGAGCGCCGTGGCCACCACCTGGTTGGCCTGGCGGAAGGTGGTGAAGATGACCTCGAAGCCGGCATCACGGAACTTGCGGGCGGTGTACCGCACACCGCGGTCGTGGGCATCATGGGTCGGCTTGGCCAGCAGCACACGGATGGGATCAGGCACGGCAGTTTTACCTACGGCGCGAAGTTGTAGGGCGCATCCCAGCCCAGGATTTCTTGCATTGCGGCCATCATCTCGCCGGTGGTGGCGTCTGCAGCGGCGGCCTCGACAGCCGTCTCCATCAACCGGCCGTCACCGACCGTCGCCATATCCTGATCGGCAAAGGCCCCGACGGCGGTTCTGAATTCGGCCAGGGCGGCAGCGTGGCGGCCGCTGTCGCGCTCCCGCCGCAGCGCCTGGATGCGTTCGATGGCGATGCGCTCGACTTCCTCGTCGACGGTGAAGAGGTCGGGCTCGCCAGCATCATCCTCGACGTAGCGGTTGACGCCGACGACGCCGCTACGGCCGGCCTCGACGTCGTCACGCCAGCGCTCGGCCGTGGCCTCGATTTGGTTGCGGATCCAGCCCTGACGCTGGGCCGCGATATAGCCGCCCATGCCCTCGATTTCCTCAGCCAGAGCCGCTATTGCCCGGGCCACTTGGTCGGTCAAGCTCTCGACGAAGTAGGAGCCCGCCAGCGGGTCGCTAACGGCTGCGATGTTGGTCTCTTCTTGAATTACCTGCTGCACGCGCAGGCTCAGCGTTGCCGATTCTTCGGTCGGGATGGCATAGGCCTCGTCGTAGGCCGCCACCTCCATGGCCTGGACCCCAGACAGCGCCGCCCCGAAGGTGTGCAGCGTCGTACGGATGAGGTTCACCAGCGGCTGCTCGGCCGTCAGCATGGCGCCGGAGGTGTGGGTGTGAATGCGCACATTGAGGGCGCGTGGATCCGTGACGCCGAAGCGTTCGCTCATGGTCGTCGCCCACAGCCGGCGCAGCGCCCGGATCTTGGCCACTTCCTCGAAAAAGTCGTTGCCTTGGGCGATCTGGAAGCCGAAGCGCGAAAGCGCTGCCGTGGCATCGACGCCGGCCTCGATGCAAGATTCCACCAGCTCGATACCGTAGGCCAGCATCATGCCGGCCTCCTGGATGGCATTGCCGCCGGCTTCCTCGAGGTCGTAGCCGACGAAGTTGGTGGTGTTCCATTGCGGCATGTGACGGGCGCAGTAGGCAATCAGCGCGACCGCCAGCTTGTGGCCCTGTTCGGGTGGGAAGGCGGTCATGCCGATGTAGGCCGACTGGTGATAAAAGTTCATGGTGTTGCCGCGCAGCGCCGCCGCTTCGACGCCCCGGCGCCGGGCATAGGCGATGTACTGCGCCAGGGCGGGCACCGTCTGGTACATGGTGATGTGCACGACATTTGTACGGCCGAGGTCGAGGCCGTCGAAGAGGCGTTCCATGTCGGCCACCGAATAGACCGCCATGCCGCATTGGCCGACCCGGCCGCGGGCCGCCGGATCGTCGGGGTCGAGGCCTTCGTGCGAAACCAGGTCGTAGAGCAGGTTATAGAAGGTCTGGCCGAAATAGCCGGTCATGCCCTGTTCGCTGAGCGCATCCATGCGCTGGCGAGTGTGTTCGGGCAGGCCGTAGCCGATGACCGGCTGGTTGGCCCAGTTCATTAGTTGGTACTGGGAGGCCAAGTTGCCGCGGGTGTGGGGATAGGCGCCGGGGGCGCCGATGTGGCGGAAATCAAGCTCGGCCACGTCGTCGGGAAAATAGGCGCTTTTGAGCGCGATGCCCGAGCGCGTCTGCGGCACCGTGGCGCGCTCAGGTGCAGCGTCGCCGAAGCGGGCTACCAATTTGCCGTACTGCTCCTGCCACTCGGCTTGGCGCTGGCGGGACGCGGTCAGGGTCTTTTCGTCGAACATGATTGCCTCGCGTCCTCAACAATGTCCCATGGTACGTCCCCGAGCCCACGGCTTAGCGTACCGTCGACCTGGCCGAAGGTCGATAGTGCCTCCCATTCACCAGAAATAGCGCAGATAAATGTATGCGTTGGCAATGACCACGCTGACCAGCATCAGGCCCACGCCGAACTTGAGAAACTGCACGAAGCCCAGCGGATAGCCGGCGCGCTCGCCCAATCCAGCCACCATGACGTTGGCCGCGGCACCGATCAGCGAGCCGTTGCCGCCCAGGCAGGCGCCCAGAGCTAGCGACCACCACACCGGCTCCAGGGCCTCGGGCCCGCCCAGGCCGGCCTCCAGCGATTCGACCAGCGGAATCATGGTGGCGACGAAGGGAATGTTGTCGACCGCCGCCGAGGCGATGGCCGCCAACCACAGCGTCGATATTGCGGTGGCCAGGGGATCGCTGCCGGTGAATTCCATCAGGCCGGCGCCGAGAATGTTCAGCAGCCCGGCGTGTTCGACCCCGGCGACGATGACGAAAAGCCCGATGAAGAAAAACAGCGCCGGCCATTCGACTTCGGCAAAGGCCTCGTGTACCTGCTCAGCCTGCTCCGGTGACTGGCGGCCGAAGCCGGTCACCAGCAGTAACACGGCACCGCCCAGCATAGCCGTGGTGCCGGGCCGGATATCGAAGTGCTCGCCGATGATGAAGCCGGCGATTACGAGCGCCAGCACGACCAGCGACTGCACCAAGAGGCGCGGGTCGTGGATACAGTCGGCCTCGCGGAAGTTCATCACCCGCTCGCGGTTCTCTGCCGAGGCCGTCATAGCGCCACCCCACATGAGCTTGAAGGCGAACACCATGACCACCAGGATGATCACCACTACAGGCCCCAGATTGAAGAGGAACTGGGTGAAGCTGAGCCCAGTCGCCGAACCGATCAGGATGTTGGGCGGATCGCCGATCAGCGTCGCCGTGCCGCCGATGTTGGAGGCCAGGATCTGTGAGATCATGAAGGGATAGGGCGAGATGTCGAGCTTCTCGACGATCAACAGCGCCACCGGCACCACCAGCAGCACCGTTGTCAGGTTGTCGAGGAAGGCCGAAAATACGGCCGTCACAAGCGACAACATGATCAAAATGCCGAAGGGTTCGGCCTTGACTTTCTTGGCCGACCACACGGCGACGTATTCGAAGACGCCCGAAGTGCGGGTGATGGCGACGATGATCATCATGCCGGTCAACAGCGCAATGGTGTTGACCCCCATTTCCCAGATGAACTCGTTAATCGATGCCCTGAGATGGAGATTATGCTATAAGAATCAATATGTTGAGGAGTTGATGGAGTGGTTGGCA
>NZDS01000011.1 GCA_002690215.1 Rhodospirillaceae bacterium | reverse complement strand
CAACGACAAGCGGCTTAACATCAAACCAAGATGAGCCAGATCCTCCGGTAAAAAATAGGCTCAACAGTCCCGAATGTTTTGATGACGGACAAGCTAACTCCCAGAGCTTCCTTGACGTTTTCGGAGACATAGGTGTAACGGCCTTCGGTATCGACTTCCCAAATGACCTCGCTGACCGCCTCCACGACCGTCTGGAACTGCTGCCGGGTGTCGTCCAGGGCTCGTTCAGCCGATCGCTCGCGTCTCACCGCCAGGGTCAGCCAGAGCAACGGCGGCGTCATGGCGAGAGCCGCGAACGCAACACTTGTGGCAACGAATTCCCAGCGCTCCTCGGTCGGCTCTGGCGTTGCCCCACCCGTCAGAGCGCCCAGGATCATCGTCTCCAGACCGAATTCCCACATCAACGACAGCAGCAGCACCCCACCGAGGGTCATAAGGCCGATCAACAGTGCCCGAGGAGGGCGTCCCCGCGGCGCTTCCGGCGCTGTTTCTTTGCTGCCTGGCTGCATGGTGCCGTATCCCCGCCGAGGTGATCTCAGGCCTTCATGGCAGCCGCCGCCTCGGGCGCGAAGGCGCGCAGAGATTCTTTGAGAATATCCGTCACCTCGTCGATCTCGGCCTCGCTGATGATCAGCGGCGGCGTGAGCAGGAAGAAGTCTCCGTAGGCGCCCTCCAACACGCGGCGGGAATAGATGATCAGGCCGCGGTCGTAGGCCTCCTGGACGATGCGCTGGTGGGCGTTGAGCTGGTTCGGCAGCGGCCGCCCCGTGGCCCGGTCGGCGATGACGTCGAAGCCCAGCATCAGCCCCTTGCCGCGCACCTCGCCGATGAAAGGAAACTCGTCGAGCAGGGTTTGCAGCTGTGCCATGAAGTAGGCGCCGGTGCGTTCGGCGTTGCCCCAAAGGTCGTGGTCCAGGTGCTCATTGATCACCGCCCCGGCCACGGCACAGGCCAGGGGGCTGGCCGAATAGGTGTGGGCGTGTATGTAGCCTCCGGCAGCGTCGATGGCATCGGCGATGCGGGCCGAGGTCATGATCGAGCCAAACGGCACGTAACCCGAGGCCAGGCCTTTTGCCAGCACCACGATGTCGGGCACGATGTTCCAGTGCTCGGCGGCCAAGAACTTGCCGGTGCGGCCGGCCCCGCACATGACCTCGTCGAGGATTAGCAGCACGCCGTACTTGTCGCAAATCTCGCGCACCCGCGGGTAGTAGGGATCGGGCGCCACCAGGGCCCCGGTCGAGGCGCCGCCGATGGTCTCCATGATAAAGGCGAGCACGGTTTCCGGCCCCTGGTTGACGATTTCGCGCTCCAGCTTGTCGGCGTACTCCAGGGCGCTCTCGTCACGACTTTGGCCGGCCGGACGGTAGGCGCAGAAAGGCGCCGGAATCTTGGGCCAGATCGGCATCATGGGGGCAAATGGCCCGGCCATCATGGGATCACCCGTGCAGGCCAGAGCGCCCAGCGTCGAGCCGTGGTAGGCGGGCAAGCGCGAGATCATCTTGTAGCGCGAGCCCTGGCCGATGGCCACGGCGTGCTGACGGGCCAACTTGATGGCCGCCTCGACGGCTTCCGAGCCGCCCGAACAGAAAAATGCCCGATCCAATCCCTCGGGCGCCAGGTTGGCCATCAGGTCGGCCAAGTCTTCGGCCGGCTCGTTGCGGAAATGCGAGCGGAAGGCGAAGCTGATCTTCTCGGCTTGGGCCAGCATGACCTCACGCACGCGTTCGTTGCCGTGCCCGATGTTGCAGGTCTGGGGCCCGGCGGAGGCGTCGATGTAGCGTTTGCCGTCCTGATCCCAGACGTGGATGCCCTTGCCGCGTTCGACGAACGGCCGATCTGGGACGGGCCAGAACAGCATATTGCTCGGGCGATTGGCGCCGCGGTGGGCGGGAGCCTGGTTCATCGGCTTCTCCTCGGAAAATCAGCTTGTCGCCCCAGTGTAGCCTGACGCCCGCGAAGGGAGTAGATTCGAGGAGAAAATAAAGGAGGGGGCGATGAACGAACAGATCTGGCTCGAGGCATACCCTGAGAACATCGATTGGCAGGCGGATATTCCCGTCAAGCCGCTCCATGCTCTGCTCGACGACACCGTCGACAGGTTTCCGCAAAATCCCTTTCTCGACTTCCTGGGCAAGAAGTACAGCTACGGCGAAATCGGCGACATGGTGCGCCGCGCCGCCGCCGGCTTCCAGAAGCTGGGTGTCGGCAAGGGCGTCAAGGTGGGCCTCTTCCTGCCCAACTGTCCGCAGTTCGTGATCAGCTATTTCGCCATCCTCAAGGCTGGTGGCACCGTGGTCAACTACAGTCCGCTCTATGCCGAGGACCAGTTGCTGCACCAGATCGAGGACAGCCAGACCGACATCATGGTGACGCTGAACCTGGAAGCGCTCTATCCCAAGATGAAGGCCATGCTGGAGCAGACCCGGCTCAAAACGCTGGTCATCGGCACCATGCCCGAGGTGCTGCCGTTTCCCAAAAGCCTGCTCTTCCCGCTGTTCAAGCGCTCCGACATCGCCGACGTTGCCAACGACAGCCGCCACCTCGCTTTCGCCCAACTCTTGAACAACGACGGCACCTTCGAGCCCCCGACGATTGATGCCGCCAGCGACATCGCGGTGCTGCAGTACACCGGCGGCACTACCGGCGTTTCCAAGGGCGCCATGCTCAGCCACGCCAATCTCTACGCCAATACCGTGCAGAGCGCGCGCTGGTTCGAGGGCCTGGAGCCGGGCCAGGAACGCATGATGGGGGTGCTGCCCTTCTTCCACGTCTTCGCCATGACGGTGGTGATGAACCTGAGCATCTACATCGGCGCCGAAATCATCATGCACCCGCGCTTCGAGCTGGAGCCGGTGCTCAAGGACCTCAGCAAGAAGCGCCCCACCCTGTTTCCCGGCGTGCCCACCATGTACACCGCCATCAACCACCACCCTGACCTGGCAAGCTACGATCTGACCGCGATCAAGATTTGCCTCTCAGGGGGCGCGCCGCTGCCGGTCGAGGTCAAGCAACGCTTCGAGGAGCTCACCGGGGCCAGCCTGCGCGAGGGCTACGGCCTCACCGAAACCTCGCCCGTCGCCTGCGCCAACCCCATCGCCGGGGTCAGCAAGGAAGGCTCGATCGGGCTGCCGTTGCCCGGCACCTCGATCTTCATCACCGATCGCGAGGACCCGACCAAGTTCCTGCCCCAGGGCGAGGACGGCGAGATCTGCGTCCAAGGACCGCAGGTTATGATGGGCTACTGGGGCCGCCCCGAGGACAGCGCCGAGGCCATCATCGACGGGCGCCTGCGCACCGGCGACGTCGGCTACATGGACGAGCAGGGCTACACCTTCATCATCGACCGCATGAAGGACCTGATCCTGGTCGGCGGTTTCAACGTCTACCCGCGCCACGTCGAAGAGGGCGTTTACCAGCACCCGGCGGTCGAGGAATGCACCGTCATCGGCGTCGACGACGAATATCGCGGCCAGGCCGTCAAGGCCTTCGTCAAGCTCAAGGCGGGCCATACCCTGACCAGCGAGGAGCTGCTCTCGTTCCTCCAGGAAAAGCTCGGCAAGCACGAAATGCCGCGCCACGTCGAGTTCCGCGACGAGCTGCCCAAGACCATGATCGGCAAGCTCTCGAAGAAGGAGTTGGTGGCCGAGGAGGCGGAAAAGGGGCCGGCAGCGTAGCGGTTGTGACCTTAGATGAGTTTTTGCTAATATACTCCCGGCCCACGATCTCCAAAGGTGATTCCCATGCCCGAATTCGATTCCGAACTCGATACCCGCGGTCTCAATTGTCCGCTGCCCATCCTACGCGCCAAGAAGGCCATCACCGGCCTCGAATCCGGTCAGGTGCTGAAGGTGGTTGCCACCGATCCCGGTTCGGTCAAAGACTTCGAGGCCTTCTGCCGCCAGACCGGTGACGAATTGGTCGATTCCGGTGAGGCCGAAGGCGAGTTCGTCTTTCACATCCGCAAGCACTGACCCTCATGTCTACGATCGAGATCTGGTACGATTTCGGCAGCCCGGCGAGCTACCTGGGCTACTGGGAAGTGCAAAAGGTGGCGATGCGCACCGGCGCCGATATCGATTACCAGCCCATGCTGCTGGGCGGCGTCTTCCAGGCCGTGGGCAACAGCTCGCCCGCCTCGATCGCGGCCAAGGGTGAATGGCTATTCGGCGATCTTTCCAACTATGCCGACAAGTACGGCCTACCCTTCAACATGAACCCGCATTTTCCGGTCAACACCCTGGCCCTGATGCGCGGCGCCATCGTGGCCCAAGGCCGCGACGAGCAGGTGCCCTATTCGGATGCCATGTTCAATGCCGTCTGGCGTGATGAAAAGGACATGGCCGACATCGCCGTGGTTGGCGCCACGCTGACCGAAGCCGGCCTCGACGCCCAGGCCTACGGCGAGGGCATGCAGGACCAGGGCGTCAAAGACGCCCTCAAGTCCCAGGTCGAACGGGCCGTGGCCAAAGGCGTCTTCGGCGCCCCCACTTTCTTCGTCGGCGAACAGATGTGGTGGGGCCAAGACCGCTTGTCCTGGGTCGAGGAGGCGCTGGCTGCCGGCTGAGAGCGCCGTCGCCCACCCTCACCTCGGCCCAACGTCGTCGAGGGAAAGGACGCTGGGAACGATCGATGGGTCCAGGACTCAGCCAGTTGGCCAGAACCTAGTCCAACACTAGCCGCAACTTTTGGGAAAGGCTCGAAATGTCGAAGGGCTTCGGCAGCAGGATCACGTCCTCGTCCAGCCGGCCCTGGTGCTGGATCGCGTTCTCGGCATAACCGGACATGTAGAGCACCTTGATACTCGGCAGCAGCTGACCGGCCCGCTCCGCCAGCTCTGGTCCCAGGATGCCGCCGGGCAGAATCACATCGGTGAGCAGGAGATCGATGCTCCGGTTTCCTTTCAGAATTTCGAGCGCCGCCTGCCCGTCGCCCGCCGCCTGCACCGCGTAGCCCAGGGTCTCCAGGAGATCGACAGTCAGATAACGCATGTCATCATCGTCCTCCACCACCAGGACGGTCTCGTCATGCGGGCCCCTCTCTGTAACATTGGGGCCGGCCGCCTCGGACATTTGGGTAGCGCTCGATCGCGGCAGGTAGAGCCGCACCGTGGTGCCCTGGTCGACCTCGCTGTAGATGGTCGCGCAGCCTCCCGACTGGCGGGCAAAGCCATAGACCATGCTGAGTCCGAGGCCGCTGCCCTGCCCGACCTCCTTGGTGGTGAAAAAGGGCTCGAAGACGTGCTCGAGCTGGTCCGCTTCAATGCCGCTTCCGCTATCGCTGACCGCCAGCGTGACGTAGGGGCCGGGCTCGAGCTCATATTGCGCGGCAGCGCCATCGTCGAGCTCCACGTTGTCCGTCTCGATGGTCAGCTGGCCACCGCCAGGCATGGCATCGCGCGCGTTGATGGCCAGGTTGAGCAAGGCGTTCTCCAACTGGCCGGGATCGGCCTCGCAGGTCCCAAGATCGACAGCCTGGACGAGCCGGATCTCTATGGTCTCGCCCAGGGTGCGGCCCAGCATCTCGATTATCCCCGGCAGCAAATCGCCGAGGTCGATGAGCTTGGGATCGAGGAGCTGCCTGCGCGAAAAGGCCAGCAACCGCTGTGTCAGTTCGGCTCCGCGCCGCGAGGCCCTCAGGATGAACTTGACCGCCCGGATCTTACGCGTGTCCCCCTCGTCCAGGAGTTGGCCCAGGAGATCGGCGTTGCCCATAATGACGGCCAGCAGGTTGTTGAAGTCGTGCGCCACACCGCCCGTGAGCTGCCCGATCGCCTCCATCTTCTGGGCCTGGCGGAGCCGATCTTCCTGCTGCTGCAATTCGGTGACATCGAAATACATGATGAGCGATCCGCCATCCGGCGTGGCAACATCGTGTTGTTCCAGCCAAATTTCCCGGTCACGGACGCGGCGGACGCGCAGCGGACTTTGTTTGGTTCGGTGTTGCTCCAGCCTTTCCGCAACCCATTCCTCCAAACGACCTTCGGCCTCGGGAATGGAGCCTCTATTTGCGTACTCCCGCAGGATCTCCTCAAAACTCCGGCCATGGGGATCGCGATCGAATTGTTGGACAAATTGCTCCCGGTAGACGGCGTTCTCGAACACCAGCCGGTCATTCTTGTCGGAGAGCGCCACAGCCTCGGGGAAGGCATCCAGCGAGCTGAGGAGTTGCTCCCGCGCCGTGGTGGCATCCGTCACCGCTTCCACTTCGGTGGTGACGTCGACGACCGTGGCCTGGATTGCCGCTTCGCCGTCCCATTGCACCACGTTGACGATGACCTCGATCCAGACCGTCGAGCCGTCTTGCCGCAGAGCTTCCATCCGGTAGCGGTCGGGAGCCGGCTGCCCTTTTATCCGGGCATCCGAATAGGCACGGAGCCCTCCCCTGTCGGTTGGCGGCAGCAGCGCGTCGAGTGTGCCCAGGGCAAGAACGTCTTCGGGGCGTTGGTATCCGAGGATGTCGGCAAGCGCCTTGTTGACGAACAGGATTCGCCAATCGCGTTGAATGCAAACGCCCTGGATCGACCCCTCTACCAAATTACGGAATTTTGCCTCGCTCCCCCGTAGCGCCTCCCCGGCCATCCGGCGTTTGGTGATGTCTCTGCCAGTGCCTCGGTAGCCGCGAAACGCTCCATCGTCGTCGAAAACCGGTGTTCCATTGAGCGACAAGTAAATGGGTGTTCCGGTCTTGGATCTGGCCGCGTATTCGAAGTGGGCGAACGGTTCCCGCTGATCGAGCTTGGCAAAATGATCCCTCCACTTGTCGCTCGCCAAATCCTCCAGTTCTGGATGAATCAAGAATCCCCGGTCACGGCCATAGACTTCATCACGGTGCCACCCAGTGATCTCGTAGAATTGATCACCGCCATAGGTGAACGCCAGGTCGGGTCCCATCTCCCAGAACCAGTCTGAAGCGGATTCAGCGAAATCTTTGAAGCGCTCTTCGCTCTGCCGCAGTTTGGCCGTCTGTTCCTCGACCAGTTCTTCGAGATTCTCGCGATGTCGAGATAATTCCTCCTCGGTCCGCTTTCGCTCGGTGATGTCCTGGACCGTGCCAAAAAGGGAAACGACTTCTCCCTTTTCATCAAACTCCGGGTTTCCGGTCCAGGCGAGAACAATCTCCTTGCCGTCCCTCCTGACGACGCGGAACTCAGTTGACAAGGACCGCCCCTGCTCGATAACCGTTTCCCGCAAACCGAGATACCTTTCAACATCGTCCGGATGTATTTTCGAGAGCACGAATTCCGCACTTGGCTCGATTTCGCCTGGGGCATAACCAAAAAGCCGGAATACTTGTTCCGACCATATCGGTACTCCTGTAGCCAAGTTCGTCCGAAAGTGACCAATTTTCCCAATTTGCTGTGCTTCAGAAAGTCGACGCTCACTTTCACGAAGAGCCTCTTCTACTTGTTTACGTTGAGTTATATCCTGCGCCGTGCCAAATACGGCAACCACGTCTCCGGCCTTATCTAACTCAGGCTGCACCTCAAAGCCGAGAACCAAAGACCGGCCGTCTGGTCTGACAAATCGGCTTTCCGCTGAGAAGGGTCGCTTGGTCTCTAGCGTTGCTTGGAGAGCCTGAAGATATTGATCCAAATCGTCGGGATGCATGAGAGAACGGACAGAATCGGGGGTCAATTCGGTCTCTTCGCGATCCAAACCGAATATGCGGTAGATCTGATCCGACCATTCCAGTTTTGCGGGATCCAGAACCAACCGGAAATGGCCTATCTGGCCCAAACGCTGGGCCTCGGCCAGGCGGCTCTGGCTCCGCCTCAGAGCGTCGTCGCCCCCCTCCAGCATGGCTTCCTCGCGCTTGCGTTGAACCACCAGAAGCGCACAAACCCAAATCGCGAAGAGTGCCAGAGCGCGGTTCCAAACCACCATCCAAGCGATGCCACCAGGTGATGAGAAAAAATAGCCGGCAATCGTCAGAACAGACGTGACCACGGCCAGCGCTATGACGTGCCGCTGGTGTGGCAACCAAATCCCAAGCAGCACAACAGCGACGTAAGGTACGCCACCAGCCACGCCCAGAGGGATTGCTAGATCGATGGCAAGGATCAGCGCCATGAGGATCACAGCCAATCCGACGATTCTGGGCAGCACCCCCTTCCTCACCATGTTCCTTTCCCAGCAGGCACTATTGCGATCTTCCAATGATACCGCAGCGGAAGGCCAAGTACGACCATCACCAACAATTCGTCGATGCTGAAACACATGGTGCGCGCGCCCTCGATTACGAGTTGCAGCAGGCCACATACTTTGGCTTTGGATCGTGAATCTCGCTGCGGCCCCGACACCGACATGCTTGCCGAACCTCTGGTAACGGAATCTCAGAGGCCAAAGCGGAATGGCGGGAATATCTTCGCAGGAAAACCCTCTGAAAGCAAAGTCAACGAAATTTGCTCAACCTATTTTCCCATGGCCCCGACGATCATAGACCCGTTCGAGACCCGGGCTGATCGTGCCGTGGTCAATGGCCCGGTTAGGAATTAGGGCAACGATTTCGGGGATAATTGGGCCAAGACCGTGATATCAGCTCTCGTGCCTATAGCAGCCTTCCTTGTGTCGCTTATTCAACTAACGTTATTGCCACCGGCAGGACGGTCATATCGGCTGGTTGTGATGTTGCCGCCTCAGCCGGCGCGATCCGGGAAAGCGATCACTTTGCCCCAGTTCTCACCCGGCACCACGGCACGGTCGACCCGTTCCTCTAGCTTAGGCACCTCAAAGCAGATCACGTTGGCGGAATGGCTCGTGCCGTAATGTGCGTCGCGCAGGCGCTGGGCCCGCAGACGCAACCTCTCGCTTCCCGCCGCAATGGCGAGCGAGTTGAGCCGGAGCGACGCGGCGTCTTTTTTCAGCCGCTCTCGCGCAATCCGGCATTTTTCGAGAATCTCGTCCCACGCATCCTTGTCGTAGGCCCGCGCCTTCGATCCCAGTTCATTCACGATACTTCCCTTCTGGAGTCGGTGAGGAAGGTTTCGACCTCGCCCTTGAACTGGCCGGTCTTCTCGGGAGCGCCGCGTGCCTTCCGGCCCATGAGAGTGCTGTCCCGATTCGGTCAATGTGACTTCCTCATTTTGTCCCGGAATGAGACGAAACTGACCTTTCGCATGGTTATCCAACCTCTCCCCGCAACGCTTGTGCCAACACGTACTCCGGCGTCTAGCCCGCAATTTTCGATCCTGGAACGACCTGTCGGATCATGAAATACTTCGCCTGGGCCAATCAGGAATTGAAGTTCCGTTATCAGCAGGGAAAGGGCTTGAGATGAGTAACAACGACAACCCCGCGTTCCTTCTCGTCCATGGCGCCTGGCACGGGGCCTGGACCTGGAACAAGGTCATTCCATTGCTGGCGGCGTCCGGCTACGCCGCCATCGCCATAGATCTTCCGCGCGACGGCTTGAACGCCAAATTCCCGGCGGCGTTCTACCAGCGGCCGATCGACCCGGAAGCTTATGGCACAGAGCCCTCGCCCATCGCGGCGAGCAGCCAAGACGACGCCAACGACGCCGCGCTTGCCGCCGTCGATCAAGCGGCGGCCATGGGCAACGGCAAGGTCGTTGTGGTCGGGCATTCCCTCGGCGGCACCACCATCACCCACGTCGCCGAACTGGCCCCTGAAAAACTGCATGCCGTGGTTTATCTTTCCGCCGTCTTGCTGCCCAACGGGACAACGCCCGGTGAAATGTTGTTCAGCGAGCCGATGAGCACATCGCTGGTGCCGACGTTGCTGCTTGGCGACCCGGAAGTTATCGGCGCCATGCGCATCGACCCGCTATCGAGCGACCCGGAATATGCCGCCGGGGCGAAGCAAGCTTTTTATGGCGACGTGGACGACGAAACCATAAAGGCGACGATGAAACTCCTGAGCTGCGATGAACCGGCCTCGGTGTTGGGCGTTCCTTCGCCGGTGACAGCGGAGAATTTCGGTTCGGTAACACGTCACTACATCCGCCTGACCCAGGATCTCGCCGTCACACTGGCGGCCCAAGACGCCGGCATTGCCGGGATCGACGCGGTCATGCCCAACCCAACCATCGTCCATACAATGGAAACCAGCCACTCGCCATTCTTGTCGGACCCACAGGGACTAGCGGACATTCTGGCCAAAACGGCGGCGTAGAGTGTTAGTTTGCGGTGCAACAAAACCCATGAAAACCCATGACGTCATGGGTTTTTTAGCGCTGCAATAACAATGGCTTAGCCCGAAAATCGGGAGCGATTGGGTGGGTGTGCGCCGGGCTAGGCCTTGGTCGCCGCCACCAGCAGGGCCGGAAAAGTCAGCGTAATCCCGTCGTCGCCTTGCCGCGCTCGGGCGTCTTCCAGGATGCGGGCGTCGATCCTCTCGCGCGCCTCGGGGCTCTGGCGGTCGAGGATCATGGCGGTGCGGACGGTGGAGCGGCGGATCATGGTCAGCACGTCCTCGGGCTCGGGCGTCTGCCAGGACAGCGAAAGTGTCTGGGTCTCCACGTCGGCGAAACCGGCAACGGTAAGGATTTCCTCGCAGACCTCGGGCTTGCCGAAACGGAAGATCGGTGGCGCCGGCGGCAGGTCGACGTCGAAGGTGCCATGGGCTTCGATGGCCGGCAGCACCAAGGCCGAAAGATCGTGGCCCTTGGGACCCTGCCAGGCCGCGAAGGCGAAGCGGCCGCCGGGCTTGAGCACGCGCTGCGCCTCGGCGATGGCGGCCTCGGCGTCGGCCAGGTGCAAAAGCCCGAAACAACAGGTGACGGCGTCGAAGGCCCCGTCCCCCTGATCCAGAGCCTGGGCGTCTCCCTCGGCGAAATCGAGACCGGGATGGTTGGCTTTGGCCAGAGCCACCATGGTGGCGGCAAAATCGATGCCCTTGACCACGGCGCCGCGAGCCGCTGCGGCGGCGGCCAGGTGCCCGGTGCCGGCGCAGACGTCGAGCAGGTGCAGCTCTGCCAAATCGTCGCCCAACATAGACAATAGAGGCTCGATGGCGCCTTCGGTGACGCTGCCGAAGTGATCGTCGTAGGCCCCTGCCCGCTCGGTCCAGCCGGCCTGTTCGAGGTCCCGGAAAGTCGCTTCCGCCATGTTGGATTCCTTATTCCGCCGGCTGTTGGGTAGCTTCCTCGGGTTTGCTTTCGCGATGCTCGGCCTCAAGCGCACTTAGACGCCGGGCGATATGGCCGGTGGGCTTGGCGAAGCGGGCCAGCAAGAGATACAGCACCGGAACCACCAGCAGACTGAGCAGCGTCGCGAAGCTGACGCCGCCGATGATCACCACACCCAATGCCCGCCGCGCCTCGGCTCCGGCGCCGGTACCCAGCGCCAGCGGCAGCGCACTGAACGAGGTAGCGATGCTGGTCATCAAGATGGGTCGAAGACGGATCGTCGCGGCATCGCGCACGGCCGTGTAAATGTCCTGCCCCTGATCACGCAACTGGTTGGCGAACTCGACGATGAGGATGGCGTTCTTGGCCGTCAGGCCGATCAGCATGACGATGCCGATTTGGCTGTAGACGTTCAGCGTCAGGCCCATGAAGAGCAACGAGGCCAGGGCGCCGGTGATCGCCAGCGGCACCGAGAGCATGATGATGAAGGGATGGATGAAGCTTTCGAACTGGGCCGCCAGCGCCAAAAAGACGATGAGGAAGGCCAGCGCGAAGGTGGTGTTGAGGCTAGAGCTCGAATCGCGGAATTCGCGTGAGGCACCGCCCCAGGTTACCCTGGCCATGGCCGGCAGTTCCTCGCCGGAGATGCGTTCGAGAAACTCCATGGCCTCGCCCATGGTGTAGCCGGGTGCCAGCGAAGCGGTGATGGTGATGGCCCGCATGCGGTCGATGCGCTTGAATTGGCGCGGCCCGCCCGACGGCTCCAGGCTGACCAGGTTGGAGAGCGGCACCAGGGTATTGGTGGACCGCGAGCGCACATAGATGTTGCTGAGATCGGCGGGCCGCGCCCGGTCGCCGGCCTTGGCCTGCAGGATGACGTTGTAGAGCTTGCCGCCGAAATTGAAGGTGGTGACGTAGCGCGATCCCAACAACGTCTCCAGGGTACGGCCGATGTCGTCGATGGCGATACCCAGGTCGGCGGCGCGGTTGCGGTCGATATCGACCAGCAACTCGGGCCGGCGTTCCTGGAAATCGCTGACGGCATTTAGCAGCCGCCGGTTCTGCCGGGCGCGACGCAGCAAATTGTCGCGCCATTCCACCAGTACCTCGTATGAGGGGCCGCCCAGCACCAACTGGATCGGCGCCCCGAAGCGGTGGCGGCCGAGGCTGGCGGGATTGACGGCGAAGGCGCGCACGCCGGGCACCGACATGATCTTGGGGAAGATCTCCTTGGTCACGTTTTGCTGCAAGACCGTGCGCTCGTCCCATGGCTTGAGGCGCAGGATGATGAAGGCCCGGTTGACCGGACCGGGACGGCCCCAACTGGGTGCCACGATGGTCAGGATGTTCTTTGCATCGCCGCGCTCGATGATGGGCTGCAGGCGCTGCTCGATCATCGCCACGTAACGCCGCGTATAGTCCAGGCTGGCGCTTTCCGGCGCCGTCACCGGGATGAAGATGGCACCGCGGTCTTCGACCGGCGCGAACTCCTTGGGCACCGCAAGATAGAGGTTGTAGGCCAGCGCCGAGATACCGGCGGCCAGGGCCAGCACCACCACGGGCATGCCCAGCGTGCGCTCCAGCAGCCAGCGATAGCCGTTGTGCATAGCGCCGAAACCACGCTCGGTGACGCGAAACAGCAGGCCTTCGTCCTCGGGCGGGAGCAGCATCTTGGAGCACATCATGGGCGTCAACGTCAGCGCCACGAAGCTGGAAAAAATCACCGCCGCCGCCACCGCTATGCCGAACTCGGTGAACAGCCGCCCGGTCTCGCCCTCCATGAACGAGATGGGTACGAAGACGGCCACCAGTACCACCGTCGTGGCGATGACGGCGAAGGCGATCTGCTTGGCGCCGCGCCGGGCCGCCAGCAGCGGCGGCTCGCCTTCCTCGATACGGCGGTGGATGTTTTCCAGCACCACGATGGCATCGTCGACGACCAGGCCGATGGCCAACACAAAGGCAAGTAGCGTCAGGATATTGATAGAGAAACCCAGCGCGTCGAGCACCATGAACGAGGCCACCACGGAAACCGGAATGGCGATGGCTGGGATCACCGTGGCGCGTAACGAACGCAGGAAAACGAAATTGACCATCACCACCATGAACATGGCAATGGAGATGGCGATGAAGACTTCTTTGATGGAGCGGCTGATGAATAGCGACTGGTCGTAAGCGACTTCGAGGTTGGCGCCTTCGGGCAGCGAATCCTTGATCTTTTCGATTTCCGCGCGAATGCCGTTGGCGACGTCCAGGGTATTGGCCTTGGACTGCTTGACCACCCCCAACCCGACCGCTGGAACGCCGCTGATGCGCAGGTCGGTTCGGTCGTTTTCGGCTCCCAGCTCGACCTTCGCCACCTCGCCCAGGCGCACGAAATAGCCCTGTTCCTCTTTGATCACGACGTTGCGGAACTCGGCCTCGGTGCGCAGGCGCGAATCGGTGCGCACCGACATCTCGCGCTGCACCGATTCGATGCGGCCCGACGGCAGCGAGACGTTTTGCGCCCTCAGCGCCTGCTCGACGTCCTGCACCGTCAACTGGCGCGCCGCCAGGGCGCGGCGGTCGAGCCAGATGCGTACGGCATAACGCCGGGCGCCACCGATGCGCACCCGCGCCACGCCCGAGACGATGGACAGGCGATCGACCAAAAAGCGTTCACCATAGTCGGTGAGCTGCAAGCCCGACATGCGCTCGCTGGTCATGGTGATCCACATGATCGAGCGGGCATCGGCGTCCGACTTGGCGATNCGCGGCGGGTCGGCNTCCTCNGGCAGGTTGCGCACNGCCCGGCTGACCAGGTCGCGCACGTCGTTGGCGGCGTCGTCCATGTCGCGCTCGACCGAAAACTCGAGCCTGACTACCGAAGATTCCTCGCGGCTGGTCGAAGTCAGCGTACTGATGCCCTCGATGCCCGACACCGCGTCCTCGATGATCTGGGTCACCTCGGTTTCGATGATATGGGCCGAAGCGCCGCGATAAACCGTACCGATGGAGATCACCGGCCGGTCGATATCCGGCAACTCCCGCACCGTCAGGCGCTCGAAGGCAAAGAGGCCGAAGATCACCAGCACCAAGGAGATCACGGTGGCCAGCACCGGTCGTTGGATGGCGGTGTCGGAAAGAACCACCGTTCAGCCCGCGGTGTCCGGCTTGCCCTTGGCCGCCTGTAGCGGCTTCACGGCGCTGCCATGGCGTATCTTCTGGGTGCCGCCGACCACCACCTTGGCACCGACTTCGAGACCAGTCCGGATTTCCACCAGGCCGCGCAGATGCTCGCCCACCTCGACCATCGTCTTTTGCGCCTTTCCCTCGACCACGGCGAAGACGAAGCGTTGGCGGCCGCTCGAGACCAGCGCCTGCTCGGGGATCAGCACGGCGCCCTCGCGCACCTCGGTGACCAGCACAGCCGTCAGGAACATGCCGGGCTTTAGGGCTTCGTCGCGGTTGGCGAAAACGGCGCGGATCTGGATCGAGCGGCTGACCGGATCGACCCGCGAATCGATGGTGCTGACACGGCCCTTGAAGCTGCGGTCGGCATAGGCGGCGCTGGTCGCCGTCACCGCCTGGCCCGGTGATATGTGGGCCAGGCCGGTTTCCGGCACCCGGAAATCGGCCCGCACACGCCAAGTGTCATCCAATGTGGTCATGGCATCGCCGGGCCGCACCAGGGCGCCGACGCTGACCCTTCTCAGACCCAGGCGGCCGGCAAAGGGCGCCTTGACGACGTAGTCGGCAAGCCGTGCCTCGTCGGCCCGGACTCGGGCCTCGGCGGCCAGCAATTCGCCCTGCAGGTCGTCGACCCGGGCGCGGGGCACGTTTTTGGTCTGCAACAACCGCCGGGCGCGCTGGT
Organism: Rhodospirillaceae bacterium; assembly: GCA_002690215.1. Classification (GTDB taxonomy): domain Bacteria; phylum Pseudomonadota; class Alphaproteobacteria; order UBA2966; family UBA2966. Next base: position 19,080 of record NZDS01000011.1, on the reverse strand, counting down.
AGAGCCGCCGGACGTTATCGCGATCGGCGCGTTTTTCCTCGAGCTCGGCCTCGAGTTCACCGGCATCGAATTCGACCAGCACGCTGCCAGCCTTGACCCGCTGGCCTTCACGGAAACGAATGCGCTTGATGACGCCCGTCACCTTGGGGGTGATGATGACAGCATCGTTGGCTTCAGCCGTACCCACCGCCTCGACGCTGACCGTAACTGTCCCGGCCTGGGCCGCCGCCAGTTCCACCGACACGGCTCTTCCCCCACCGCCGCGTTTGCCCGACGCCTTGGCGGCCTCGCCGCCGCCGATCCAGGGCAGTTGGTCCTTGTATTTCCAGCCGCCGCCGGCCGCTACCGCCAGGGCAGCCACCACCAAGACTTGGGTGAGAATCCTCATGCTCGTCCGCCAGCGTCTGCCAAAGATTGCCGGAAACCGATGCCCGGCAGCAAGAAAATGCGCCGGCCGCCATTGCGACCGTTGTCAGGCCCGCAATTAAGACCGAAAATCGGCGCCACGACAATATTTCCGACCCCTACGAAACTTCACAACATCGTCAGGCCCAGCCCGCCCAGAGTCCACCATGTCGACGATAATTTACAACCACTCGGCCTGCCTCGAACACGATCCCGGCGAAGGGCACCCCGAACGACCCGATCGCCTGCGCGCCGTTGCGGCAGCACTCGAGGGGCCCGGCTTCGAAGCCCTGGAGCGGCGTGAGGCGCCGTTGGGCGAACACAGCGATATCCTGCGCGTCCACGACGGCGACTATCTCGCTGAAGTGCTGGCCGCCGTGCCGGACACCGGCCGCGTCTACCTCGATCCCGATACCGCCCTCTCGCCGGGCTCGGGCGAGGCCGCACTGCGGGCCGTGGGCGCCATTGCTGGCGCCGTCGACGCCGTGGCCAGAGGCCAGGCGGACAACGCTTTTTGCGCCGTGCGGCCCCCTGGACACCACGCCGAACCGGCCCGGGCAATGGGTTTCTGTCTCTTCAATAACGTCGCCATCGGCGCTCTCAGAGCGCGCGACGAGTACGGTTTCGGAAAAGTCGCGGTGATCGACTTCGACGTCCACCACGGCAACGGCACCCAGGCCGCCTTCGAACACGATGCCACGTTGTTCTACGCCTCGACGCACCAGTATCCCCACTATCCCGGCACCGGCGCAGCCCATGAGACCGGGGTCGGCAACATCCTCAATCTGCCACTGCCAGCGGGCAGCGGATCGCAAGCCTTTCGCCAGGCCTTCACGGGCCGGCTGCTGCCGGCGCTGGACGACTTTGGGCCTGAGTTCGTGCTGATCTCGGCCGGTTTCGACGCCCACGCCGAGGATCCATTGGCCGGGCTCGAGCTCGACGACGGGGACTATGCCTGGGTCACCCGTGAGCTGCTGGCCGTGGCGGCCCGCCACGCCGGGGGCCGGCTTGTGTCCACCCTCGAGGGCGGCTATGCGCTGGCTGCGCTGGGCCGCTCCGTGGCCGTACACGTGGCCGAGATGCTGGCTGCTTGAGGACGCCGTCGGCACGACCTAAACTGAAACATCTTTGCAGGAGGCTCCATGGCCAAAAATGAAACCCCCGGCGCGGCCGCGGAAGCGATTCCCGAAGACATCGCCAAACTCAGCTTCGAGGAAGCGCTGGGCGAACTCGAGGGTATCGTCCAGCGTCTCGAGGGCGGTCAGGTCAACCTCGAGGAATCGATTGCGGTCTACACCCGAGGCAGCCACCTCAAGAGCCACTGCGAGGCCAAACTCAGGGCGGCCAGCGAAAAGGTGGAAAAGGTCGTCTCGGGCCTTGACGGCTCGCTCGGTGTCGAACCTGCAAATCTCGATTGAGAGCACCCTTGTCCGAGCTGACCGTCATTGAGGGTTTCCCTGCGGCGCTGGCCGAGGTTGCGACGGCGGTCGAGGGCGAACTGACCCGCCTGCTGCCCCAGCCTGAGGGTCCGGAACTACGACTGCATCAGGCCATGCGCTACGCCACGCTGGGCGGTGGCAAGCGCCTCAGGGCCTTTCTCGTTGTCAACGGTGCTGCGCTATTTGGCGTCGGCCGCGAACCGGCACTGAGGGTGGCGGCAGCGGTCGAACTGGTGCACACCTATTCCCTGGTTCACGACGACCTGCCGGCCATGGACGACGACGAGCTCAGGCGTGGCCGCGCCGCCTGCCACATCGAATTCGACGAGGCCAGCGCCATCCTGGCCGGCGACGCCTTGCTGACGCTGGCCTTCGAGGTGTTGGCCGAGGAGGAGACTCATTCCAACCCGGAAGTTCGGGGCGAACTGGTTGCGGGATTGGCCGCGGCGGCCGGCTGCCGCGGCATGGTGGCGGGGCAGGCCATCGACCTGGCGGCCGAACACTCCAGCATCGATGTGGCCACGCTGACCCGGCTGCACCAGCTCAAGACCGGCGCTCTGATCGCCTATGCCAGCGAGGCCGGAGCCATTCTGGGCCGGGCGCCGGCACCGCTGCGCCAAGCCCTGCACGCCTACGCCCACGACCTGGGCCTGGCCTACCAGATCGTCGACGACCTGCTTGATGCCGAAGGCGACACCGATCAATTGGGCAAGCCGGCGGGCAGCGATGCAGCGGCAGGGAAATCCACCTTCGTTTCGGTGCTAGGGCTCGAGCGCGCCCGCACTCAGGCCCGCATGCTCGCCCAACAGGCCATAAAACACCTTGATCCTTTTGAAGAAAAAGCAAATCTTTTGCGTGACTTGACACATTTTGTTATTGATCGAACTAGTTAAGCTTAAAGATCTGGTGAGAAATGGCTGCTAGCAATACACCGCTGCTCGACGGCATCGAAAATCCCGCCGACGTCCGGGCCCTGTCTCCGGACGCACTCGGCCAGCTTGCCGACGAAGTACGGACCTGCATGATAGAGGCGGTGTCGCGCACCGGCGGCCATCTCGGTGCCGGCCTCGGCGTGGTCGAACTGACGGTGGCCTTGCACCACATCTTCGACACCCCCGACGATCGCCTGATCTGGGACGTCGGCCACCAGGCCTATCCCCACAAGATTCTGACCGCTCGGCGCGACCGAATCCACACGTTGCGCCAAGGCGCAGGACTGTCGGGTTTTACCCGCCGCGCCGAAAGCCCCTACGACCCCTTCGGTGCCGGCCACGCCGGGACTTCGATCTCGGCCGGACTGGGCATGGCCGTGGCGGGCGACCTGGAGGAAAGCGATCGCCGGGTGATCTGCGTCATCGGCGACGGCTCCATGACTTCCGGCATGGCTTTCGAGGCCATGAACAACGCCGGCTCCATGTCGAGCCGCCTGATCGTCATCCTCAACGACAACGACATGTCGATCGCCCCCAACGTGGGGGCCTTGAGCGCCTATCTCTCGCGCCTGATTTCGTCGAGCGGCTACCGCGGGCTCAGAAACATCGCCAAACAAGTCGCCCAGCGACTGCCCTCGAGCTTCGAGCGTACAGCGCGCTTGGCCGAGGAATACGCCCGCGGCCTAGCCACCGGCGGCACGCTATTCGAGGAGCTCGGGTTCTATTACATCGGGCCGCTGGATGGTCACAACCTCGACCACCTTTTGCCCATTCTCAAGAACGTGCGTGACACCGACCAGGACGGCCCGGTGCTGATCCACGTCGTCACCCGCAAGGGCCACGGATATGATCCGGCCGAGAGCTCGGACGACAAGTATCACGGCGTCAGCCGCTTCGACCTGATCACCGGCACCCAGGTCAAGTCGGCCTCCGCTGCGCCCTCCTACACAAACGTCTTTGCCGATGCCCTGATCGCCGAGGCGGAGAAGGACGAGCGCATCGTCGCCGTCACCGCCGCCATGGCCGCCGGCACCGGTCTCGACCGCTTCGGCGAGCGCTTCGCCGAACGCTGCTTCGACGTCGGCATCGCCGAACAGCACGCCGTAACATTCGCCGCCGGCCTGGCTACCGAGGGCTTCAAGCCCTTCGCCGCCATCTATTCGACTTTTCTGCAGCGCGCCTACGATTCGGTCGTACACGACGTCGCCATACAGAATCTGCCGGTGCGTTTCGCCATCGACCGAGCCGGCCTGGTGGGCGCCGACGGCGCCACTCATGCCGGCAGCTTCGACCTCAGCTATCTCTGCTGCCTGCCCAACATGGTTGTCATGGCGGCGGCCGACGAGGCCGAGCTGGTCCACATGGTGGCGACGGCGGCAGCGCTGGACGACCGGCCCTCGGCCTTTCGCTATCCCCGCGGCGAGGGCAGAGGAGTCGAGCTGCCGGCAGAGGGCGTGCCACTGGAGATCGGCAAGGGCCATATCGTGCGAGAGGGCAGCGCCATCGCCATCCTGTCCCTGGGCGGGCGCCTGGGCGAATGCCTCAAGGCGGCCGACGAGTTGGCAGTGCACGGTTTCCCGACAACGGTTGCCGACGCCCGTTTCGCCAAGCCGCTGGACCATGACTTGATCGCCCGGCTGGCCGCCGAGCACCAAGTCCTGATCACCATCGAGGAAGGCGCGGTGGGCGGTTTCGCGGCCCAGGTCATGCAGTTCATGGCCACGTCAGGCCTCTTGGACAACGGCCTCAAATTGCGCCCCATGGTGCTGCCCGACATCTTCATCGAGCACGACACCCCGGCCCAGCAGTACCGTCAGGCCGGCCTATGCGCCCCCGACATCATCGCCACCGCCCTCGAGGCGCTGGGCCGCCAAGCCGCCGAAAGCCCGGCCCGGGCGTAAACCGAATCACGAGGCGCGGTCGAGGTCTCTTGACCACAAGAACAAGCACCCCCTCCCTGCCCTCCCCCATCAAGGGGGAGGGAAACAAACTAGGGACAAATGGGCTCACGCTCCCTCCCCCCTTGTGGGGGAGGGTTGGGGTGGGGGGGGCATGAGCCCCCCGCCCAAACAGCGCCTCGACATCTTGCTGGTAGCCCGCGGTCTGGCGGAAAGCCGGCAGCGCGCGCAGGCGCTGGTGATGGCGGGCAAGGTGTTCAGCGAGGGGCGCCGGCTCGACAAGGCGGGGCAGATGCTGGCGGCCGATGCGGCGCTCGAGGTCAGCGCCCCCGACCATCCCTGGGTCAGCCGCGGCGGTGTCAAGCTGGCCCATGGCCTGGACCATTTCAGCATCGACCCGGCGGGGTTGGTGGCGCTGGACGTGGGCACCTCGACCGGCGGTTTTTGCGATGTGCTGCTGAGCCGAGGTGCCGCTCGGGTTTATGCCGTCGACGTCGGTCACGGCCAGCTCGACTGGAAGCTGCGCCAGGACCCGCGCGTGGTGGTGCTGGAGCGCACCAACGCCCGCCACCTGAGCGACGAGCAGGTGCCCGAACCGATCGATCTGATAGTCTGCGACGCCAGCTTCATCGGTCTCCAGACCGTGCTGCCCGCACCGCTCGGCCTGGCCGCACCGGGGGCGGCGCTGGTGGCCCTGATCAAACCGCAGTTCGAAGTCGGCCGCGACCGCGTCGGCAAGGGCGGCGTGGTGCGCGACGCGGCGCTGCATGATGAGGTTTGCGCAAGCCTCGCCGAGTGGCTGGGAACTTTGCCTGGTTGGCAAGTCCTGGGAATCGAGGCGAGTCCCCTGCTCGGCCCCAAAGGTAACCGGGAATTCCTCATCGCGGCCCGATATGGGCAAGCGTAGGCGGAAAAAGCCGGCGCCGGCCGGCGTCGAACTGAACGTCGAAATCGAAACCGTCGGCGGCCGCGGTGACGGCCTCGCTTCGTCGCCCATGGGTCGCGTTTTTGTGCCCTACACCCTGCCCGGCGAAGAGGTCCGGGTGCGCCTCAGGCAAAAGCGCGGCGAGGCCTGGGCGGCAGAGCTGCTGGAGGTGACATCACCTTCAGCCCAACGCCAGCCGCCGGCGTGTGGCCATTTCGAAAGCTGCGGCGGCTGCGCCCTGCAGCACTGGCAGGACCAGGCGGTGAACGACTGGAAGCGCGAACTGGTGATCCAGGCCCTGGCGAGCCGCGGTCTTGACTGTCGGCCCGAGCCCACCGTCCCCGGAAGACCGGCGCAACGCCGCCGCACTCGGCTGACGGCACGGCGCGGCGGCGCCGGGATGGTGCTGGGCTACCATGGCCGGGCCAGCAGACAGATCGTAGCGATCGATGCCTGTCCGTTGCTGACAGCGGATCTGGCTGCCTTGCTGGCACCCTTGCGCGCGCTGCTCGGCGATCTCGGCACGCTCGGCCGGGATATCGAAATCGCCCTGACGGCCGCCGACAACGGCGTCGACGTGTTGCTGAAGGGCGGCGCACTGGATCTCGAGGCCCGCCAGACCCTGGTGGCTTTCGCCCTGCAACACGATCTGGCGCGGCTTAGCTGGGCACCGCTCGGCGAGGCGGCGGAGACGGTGGTGCAGCAGCGCCTGCCGCTGGTTCATTTCGGCGAAATCCCGGTAGTGCTGCCGCCCGAAGCCTTCTTGCAGGCCAGCGCCGAGGCTGAGTCCGCTCTGGCCGCCGAAGTGGGTGAAGCCATCGGCCCAAGCCGCCGCATCGCCGATCTTTATGCCGGCCTGGGTACCTTCGCGCTGCGCGCGCGGGCGTCGGTGCTGGCCGTGGAAGGGGAGGCCCGCGCGGCCGCCGCCTTGCAGGCGGCGGTCGACGCCCAGGCCGGCCGCCTCGATGTGCGGGTCGAGGTGCGCGACCTGGTCCGCCGGCCGCTGTCGGACCGCGATCTCGATGGCTTCGATGCCGTCATCCTGGATCCACCGGCGGCCGGCGCCCAGGCCCAAGCGGCGGCGCTGGCCGGATCGGCGGTGCCACGTATCGCCTACGTCTCGTGCCACCCGGGCAGCTTTGCCCGCGACGCCCGGCTGCTGGTCGACAGCGGTTACGAACTCCGCCGCGTGGTGCCGGTCGATCAGTTCCTGTGGTCGCCGCGGGTCGAAATCGCCGCCGCTTTCGATAGGGGTTGAGCGCCACTTGACACTTTGGGTTAGGCTGTATACATGATGTGTATACAGCCTGACAAGGCAACCAAGCACCCGACCTGAAGCAAGGAAAGCAAGATATGTCTGCCGCAACTGCTCCGAAAACCCCGGCGACTGTTCCCACTCAGCTGCGCATTCCGGTTGCGCAGCGTTTAGTGATCGATAGGGCGGCGAATGCGTCAGGCAAAACCCGCACTGAGTTCATGGTCGACAGTTCGGTGCGCGCGGCCGAAGACGTGCTGGTCGACCAACGGGTTTTCGTCTTCGACGATGACGCATACAGCAAATTCACCGAATACTTGGATGCGCCCGGGCGGCCTAATGAAAGGCTACGGGATTTCTTCCAGATCGATCCCGTCTGGGAGAAATAGCGAGGAAAGGCAGTGTATGACGCTCCCGTGGCGATCGATTCGACCCACGACTTCACCGAGTTCAACTGTGGCAACGATGCGCTCAATGAATGGCTCGGCAAAAAGGCTCTGCAGAACGAGGCCCGTGGTGCCACCCGCACTTTCGTCGTTTGCCAGAGAGGGACAAACAGTGTGGCCGGTTTCTTTGGCATCACCGTTGGCGGCATAGCGCGTGATACGGCCGCGACCAACCTTCAGCGCAATATGCCTGACCCGATCCCGGTGGCGATTATCGGCAGGCTAGCCGTTGATCTTGGACACCAAGGCAAGGGCTTGGCCAGAAGCATGGCGCAGGATGCCGTCAGAAAGGCGTTGCTAGCGTCAAGGCATGCAGGAATGGCCGCCGTTGTCGTCCAAGCCAAGGATCAGCAGGCGGCGGCTTTCTGGCAGAGCGTCGGTTTCGATCCTCTTCCTGCAGAACCGTTAGCGTTGGCCTTACGCATCAAAGATGCCGTGGCCACGTTTCCAGCTTTGGCCGGGACCGCTCCATAGCTTGAGCCGCGGGCCGAATTCGCCGCTGCCTTCATCAAGAATTGAGCGTTTCGGCGTCGATCTCGAACAGCGTGCCGGCACCGCGAGTGGCGGGGCCCAGCAGGCCCGGAGCCTGAGGCAAGATCTGCTCCGCGTAAAAGCGCGCGGTGGCGATCTTGGCGCGATAGAAGGTCTCGTCGTCGCCGGTCACCAGACGTTTCTGCGCTGCCAAGGCGGCCAAGGCCATCATGTAGCCGCCGGCAACGATGCCGAAGAGGCGCAAATACGGCGTCGCCCCTGCCGCCGCATCGCGGGGATCGTCGCCGGCCGTCAGCATCCACTCGGTGGCCTTGCCTAGGGCCGCGACACCGTCTGCGAGGCTTTGGCGCAGCGACTTGAGTTCGTCGCCGGTACCCGCCAGTTCGTCATCCAGCCGGCGCACATCTTCGAGGAAGTCGCGCACCACCTGCCCGCCCGCCAAAGGTAATTTACGGCCGATCAGGTCCAGGGCCTGGATGCCGTTTGTGCCCTCGTAGATCGGTGCGATGCGGGCGTCGCGGTAGTGCTGGGCGGCGCCGGTCTCTTCGATGAAGCCCATGCCGCCGTGTACCTGCAGCGCCATGGAAGTCACTTCCACGCCCATGTCGGAAACCCATCCCTTGACCACCGGCGTCAGCAGATCGACCAGGGCGGCGTTCTGTTCACGCGCCTCGGCCTCGGGGTGGTGGCGCGCCAGATCCACCGATTGGGCGGTGAAGAGTTGCAGCGCCCGAGCCGCCTCGAGCTGGCATTTGATGGTCATGAGCTGGCGGCGCACGTCCGGGTGTTCGACGATGGCGGCGCCCTCGTCGGCCCCCAGCGGCCGGCCCTGGATACGCTCACAAGCATAGCTCAAGGCCTGCTGGTAGGCCCTCTCACCGACGCTCAGGCCCTCCTGCCCGACAGCCATACGGGCGGCGTTCATCATCGTGAACATGCAGCGCATGCCACCGTTTTCGGGTCCCACCAAATAACCGATGGCGCCTTCGTTGTCGCCGAACGACATCACCGCCGTGGGGCTGGCGTGAATGCCCAGCTTGTGCTCCAACGAGACGCAGCGCAGGTCATTGCGCACGCCCAGTGAACCATCGGCATTGACCAGGAACTTGGGCACGATGAAGCACGAGATGCCACGGGTGCCGGGAGGCGCATCCGGCAACCGGGCCAGCACCATGTGGACGATGTTCTCGGCCATGTCGTGTTCGCCGTAGGTGATGAAGATCTTGGTGCCGCTGATGCGATAGTGATCCCCCTCCGGCACCGCCTTCGAGCGCACCGCACCGACGTCGGAGCCGGCCTGCGGCTCGGTCAGGTTCATGGTGCCGCTCCATTCGCCGGCAATCATCTTGCGCAGGAAGGTCTCCTTCTGGATCTCGGTGCCGTGCTGCGAGATCAACTCAATGGCGCCGCGCGACAGCATGGGGCAGAGGCTGAACGCAAGGCTGGCTGAGCCGATCATCTCCTCCACCGCCGTGGCCACCGTGAAGGGCAGGCCCTGGCCACCGTACTCGGGATCGAAGGACATGCCCTGCCAGCCGCCTTCGCCAAACTGGCGGTAGGCTTCCTTGAAACCGGGCGCCGTAATGACGACACCGTTTTCGAGGCGGCTGCCCTCGCTGTCGCCGACCTGGTTGAGCGGCGCTATCACTTCGCGGCTGAAGCGCCCGGCCTCCTCCAGCACGGCATCGACCAGGTCGGGCGTGGCTTCTGACAGGGGCTCCAGGCGGCTCAATCCCTCGATGTCGATGATCTCGTTAAGCACGAAGCGCAGATCGCGCAGCGGCGGCGTGTACTCGCTCATGGTTCTCTTCCTAATTCGGACTAGCTCGGGTCGGGTTGGGTCGGTTGCGCCTCTCCTAGGCCCTGTGTACCGTGTCAGTCAACAGGGTCCGCGAATCGCCGGTAGGATACCATGCTGACGGCCGAGGAAAGCCTAGAGTTCATTCTCAACCAAGTCGAAAAGCTCGGCGATGGCGACAAACCGCACGAACGCGCCGCCTACCGTGCCCTGATGCACTTGACCCAGCGCTGGGCCGAACCCACGGACCGTTTCATCGATGACGGCCTGGAGATGGCGGAACGCATCGGCCAGGACATGGCCGACGTACAGCGGCACTTTGCCGACCTTCAGCACGCCTACATGAAAGCGCTCTTCGGGGACGCTTCGGATTAAGGTGCCCGACAACCGAGCAGTGCGGGCAACGGCCGAGACCGTGGCCATGGCGGCGCGTTGCCTGCGCCAGGGACTGCTGGTCGCCTTTCCCACCGAGACCGTCTATGGCCTGGGTGCCGATGCCACCAACCACCAGGCGGTACAGCAGATCTTTGCAGTCAAGCGGAGGCCTGCCATCAATCCACTGATCGTGCACGTTCCGAACCTGGAGGCAGCCCATCGCCTGGCCCGCTTCAACCCGTTGGCCGAGCGGCTGGCCGAAGCCTTCTGGCCGGGGCCGCTGACCCTGGTGCTGGAACGGCTTGAGGATTGCCCGGCCTCACCGCTGGTCTCGGCCGGGCTTGCGACCATCGCGCTCCGGGTGCCCAACCACCCCCTGGCGCTCGACTTGCTGCAGGAGACGGCAAAGCCCCTGGCGGCGCCCAGTGCCAACCGCTCGGGCCGTATCAGCCCAACTTGCGCCGATCACGTCGTCGCGGGCCTCGACGATGGCGTGGCCATGGTGCTGGACGGCGGGCGCTGCCCGCTGGGTATCGAATCGACGGTGTTGGCGGTCGACGACGAGGTGCGCCTGCTGCGGCCCGGCGGCCTGACCCGCGAGGCCATCGTGGCCGAAATCGGCAACTTCGCCGAGCCGGCGCCGCCCCAGGTCGAGGCGGGCAGTGCCCAGAAATCGCCGGGGCAATTGCCCAGCCATTACGCACCCAGCCTGCCATTGCGCCTGGAAGCTGCCGCAGCGGGCGCCGACGAGGCCTTGCTGGCTTTCGGCCCGGAGGTTCCCGAGGGCGCAGCGGTGACATGCAACCTGAGTCACAACGGCGACCTCGAGGAAGCTGCCGCCAACCTCTTCATCATGCTGCATCAGCTCGACCGCCCAGAGCTCAACGCCATCGCCGTCATGGCCATTCCCCGGCGCGGCCTGGGCGCCGCCCTTAACGACCGCCTGCGCCGGGCTGCGGCGCCTCGGGAATAATCTTGTCGGCGAGCCGGCGCTGGACTACACCGATGCCATGAACGATCAGACCGACGCTGCGCTTCCCGGCATCGTACCGGACGAAGTTCTGGCCCGCCTCAAAGAGGCCGTCGGCCCCGGCGGCTGGAGTGACGATGCCGATGAGCTGGCCGCCCACGTCATCGACGAACGCCGGCTTTTCGAGGGCGCAACGCCGCTCTTGCTGAAGCCGGCCAATACGGCCGAGGTCTCGGCCCTGGTGTCGATTTGTGCCGAAAGCGGCACGCCCATCGTGCCCCAGGGCGGCAATACCGGTCTGGTGGGCGGCTCTGTGCCCCACGACGACGGCAGCGAAGTTCTGATCAGCCTGCGCCGCCTCGACCGTATCCGCGAAATCGACACCGTGGGCAACACCATCAGCGTCGAAGCCGGCTGCATTCTGGCCGACATCCAGGCCGCCGCCGTCGAGGCCGATCGCCTGTTTCCGCTCAGCCTGGCAGCCGAAGGAAGCTGCCGCATCGGTGGCAACCTTTCGACCAACGCCGGCGGCGTCGCCGTACTCAAGTACGGCAACACCCGAGACCTCACTCTGGGCCTCGAGGTGGTGCTGCCGGACGGCCGTATCTGGGACGGCATGCGGGGATTGCGCAAGGACAACACGGGCTACGACCTGAAGCAGCTCTTCATCGGCGCCGAGGGCACGCTGGGCATCATCACGGCCGCCGTCTGCAAGCTTTATCCGCTGCCCCGGTCCTGGGTCACAGCCTTCATCGCGGTATCCGACGTGGCGGCCGGGCTGGAGCTGCTGGCCCGGGTGCGCGCCGCCACCGGAGACGCCGTCAACGCCTTCGAAGTGCTGCCCCGGGATTGTCTCGACATCGTCCTCGAACACGGCCACGGTCACCGCGACCCCTTGGCCGAGATTCACGACTGGTACGTGCTGGCGGAATTCGAAGCCGGCGGCGATGCCGGTCTGAGCCAGGATGTGTTGACCGGCGTTTTGGCCCAGGCCACCGAGGACGGTCTGGTGGCCGACGCCGCGATTGCCAGCAGCGAGGCCCAGCGCCGGGCGCTGTGGGCGCTGCGCGAGAGCCTGCCCGAGGCGCAGAAACCGGCCGGCGCCAGCATCAAGCACGACGTCTCGCTGCCGCTGGCGCGCATTCCCGATTTCATCGCCCGGGCCGAGGCCGCCACCGCCCAGGCGGTGCCCGGCTCGAGATCACTGGCTTTCGGCCACCTGGGTGACGGCAACGTCCACTACAACGTCATGCAGCCGCCGAACGCCCGGCCCGAGGAATTCCTCGAGCAGTGGCCCACCATCAGCCGCCTGGTCCACGACATCGCCGTCGAGCTGGGCGGCTCCATCAGCGCCGAGCACGGCATCGGCCGCCTCAAACGCGAAGACCTGGGGCACTACGCAACAGCGGTCGAGCTCGACCTCATGCGCAGCCTCAAGCGGGCTCTGGACCCCCAGGGCATCATGAACCCGGGCAAAGTGATCTGAGGCCGCCGGTGGCCCGCACCCGGCTTCGCCTCGGCGTCTCAACAGCTCTGGTCTGCGTCCTGGGCGGCCTGGTGGGGATCGCGGTGCTGGTGGTGCTGGGGCTGGGCTGGTGGTCGAGCCACCAGAGCGGCCAGCAGATCAAGCTGCGGATGGCTCGTCAGGTGGTCGATCGAATCATCACAGACAGCCGGCGTGATTTCGACCAGGCAGCCGATCGCCTGGCATTTCTCGCCGGGCGCATCGTCGAGGGTGATTATTCCCTGGACCGGCGACGACTTGGCGATCTCTTGGGCGGCGCCCTGGCGACCATGCCGGAGGCCTCGGCCCTGATTTTCATAGATACCGATCGGAACCTGTTGACGGTCAGCCGGCGGCTGGACGGTATTGAACCCACGCAGCGCGACGGCCGCCGCGACCCCAGCGTAGCCACCAGCCTGGAGCGCGCCCGTCAGAGCCGGCAAGCCCATTGGGGTGAACCGATATGGCGCGGTCCAAAATTGCGGACCGCGCTGGAACTGCATCAACCGGTGCGACGGGGCGAGCGTTTGCAGGGCTTGCTGCTGGCCCGGATCTCGCTGGCGTCACTGTCGCGCCGGGTCGCAGAGAGCGGCGGCGAGCTGGCAGCTACCGGATTCGTGCTCTACGGCCGCGATCACGTGTTGGCGCATGCGCTGATGCAGAGGCCGCTGGCCGGACTTTCGGAAGAAAACCCGTTGCCCCGGGTTGCTGCACTTGACGATGCCGTGCTGAAAGCCATCTGGGAGAAAGAAGAGTTGGGCGCGGATGACTCCCTGATCCGCACCGCCGTGATCGGCGGCAAAGCCCATTTCTTCCTTACCCGCAAGCACACCGGTTTTGGCGAACGGCCCTGGATCGTGGGTCTGCATTTCCCCGCTGCCGGAATTGCCGGCTCATCCAGGCACTACTTGCCGGCGGCCATCGCAGGTTTGGCCGTGTTTGCGCTGGCGCTGCTGGTGGCGCTGCTGCTGGGCCGCCATATCGCCCGGCCGCTCGGCGTTCTGGCCGAGGCGTCGCGCCGCGTTCGCGAACTGCGCCTGGCCGAGACCGAACGTTTGCCGCCTTCACGGCTCAGCGAACTCGATGACGCAGCCCGTTCTTTCAACGCCATGCTGGTGGGATTGAGCTGGTTCGAATCCTTTGTCTCCAAGGACTTGATGCACCGGCTGCTGCGCCAGGGCCAAGAGGGGCTGGCGGCGGAGCAGCGCGAAGTCAGCGTCATGTTCACCGACATCGCCGGCTTCACCGCCATTTCAGAAAACCTCGCGCCCAACGAAACGGCGGCACTGTTGAACCGCCATTTCGATGCCATCACGGCCTGCGTGCGGGCTGAGGGCGGCAGCGTCGACAAGTTCACGGGCGACGGCGTCATGGCCTTCTGGGGCGCCCCCGAGGGCCATGCCGACCACGCCGAACGGGCCTGTCGGGCGGCCCTGGCCATCGCCGAGATCGTGCGCCTGGCAGGGTATGATGACGACCCGCCGCTGACCGTGCGCATCGGTTTGCACAGCGGACCCGCCGTGGTCGGCAACATCGGCTCGTCCGATCGCGTCAACTACACCGTCATCGGCGATACCGTGAACATCGGCCAGCGCGTCGAAGAGCTGGGCCGGGAGATGCTGCTCGACGACGAACAGGTGGTCATCCTGGTCAGCGCCGGCAGCGCCAGTCACCTGGGCCCGGAATTGCGCGACCGCCTCAGCCCGCTCGGCGAACACCGCCTGCGCGGCCGCCGCGAGGCGCTGGAGGTATTCCGGCTGGGTTGACGAACCGGCCGATTACGCTTCCGCCGCCGCCTCCAGGGCCGCCAGGACACGCGGCGGTGACATCGGCAAGTCTGTCAGGCGCACCCCGGTGGCATCGCGTACGGCATTGGCCACGGCGGCCATGGTGGGCACGATGTTGGCCTCGCCGACCCCCTTGACGCCATAGGGGTGCAAGGGATTGGTCACCTCCACCAACACCGCCTCGATCATCGGCAAATCCGAGGCTACCGGCATGCGATAATCGAGGAACGAGGGGTTTTCCAAGTGACCCTCGGCGTCATAGACGTATTCCTCGTTGAGCGCCCAGCCGATGCCCTGGACCACGCCGCCATGGATCTGCCCCTCGACGTAACCGGGATGGATGGCCCGGCCCACGTCCTGGGCCGCAATGGCGCGCAAGATCGTCACTTTGCCGGTTTCCGGATCGACCTCGACGTCGCACATCACCGTCGCCACGCCGGGGCCCGAACAATCCGCATTGACCGAGGCGCGCCCGCCGATGGGCCCACCGGTGGTGGCCTTGGCGGCGGCGATTTGGGCCAGCGTGAGCGGCTCGAAGTCGCCGACGTTGCTGCCGGCCGGCTTGGCCTGGCCGTCCTCCCAGGTGACACCGTCGGGGTCGACGTCCCACATCAGGGCGGCCCGCCGGCAGAGCTCGGCAATGACCTCGTTAGCGGTATTGACCACCGCCAGCCCGGTGGCCAGGGTCACGCGGCTGCCGCCCGAAAGGAAAGTAAAACCCACGTTGGCGGTGTCGGCCACTTTGATGCGCACGTCGTGGTAGTCGATGCCCAGAGTCTCGGCCGCCATCATGGCCAGCGAGGTACGGGTGCCGCTAAGGTCGGGACTGCCGGTGGCCACCACCACGGTGCCGTCGTCGTTGACGTGCATCGTGGCCGAGGATTCGCCGCCGGCATTGAACCAATAACCCGAGGCCACACCCCGCCCCTGGTTCTCGGCCAAAGGCGCCTGGTAATCCGGATGGGCGATCATCGCCTCGACGGTTTCGGCATATCCAATGTTGGTAAACGTCAGATCGAAAACCGTGGTGCTGCCGTTGCGGGCGGCGTTCTTGAGGCGCAACTCGAGCGGATCGATTTCGAGCTTTCGGGCCAGTTCGTCGAGCGTGCTCTCCACGGCATAGGTGGCAATGGGCGAGCCCGGCGCGCGATAAGCTGCGGCCTTGGGCCGGTTGACAACGACGTCGTAGCCCCAGGATTTGGTGTTGGCCAGGTCGTAACGGGTAAAGGCAACCATGCAGGCGTTGACCATCGGCGAGCCGGGAAAGGCGCCGGCCTGGAACATGAAGCTGGCCTCGGCGGCCGTGATGGTGCCGTCGGCGCTGGCGCCCAGCTTGACTTTCATGGCGCTGCCCGAGGTCGGGCCCGAGGCCCTGAAGACCTCCTGGCGATTCATGGCGAGCTTGACCGGCCGGCCGCTCTTGCGCGCCAGCACCAGTGCCACCGGCTCGAGGTAGACCACGGTCTTGCCGCCGAAGGCGCCGCCCACTTCGGCCTCGGTCACCGTCAGGTCGGCCTGCTTCATGCCCACCAGCTTGGCGGTCGCGGCTCGCACCGTGAAGTGGCCCTGGCTCGAACACCAGATCCGGGCCTGACCGTCCTGATCATAGCTCGCCAGGCAGGCATGGGGCTCGATGTAGCCCTGATGCACCGGTTTGGTGGTGAATTCCATCTCGACGATCTGGTCGGCCTGGGCGAAGCCTTGCGCGACGTCGCCGACGCCGAACTCAACGTACTTGGCGACGTTGGAAGGTTCAGTGGGCGCCGGCTCGATGCCCCGGGTGATCAAGTCCTCGTGCAACAAGGGCGCCCCGGGCTGCATGGCCTCGACCACGTCGATGACATGAGGCAGAACCTCGTAGTCGACCTCGATGAGCTCCAGCGCCTGGGCCGCCAGCTTGGCGCTGCTGGCCGCCACGGCGGCCACGGTATGACCTTCATAAAGCGCCTTTTCCCGCGCCATGATGTTGCGGCTGATGTGGGCGAAATTCGCTTCCAACCGGAAGGGCCCGGCATAGACCGACGGCATTTCGGGAAAATCGGCCGCCGTCGCCACGGCCTTGACGCCGGGCAGTGCCTCGGCCTTGGAAGTGTCGATGCCCCGGATGCGGGCATGGGCGTGGGGGCTGCGCAGAATGCGGCCATAAAGCATGCCGGGCAGGGAAAAATCGGCAGCGAAACGGGCGGCACCCGTGACCTTGTCGACCCCATCGGGACGCACCGGGCGGCTGCCCACCCACTTGAAGGTTTTTTCGGCCTGGTCGTGCATGGCGGATTCCAAACCCCTGGCAAAGACTACGCGAGGGCATGATATGGGCCAGACAGGTGCCCACACAAGCGAACCTCTTGCCCGCGGTCCGGGGAGGCGAAATACTGGTAGCCCCGAGGCAAGGAGCAGCCATCATGGATCTCGAATACTCGGACAAACACAAGACGTTGCAAAAAGAGGTCCGGCGCTTCATCGCCGAGCACGGACAGCAATCGCCCAAGACCGGTGGCGGCCGCAAGCGGCCTGACCACCAGGTCTTGGAGTGGCAGCGTCTGCTATTGGCAAAGGGCTACGTCGGCCGTTCCATTCCGCCCCAATACGGCGGTTTCGGGGCCGAACCCGACGTTCTGGATTCCGCCATCATCGCCGAGGAATTCAACCAGACCGGCCTCTCGCCCGGCCTCATGAACCAAGGCATCTCCATGCTGGTGCCGACGCTGCTGGAGGTCGGCACAGAAGAGCAACGCCAGCGCTGGATCGAGCCCACCATCCGCGGCGACATCATCTGGTGCCAGGGCTATTCCGAGCCCAATGCCGGCTCCGATCTGGCCGCGGCCCAGACCCGGGCCGAGATGGTGGACGGCGAATTCATCGTCAACGGCCAAAAGATCTGGACCTCATCGGCCCACTTCGCCGACATGATGTTCCTGCTGGCCCGCACCGAGCCCGACCAGCCCAAGCACGCCGGGCTTTCGTACCTGCTGCTGCCCGTGACGACGCCGGGCCTCGAAGTCAGGCCGCTGCGCACCATGACCGGACGGGCCGAATTCAACGAGGTCTTCTTCAGCGACGTGCGCGTGCCCGGCGATCAAATCGTCATGCAGCGTGGCGACGGTTGGAAAGTGGCCAACGTCACGCTCAAGTACGAACGCACCATGATCGGCGATCCCGGCAAGGCCATGAACCGCCTGCTGCGCATCCGCGAGTTGATGGAGGAAACGCGGGTCGACGGGCGGCGGCTGATCGAATGGCCGGAATACCGTGACAGATTGCTGCGGCTGCAGGGTGAGGTTCTGGCCGCCAAATACCACGGCCTGCGGCTGCTTAGCGACCAGGCCAGGGGTGACGATTCAGGGATCGGCCGGCAAATCGTCAAGCTCGCCGGCACCCAGCTCGGCCACCGCTTGTCGGCCCTGGCGGTCGACGTGCTGGGCGCCGCCGGCCTCAACTACGAGCCCCGCGGCGAAGACGTCGAGGACGACAATGCTACGACCTGGCATATCGATTACATGTACGACGTCGGCCTGCTGATCGGCGGCGGCACATCGCAGATCCAGAAGAACATCATCAGCGAGCGCGGCCTGGGCATGCCGCGAGAGCCGAAAGCGGCAAACCCGGCAACCGCGACCGGGCGCGGGAGCTGAATCATGGAATTCGGACTGGGAGAACAACAGCGCCTGCTCGATGACAGCCTGCGCGCCCTGCTGGCCGACCGCCTGCCGCTGGAAACGCTGCGCGAAATCGCCGAGGCGGGTCAGGGCGGCAACAACGATCTCGGACAAAGCCTGACCGAGCTGGGCCTGCCCGGCCTCTTGATACCCGAAGCTCTGGGCGGCGCCGGCTTCGGCCTGCTCGACGCCGCCGTGGCGGCCGAGGCGCTGGGCTATGCCGCAACACCCACACCCTACCTGGCCAGCGCCGTGATGGCCCCGCAGGCCCTGGCCGAGAGCGCCAGCGAAGCCCAGCAGCAGGCCTGGCTGCCCAGGATCGCCAGCGGCGAGGCCCGCATGGCCATGGCCTTCGCCGGCCTCACCGGCAGCACGGCGGCCGACGACCTGAAGTTGGACGGCGAGCATCTGTCGGGACGCATGGATGGTGTGCTCGATGCCGCCCGGGCCAGTCAGGTGCTGATCTATCTGCCGGACGGCCGCGCCGTCCTGCTGGATTGTCAGGCCCATGGCGTGGCCACCAGCTTGCGCCCCAGCCTCGACCGCACGCGTCCGTTGGTCGATCTCGAACTCACGAACACGCCGGTGGAGATCCTGGATGCCGCCAACCAACCCCTCGAGGCGGCCAAATCCGTAATCGCCGCCGGTCGCGTGATGCTGGCCGCCGACACCCTGGGAGCCGCCCAGAAGATGCTCGACGATGCAGTCGCCTATGCCGGTGAACGCGTTCAATTCGGCCGCACCATCGCCAGCTTCCAGGCCGTCAAGCACCTCTGCGCCGAAATGGTGACTATGCTCGAGCCCTGCCGGGCGCTGGTCTGGTACGCTGCCTACGCCCAGGACATCGACGCGGACGATCGTCTAAGCGTGGCCAGCCACGCCAAGGCCCATCTCGCCGAGGTCGGCCGCGAGGTTTCCCGAACCGCCACCGAGGTCCACGGCGGCATGGGATTCACGGATTTGCTGGGACTGCACTACTGGTTCAAACGCATCAGCTTCAACCGTCAGATCATGGGCGGCCCCGAACGCTGCCGCCACGACGCCGCCCTGGCCCAGGGCTGGATCGAGGCGGAAGCGGGATAGGGCGATTTTTTTGTGTCATTCCCGCGCAAGCGGGAACCCAGGTTTTGTGCCTTTTTTGGCTTTCGATCCGCAGCTGCCACCGCAACAAAACCAAACAAACCTGGGTCCCCGCTTT
>NZDS01000010.1 GCA_002690215.1 Rhodospirillaceae bacterium | reverse complement strand
CACCGCCGCCGCTCCCTAATCTATTGCCGTAGGCGTTCCCTGANNTAGNNCNNAGGCNCCCTANACCCGCACCATCTTGCCCGGGTTCATCAGNTTGTCCGGGTCCAAGGTNTGNTTCAATGCCCGCATGACGTCGAGCGCCTCGCCGTGCTCGAGCGCCAGATAGTCGATCTTGCCCGAGCCCACGCCGTGTTCGCCGGTGCAGGTGCCTTCCATGTCCAGCGCCCGCTTGACCAAGCGGTTGTTGATCTCCTTGGCCTCCTCCCACTCGGCCGGTTCATCTGGGTCGAGCAGGAAGGCGAGATGGAAGTTGCCGTCGCCGACATGGCCGACCAGCGGAATCGGCATCGAGGCGTTGGCGACGTCGGCTTGGGTCTCGGCGATGCACTCGGCCAGTCGCGAGATGGGAACGCAGACGTCGGTGGCCCATACCTTGCAGCCCGGCCGATAGGCCATCGCGGCATAGGCGGCGTCGTGACGGGCCTGCCAGAGCCGGCTGCGGTCTTCGGCCTGAGCCGTCCATTGGAAATCGCCGCCGCCGTGTTCGGCGGCGATGGCCTGAACGGTCTCGGCTTGTTCGGCGGCGCCGGCTTCGCTGCCGTGGAATTCCAGGAACAACGTCGGCGCCACCGCCAGGTCGAGTTTGGAGTAGGCGTTGCAGGCCGCGATCTGGACCTCGTCGAGCAGCTCGATGCGGGCAATGGGAACGCCGTACTGGATGGTCTTGATCACCGACTGCACGGCGTTGTCGACGTCGGGGAACGAGACCACCGCCGCGGTGATGGCCTCAGGGATGCCATAGAGCTTGAGCGTGATCTCGGTGATGACGCCGAGCGTCCCTTCGGAGCCGACATATAGTCGCGTCAGGTCGTAGCCCGCCGCCGACTTGCGGGCCCGCCGGCTGGTGCGGATGCGGCGGCCGTCGGGCAGCACCACCTCGAGCGCCAGCACGTTCTCGCGCATGGTGCCATAGCGCACGGCATTGGTGCCCGAGGCCCGGGTCGCCGCCATGCCGCCGATCGAGGCGTCGGCGCCAGGATCGATAGGGAAGAAAAGTCCGGTGTCGCGCAGATGCTCGTTGAGCTGCTTGCGCAAGACGCCCGGCTCGACACGCACGTCCATGTCTTCGGCGTTGACCTGGACGATGTTGTTCATTTCGGCGAAGTCGATGCAGACACCACCCTTGAGCGCCGCCACGTGGCCTTCCAGCGAAGTACCGGCGCCGAACGGCACGATCGGCGTCTGGTACTTGGCGCAGATGCCGACGATGGTCTCGACCTCCTCTGCCTTGAGCGGAAAGGCCACAGCGTCCGGGGCATGAGCTTCGTGGTAAGAAATGTCCTGGCCGTGGTGTTCGCGCACAGCCATCGAGGTGCTGAGGCGGTCGCCCAAAAGCGCCTTGAGCTCCTCGATGGTGGTGTCGTTGCGGGCGGCATCGTTCATGGCAGGGCTTTCTCGAAAAGGGGGCGGACCGGCCAGTAAACTAGGCTGCTGTGCCATGCCTGGCAAACACCCCGCGCCTTTGCTCTAGCCCGGATTTCTCGCCAGGCCACGCGGCGACCTCGCCTGTGCGTTTTTGGCATCAACGAAGGAGCGGCTATTTGCCAAAAGATTCAGAAAACCAATAGCGCCTTATTCGTTATTNACCGATGTATTACTTTGATTTTGAATTCGACTTCAACCAGTCGAGAAGACGAGGCTCCACATCATCGTGGAAAGCAATCGGGTGGCGGTCCCAGTCAACGATGATGTTTAGCGATCTGGGATGACCGCTTAAGGCTTCACCGCAATTTCCGGCGTACGAGCTTTTCTTCATAACCCAAGGATCACGACTAGCTATTGCCGCGAAGATTGGCTCGCTCTGCGGTCCGGCGATGCCGTGGTACTCCGCCCAATTGTGATGACAGGACCAGCTCAGAATAAACCGGCCCGCCAGGCCGCCATGGCAATAATTGGCCGTAGTTTGACCGCCTTCACTGTAAACGTCATACTTATCCCTTCTTCCTAGCTAGACGGCCGATCTGCCGAATTTAGCGCGTGGAAGCCGGAAAATTCTGCCCAACGTTGAGATTGAGATATGGAGACACCACACCTGCATTTGCCCGGAAATACATCATAACCATGACGAGTGTATCAACATTCTACCATCAAGGGAACCCCATTCCCACGGAAGTGCCCCGCCTTGCAAATGCCCCGCGCCCTTGTTCTAGTGGCCCGCCCCCGCCAGCCGCCAGCGAGCCGCCATGACCTACGACGCGCCCCTGCAGATCCACGAGGAGGCCGTGCAGCCCGACTGGATCGACTACAACNGTCACATGAACGTGGCCTATTACGTGCTGGCCTTCGATCACGCCACGGACGCCTGGTTCGACCTCCTGGGCATCGGCTTGGAATACGTCGAGGCGACCAACTGCTCGATCTTTCAGGTCGAGTGCCACGTCAACTATTTCCAGGAGGTGACAGCGGGCGCGGCGTTGCGCTTCGAGTTGCAATTGCTCGATTTCGATGACAAGCGCATGCATTACCTGAGCCGCATGTATCACCGCGACGAGGGCTTTCTTTCGGCGACCTGCGAGTGGATGGCGGTGCACGTCGATTTGGCGGCGCGGCGCTCGGCCCCCATGCCGGCGGCAACCATAAGCCGCCTTCAGGATATCCATGAGGCCCACGCCGGATTGGAGAGACCCGAACAGGCCTGCGCCCGCATCGGTATCGTGCGCAAGGCGTGACCAAGTGAGAAATGCGGGCTAACCTTGGGGTCGTAGCGAAACACCGGGAAAGCACAGTGCGCGTTTCGATCAACAATCTGTTCGCCCTGCCGATACTGGCGCTGGCCTGCCTGCAGGCTGGCACCGTCCTGGCAGCTTGTACCGATCCGGCACGGCCGGGCGTCGACTGGCAGCGCTGCTATGCCGACGAACGGCGGCTGCCCGGCGTCGACCTTTCGGGCGCCAAGCTGCGCGAAGCCCGCTTCGCCCGCGCAGATCTCCGCGGCGCCAATTTCAGTGGCGCCAGCGCCCGCCGGGCCAAATTCATCAGCGCCAGCATGGCCAAGACCCGCTTCGACAACGCCCGCCTGACCGAGGCCGATTTCACCAAGGCCGATCTTACGGGTGCCAGTTTCCGCGGCGCCGACCTGCGCCGGGCGCGGCTATTTCGCGCCAAGTTGCGCGGCGCCGACCTTTCGGGTGCCCGCATGACCGGGGCCGACCTCTTGAACGCCGATCTTTCCGGAGCGACCTGGATCGACGGCAAGACCATCTGCGCCGAGGGCTCCAACGGGCAATGCAACTAGGACCCACTTGCGCCAAAGGAAGGCACGTCGGCAAGAGGCCCCGACCACCGTCATGAGCGCCGACGACAGCGGTATCCAGGAGCCGGACTGCGCCAACTGCCACGGCCTTTGCTGCGTCGCTCTGGCCTTCGACTGGCCGCACTACAAAAAACCGGCCGGCGTGGCGTGTCGAAATTTGGACCAAGACTTCCGCTGCACGATGTGGCCGCGCCTCGAAGCCGAGGGCTACAGCGAATGCCGTTCCTTCGACTGTTACGGTGCCGGCCAGACAATCGCCGGCGCCGTGACTGCAGAGACCGAGCGTACCTGGCGCGACAACGCCGATGTCGCCGGCATCGAGCTGCAGAACTTCCAGGACCTCTACAGACGACTCTNTGCCCAGGTCCGCGGCACACCGCCACCGGTGGGTATTGGCGGCAATTCTGCGCCGAAGGACGATGCGGGCTAGCCGTCGCACCCTGAAGCGTCGTTTTCTGGTGCGCTGGTACCGGTTCTGGCGCAACGACCAAGTCGTGCTGTCGGCGCTGGCCATCCTGGCCGGTGCAGCCGCGGCCTACGCCGCCATCGGTTTTCGTCTCGCGCTGCAAGGGGTGCAGTTCCTGTTTTACGGCTTCTCGTCGGAACGCGTGCACACCCTGGCCAGCCAGCTCGACTGGTGGCATCTGTTGTTGGCGCCGGCTGGGGGCGGCCTCTTGATCGGCCTTTTCCTGCGCTACGTCATGCCTGGCCAACGGGCCCAGGGCGTGGCCCAGGTTATCGAGGCCGGGGCCCTCTCGGGCGGCCGCATGTCGCTCAACCAAGGTCTCGCGGCGGTGGCCGTATCGGTGACTTCGCTAGGCGTCGGCGGCAGCGCCGGGCGCGAGGGACCGATGGTGCATTTCGGTGCCGTGCTGGCCTCGGCCATCGCGCGGCGCACCCACCTCAGCCCATCGCTGGCGCTGACCTTGCTGGGCTGCGGCGTGGCCGCCGGCGTGGCGGCCTCGTTCAACGCCCCCATCGCCGGCGTCTTCTTCGCCCTCGAGGTGGTGATCGGCCACTACGCGCTGCACGCCTTTTCGCCCATTGTCATCGCCTCGGTGGTCGGCACTCTGGTCTCGCGGCTGCATCTCGGCGATTTTCCCGCTTTCATCGTG
Organism: Rhodospirillaceae bacterium; assembly: GCA_002690215.1. Lineage (GTDB taxonomy): Bacteria > Pseudomonadota > Alphaproteobacteria > UBA2966 > UBA2966. The sequence goes on along the minus strand of NZDS01000010.1, from coordinate 7,245 downwards.
CCGGAATACAGCATCGTCTCGTTCCTCGAGTTTCCCGCCTTTCTGCTGCTCGGGCTGCTCTGTGCCGCCATCGCGCTCATTTTCATGTGGAGCATCATGGTGGCCAGCGATGTGGCGGAGCGCTCCAAGGCACCGATCTGGCTGAGGCCGGCTGTCGGCGGCTTGCTGGTCGGCGCCATCGCCATCTTTTTCCCACAGGTCTTGGGCGTCGGTTACGAGGCCACGGACGGGGCCCTGAAAGCCGCCTTCCCGCTCTGGCTGCTGGTGGCCCTGATCGTGGCCAAGACTACCGCCACGGCGATCACGCTGGGCTCAGGCTTCGGCGGCGGCGTCTTCAGCCCGTCGCTGTTTATCGGCGCCATGGCCGGCGGCGCCTTCGGCATGGTGGCGGCCGCCATCTCGCCCGAGCTCGCCAGCAGCCCCGGGCTCTACGCCATGGTCGGCATGGGTGCGGTGGCGGGGCCGGTGCTGGGGGCGCCGATTTCGACCATTCTCATCGTCTTTGAGCTGACCGGCGATTACGGCGTTACCGTGGCCACCATGATTGCCGTCTCGGTGGCCAGCGTCGTGGTCCACGAAGTGCTGGGCAAGTCATTCTTCATCTGGCTGCTGGAACGCCGTGGCCTTAGCATCAAAGGCGGTCGCGCCCGCCAGCTCTTGCGCTCGGCCCGGGCCCGCGACCTGATGAGCGCGGAATTCGTGACCCTGCCCGAAGGCGCCACCATGGCCTCGATCCGCGAGCTTTTCCGCAACTCTCCCGAAACCGGCTTTTTCGTGATCGACGAGGAGGGCCGGCTGAGCGGCGCGCTCTCCTTCGCCGACGTCAAGGACGTGGCCTTCGAGGCCGGCCTCGACGACCTCATCAACGCCCGCGACGCTGCTCGCGCCAATCCCGCCTTCGTCGAGGCCGGCGATAATCTGGAACGCGCGCTGGCCTTGATGGACGCCAGCGGCGACGATCATCTGGCGGTTGTCGACAACATCGCCGACCGCCGCGTCATCGGCATCCTGCACCACCGTGCCGTGCTGCGTGAATACAACCGCGCCCTCTTGAAGGCCCACGACGAAGAGCACGACAACATTTAGTTGGCGCCTCTAGGGCGGCCGCTCGTGCTATAAGTCGCCACCCATGACCGACCCTTTCGACCTCGCCCACCACGAGCCCGAGCCGGTAGCTGCCGAGCCGGCAATTGCCGCCGCACCGCCGCCCTATCTGGCAGCACTCAACGAGCCTCAGCAACAAGCCGTCGAGGCCACCGAAGGGCCGGTATTGGTGCTGGCCGGGGCCGGTACGGGCAAGACCCGGGTGCTGACCACGCGGCTCGCCCATATCCTATTCAGCGGCCGCGCCCGGCCCGGCGAAGTGTTGGCCGTCACCTTCACCAACAAGGCGGCGAACGAGATGAAGAGCCGCATCGAGAGCCTGCTGGGGCGGCCGGTGGAAAGCCTCTGGCTCGGTACCTTCCACGCCATGGCGGCGCGCATCCTCAGGCGCCATGCCGAACTTGTGGGGCTTGAATCCAACTTCACCATCCTCGATACCGACGACCAGGTGCGGCTGCTCAAGCAGATTCTCTCGGCCGCCGATATCGACGAAAAGCAGTGGCCGGCGCGCAACCTGGCAATCATGATCGGTCGCTGGAAAGACCGTGGTCTAAGGCCCGACAAAGTCGATGCTGACGCAGGCGGCGATTTCGCATTGGGCCAGGCGCCGGCGCTTTATGCCGCCTACCAGCAGCGCCTGACGACCCTCAACGCCGCCGATTTTGGGGACCTCTTGCTGCACTGCCTGACCATCTTTACCCGCCACGCCGAGGTACTGGCGGAATACCAGGGCCGTTTCCGCTACCTGCTGGTCGACGAATACCAGGACGCCAACGTGGCCCAGTATCTCTGGCTGCGGCTGTTGGCGCAGCAGCACCGCAATCTCTGTTGCGTCGGCGACGACGACCAGTCGATCTATGGCTGGCGTGGCGCCGAGGTCGGCAACATCCTGCGTTTCGAGCGCGACTTTCCCGGCGCCCAGGTCATCCGCCTGGAGCAGAACTACCGCTCGACGCCGCACATTCTCGGCGCTGCCGCCGGCCTCATCGCCCACAACTCGGGCCGCCTGGGCAAGACGCTGTGGACCGACGCCACGGAGGGCGAGAAGGTGGTGGTGCGCAGCGTCTGGGACGGCGAAGACGAGGCCCGCGTGGTGGGTGAGGAGATCGAGGCGCTGCAGCGCGATGGAGGATCACTCGACGAGATCGCCATCCTGGTGCGGGCAGCCTTTCAGATGCGTGAGTTCGAAGACCGCTTCCTCACCTTGGGCCTGCCCTATCGGGTTATCGGCGGTCTCAGGTTCTATGAACGCCGCGAGATCCGCGACGCCAACGCCTATTTCCGGCTGGTCGTCCAGGCCCACGACGATCTCGCCTTCGAACGCGTCGTCAACCTACCCAAGCGCGGTCTCGGCGATGCCACCATGCAGGCGCTGCACGGCCTGGCCCGGGCTCGTGAGATCTCGCTCGACCAGGCGGCGCGTGAGTTGGTGACGACGGACGAGCTCAGGCCCCAGGCGCGCCGCGCCCTGGCCGGATTTCTCGAATCATTGCAGCGCTGGCGCCAGCGCCGGGGCGACCTCAGCCATGTCGAGCTGGCCGAATTGGTACTCGACGAATCCGGTTACACCGCCATGTGGCAGCACGACAAGGCCCCCGATGCCCCGGGACGGCTGGAGAATCTCAAGGAACTGATCCATGCGCTGGAGGAGTTCGAAAGCCTGGAGAGCTTCCTCGAACACGTCAGCCTGGTGATGGAGAACGAACAGGCCAGCGACAGCGACAAGGTCAACATCATGACGCTGCACGCCGCCAAGGGCTTGGAATTCGACAGCATCTTCCTGCCCGGCTGGGAGGAGGAGCTGCTGCCTCACCAACGTGCGCTGGACGAGGGCGGCACGACGGCGTTGGAGGAGGAACGCCGCCTGGCCCACGTCGGCCTGACCCGGGCGCGGCAGCGCGTGCACTTGAGCTTCGCCGCCAACCGCCGTGTCTACGGCCACTGGCGCGCCGGCCTGCCCTCTCGCTTCGTCGAAGAGCTGCCCGGGGAGCACCTGGAAATGCGTTCCGAGACCGGATTCTACGCCGGCCGCGCCGCTGCGGGTGAAGAAAGCTTCTTCGCCTCGTCGGCCGGCCGGCCAAGCTTTCACGACCCCGCCGCGACCTCGGGCGGGCTGATCGTCGAGGGCCGCGCCGAACGGGTGCCCGTGCGCCAGGCCACGGCCGACTTCGCTGCCGGCGACCGCGTCTTTCACCAGAAGTTCGGTTACGGCCGGGTGATGCAGGTCGACGGCAACCGGCTCGAAGTGACGTTCGACAAGGCCGGCACCAAGAAGGTCGTCGACAGTTTCGTCAGCCCGGCCTGATGGCGGCCGGCAACGACGGACACGGCGGGTTCTGGCAGATCGAGGTGCCGGTTGCTGCGGCGGCCGTCGAGGCCGTCGAGGCGGCGCTGATCGGCGCCCTGGAAGTGGCTGAGATCGAAGGCGCTTGGCCGGGCGCCGGGGTTTCGGTCTCGAGTTTCGAGGAACAACCCGGGCAGTGGCGCGTCAGCGCCTTGGTGGAGGCTGAGCCCGAGCGTCGGCGGCTGGCGGCTGCGCTGGCGGCACTGCCGGGCCGGCCGCCTGAAATCAGCGTTTCGTTGCTGGCGGCGGAGGACTGGGTCAAACGCGCCCTGGCCAGCCACCAGCCGGTGCGGGCCGGGCGCTATCGCATCCGTGGCAGCCACCACACCGTGGCCAGCGATAGCGCCGTCATCGATCTGGTGATCGACCTGGGCCCGGCCTTCGGCACAGGTGGCCATGCCAGCACGCTGGGTTGCCTGCTGGCTCTCGATGCCCTGGCCGAAGCCGGCAATTACGCCCGGCCCCTGGACCTGGGCTGTGGCAGCGGCATTTTGGCTTTGGCGATTGCCCGCACCTGGGCCCGCAGCTGCACCCAGCCGGTGCTGGCCGTCGACATCGACGCCGGGGCTGTGGATATTGCCCGTGCCAACGCCGAACTTAACGGAGTTGCCGGACGGGTACACTGCCTGCACGCCGACGGCTTTGGTCATGCCGGGGTGCGGCACCAAGCGCCTTATGATCTGATCGTGGCCAACATCCTGGCCGAGCCCCTCAAGCATATGGCCGCCGATCTGGCGGCACACTTGGCGCGGCGCGGCAAGGTGGTGCTGTCCGGTTTGTTGCAGCGCCAGGAAGGCGGCGTCATCGCCGCCTATCGCCGGGCCGGGCTACGCCTGCAGCGGCGCTACCGCCTGGACGGCTGGAGCACACTGGTTTTCGCACCGACAGCAAAAGCCGGAAGGCAGCGAAAACGTTTCTGAACTGTTCTCAACCGGGACGGTGCGGAGCTTCCCAGTCGCCGTGGCTAACGGCGCCGATGTCGTTGCGCGTCAGGCCGATGTCCTGCAGCATGCGATCATCGAGTGCCATCAGTTCCTCGAAGGCGAGGTGGCGGCGGTAGCGGCGTTGGATGACAGTGAGTAGCGCCCTCAGGGCGCCACCAATACGCTCGACGACGGTCGCGATCAGACCGCTCTTGTGACCGCCCGAGTGGTCGAAATAGGTGGAAGATGTCATGGCTTGACTCCTTGCTTTCGGGGGGGCGCCCACAGCCCTCTCGTTATGACTCGCATATCGCGTTGCACAATGGCCTTTTCAAGCTTCTGAAGCGGTTTTTAGGGTGACTATTTTGCACCGCAGCAATGCCGATTCCGCATGCCTGGTGCGGCCCCGTTGCGGGCCACGGATTGCGGCCCGGCCGCTAGCCTGCGCATAATCCCGCCAGCCATGGCAAAGCGGAAAAAAATTGGCCTCGAGGGCCCCGAAATTTTGGCGCAGCGGCTGCGGGCGTTGCGCGCCGAATTGGCCGGACGTGGCCTGCAAGGCTTCCTGGTGCCGCGGGCCGACGAGCACCAGGGCGAATACATCCCGCCCCATGCCCGGCGGCTGGAGTGGCTCACCGGTTTCACCGGCTCGGCCGGTCTGGCAGTGGTGCTGGCCGATCAAGCCGCCATCTTCGTTGACGGCCGCTACACCCTGCAGGTGCGGCAGCAGACGGACGGCCAGCTTTTTGCGCCCCACCACCTGATTGACGAGCCGCCGGGAAAATGGATCAGCCGAAATCTGGCGGGTGGCCGGCTGGGCTACGATCCCTGGCTGCACAGCGAACACACCAGCGACCGCCTGGCCAAGTCGTGCACCGAGGCGGGCGGTGAACTGGTGGCCTGTGCCGACAATCCCCTCGATGCCGTCTGGCCCGATCAGCCGCCACCGCCGACCGCACCCATCGTGCCCCACGAGTTGCGCTTCAGCGGTGAAAGCGCCGCAGACAAACGCCAGCGCCTGGCGGCCGAGCTGGACGGCGACGGCCTGGCGGCGGCGGTGTTGACGGCACCGGATTCCATCGCCTGGCTGTTGAACGTGCGGGGCGGTGACGTCGACCACTCGCCGCTGCCGCTTTCGTTTGCCATCCTGCATGCCAGCGGCGAGGTCGAACTCTTTGCGTCGCCAGAGAAGCTTGGTCCCGAGACCCGCCGTCACCTGGGCAACGGCGTGCGTCCGCGACCGCCGACGGAGCTGGCCGCGGGCCTGGCGGCGCTGGCCGGCCAAACCGTGCGGGTCGATGCCGAGAGCGCCGCCGCCTGGATCTTCCAGCAACTGCGCCAGGCCGGGGCCGAGATCAAACCGGGACCCGATCCCTGCCAGCTACCAAAAGCCTGCAAGAACACCGTCGAGCTGACCGGCATACGCGCCGCCCATCGTCGCGACGGCGTCGCCCTGGTGCATTTCCTGGCCTGGCTCGACGGCAACGCTCCGGGCCGCGGTGCCGACGAGCTTCGGGCCGCCGAGCGGCTGCAAGCCTGGCGGGCCGAGGGCGAGTATTTTCGCGGACTATCTTTCGACACCATCTCGGCTGCCGGGGCCAATGGCGCTATCGTCCACTACCGGGTGGATGCGGCCAGCAACCGCCGGCTCCAGGCCGGCAGCCTCTATCTCGTCGATTCCGGCGCCCAATACCTCGACGGCACCACCGACGTCACCCGCACCGTCGCCATAGGCCGCCCCGAGACCGACATGCGGAGCTGTTTCACCCGCGTGCTCAAGGGCCATATCGCGCTGGCCCGGGCGCGCTTTCCCGCCGGCACTACCGGGGCCCAGCTCGACCCCTTGGCGCGCAGCCAACTGTGGCAGGCAGGGCTCGATTATGACCACGGAACCGGCCACGGCGTGGGCTGCTACCTCGGTGTCCACGAGGGGCCGCAGCGCATCGCCAAGAGCGGCAGCGCGACACCGCTAATGCCAGGCATGATCGTTTCCAACGAGCCCGGCTACTACCGCGCCGGCGCCTTCGGCATCCGCATCGAGAACCTGCTGGCCGTGGTCGAGCTGGAAAGCGAGGGCCCTGGCGGTAAACCTCTCCTGGGTTTCGAGACTCTGACCCGGGCACCCATAGACCGCCGCCTGATCGTGGCCGAGCTACTGACATCCGAGGAGAAGACCTGGCTCGACGCCTATCACGCGACGGTGCTGGCCGAGATCGGGCCGCTGCTAGATGCGGCCACGGAAGCCTGGCTGGCGGGCGCCTGCGCACCGATTTAGAGGCGTCAGGGTTTCTGGCGCCAGAGAACCCAAACAAACACCCCCTCCCTGCCCTCCCCATCAAGGGGGAGGGGAAAAATAGGGTTAGGGTGTCATAAAAGTTCCCAACTTTACTCCCTCCCCCCCTGCGCTAAGGGATGCACACATTATTGTGGGCGTTCCTCCAGTTCCGAATCAGCGCCAGTTCCATCATTTTTTGTCATTCTTGCGAAAGCGGAAACCCAGGTTTTGTGTCGTTTTTCGCCGTCGTTTTGCCCCTGCCGCTGCGAAAACCCAACCAAGTTTGAGTTCCCGATTTCGAAGGCATTAAGAATTTCGACACTGGGCGTCTATCGCTGCCGCCCCCCCCACCCCAACCCTCCCCCACAAGGGGGGAGAGAGTAACTTATTGGTATTATTAAGTTTTTCCCCTCCCCCTTGATGGGGGAGGGTAGGGTGGGGGTGTTTTTTCGGTGTCGCATCCGGTTCGGCACTCAGAGATGTGTGCATCCCTTAGCCGGATGGGGGGCGGAGGCCATCCATTTCACGAAATACGCCGTCTCGAATGCCTTCCAGCAATATACTTTCAAGCACCTTGCATATTTTTCTATCGTAGGTAT
>NZDS01000009.1 GCA_002690215.1 Rhodospirillaceae bacterium | reverse complement strand
CCGAGGCGTCATCCCGGCGGGCCCTGATACGCTCTGCCGCAGTTTCGTGCGGCGTCTGGAGCCAGAGACCGTCAAAGCGCAGACCGGCGTCACTTGCCACCTCGGCGATGGCGGCGCGCTCCTCAGGCCGGGCGTGGACGGCATCGACGATGACGCTCTGCCCGGTTGCCAACAGGGCGGCGGCGCGCTGACGCAAGGCCTGGTAGACGATCTCCGAAGATGCGCGGGTGTAGCTATCAGCCGGCAAGCGCTGACTGGGTGTCAGGCCGGCCAGGCTTTTGCGTATAACGTCGCTCCGCAGGACCAGGGCCCCGGGAGGTGTTCCCAGTATCGGCGCCAGGCGCCGCGCCAGGGCCGTTTTGCCGCTGCCGGAGAGACCGCCGATGGCGATCAGGCGCGGCGCCGGCGGCTGCAGGAAAGCCAGTCCCACTACGCTCTTCGATCTTTTCCTAGCGGATCGCATCACCTGGGAGCGACGCAGGCCGTGACCCGGTGAGAAATGCGGGTTAAGAAAACACCGGATGGTTTTCGTCTAGGCCGGCCGGGTCCTGGTGGATGATTACTTCGGCGCCAGGGAAGGCTTCGGCGATCATGAGCTCGACCTGGTCGGCGATCTCGTGGGCCCGGGCGAGCGTAAGTCCGCCGTCCAATTCCAGATGCAACTGGATGAACTTCTGCACGCCTGAAGACCGGGTACGCAGATCGTGGATGTTGCGTACTTCAGCGTGGGTTTTGGCGATAGCCACGACGCGGGCCCGTTCGTCGTCGTCGAATTCGCGGTCCATCAGATGATCGAAGGAATCGCGCACGATGCTGAAGGCGCTCCACAGGATGTATCCGGCTACCAGCGCGGCCACCAGCGGATCGACGAAGTGCCAGCCCAGCCCCGTCACCGCCAGCAGCCCGGCAATGATGCCCAGGTTGACCAGCAAATCGGTCTTGTAGTGCAGCTGGTCGGCCGAGATGGCGAGAGATCCGGTCTTTCGCACCACGTAGCGCTGAAAGACCACCAGGCCCAACGTCACCAGGATCGACAGCACCAACACGGTCACCGCCACCGCCCCGTTGTCGACGGGCTGAGGCCGGATCAGGCGATGGCCGGCCTGGAACAGCAGGAACACGGCCGAGCCGCCGATGAAGGCGGCCTGGCCAAGTCCGGCCAAGGCCTCGGCCTTGCCGTGGCCGAAGCGGTGCTCGCGGTCGGGCGGCATCAGGGCATGGCGCACGGCGACGAAATTTATCACCGAGGCCAGGGCGTCGAGGATGGAATCGACCAGTGAGCTCAGCATGGCCACGGAATCGCTGAGCAACCAGGCGTACATTTTGATCGCGATCAAGAGGCCCGCCACCGCCATCGCGGCATAAGTGGCGCTGCGCATGAGCGCCGCCTTGCGGGCCGGATCGTTCATGGATAAAGCCGCTGCGTGGTCCAGCCCTGGTCGCTCTGGCGAAACAAAATCCGGTCGTGCAGGCGGAAAGCGCGCTGATGCCAGAACTCTATGGTTGCCGGTTTGATACGGTAGCCGGTCCAGAAGGCCGGCCGAGGGATGTCGCCGACGGCGTGCTTGAGGGCATAGCCAGCCACCGCCTTTTCCAGCTCGAATCGCCCGACCAACGGCTGCGACTGCTTCGAGGCCCAGGCGCCGATGCGGCTCTGACGCGGCCGGGTGGCCCAATAGGCATCGGCTTCCTCGGCGCTGACCTGCTCGACCGGCCCCTGAACCCGCACCTGACGGTTGAGGCTTTTCCAGTAAAAACACAAGGCCGCCACCGGATTTTCGNCCATTTCCTTGGCCTTGGCGCTTTCCGTGTTGGTGTAGAAGGAAAATCCGCTTTCGTCGGCAGCCTTGAGCAGCACCATGCGCACTGCCGGCAGGCCGTNAGCGTCGCAGGTGGCCAGGGCCGCCGCGGTAGGGNTGATGGGCTCANTCAGGGTGGCCTCATCGAGCCATTCGCCGAACAGCGCCAGGGGATCGCGCTTGGCCGCCTCTTGGCCCAGCAACTCCTGGTCCTGCGGATCGTTNNAATCCGCCGAATCCGTTTTCGTCATAACNGCCATCACATACGAAAAGTGACCGCCGAAGCGGTCCTGCGCGTATNCTAACGGGGGCGGCGNGGCCTTGTCGATACGGCNCATTTCCNGGTTTTTTTTCCTCGCTGCCACAATATTGACCAATTGTTGGGGGATTCTGGCTCTAAACCTTTCATAGGGCCTATAATACTGGAACAATCAGGCCGGCAGCGGTCGCCGAGGGCGGGGCGCAAATGGGTCGGCCCAAGCAAGTCGGAGGCTTGGAAGGCATGAAGGTCATCAAGATTATCGCGGCCGGTGCTATCGCGCTGTCGCTGGCCGCCTGCCAGGATGCGGGGCCGAAGCAGCAAATCGGTACTCTTATCGGTGCCACAGCGGGCGCCGTGGCAGGGGCCCAGGTGGGCAAGGGCAAGGGCCGGATGGTGGGCATTGCCGTGGGCACACTGCTGGGATCTTTGGCCGGTAGCGAGGTCGGCAAGTCGCTCGATCGCGCCGATCGCATGTACATGCAAAAGACGACACAGCAGTCGCTGGAAGCGGTGCCGTCAGGCAGCACCAGTAACTGGAAAAACCCCGACAGCGGCAACAGTGGCACGATAACGCCGCAGCGCACATATCAGAAGGCGGAAGGTACCTATTGCCGCGAATTCCAACAGACCATCAGCGTCGGCGGCCGCACTGAAGAGGCCTACGGCACAGCCTGCCGCCAGCCTGACGGTACCTGGAAGGTCGTCAACAACTAACGCTGTCGCCTCGCCCGGCGCCTGAAAGCCCGAGCGTGATGTATTGGCCAGATATTTGGCGCAGGTCGGTGGCCGGTCCGGCTGTGACCACCCTGGTGGTCCTGGCGATTCTGATATTGCTGCCACCGGCGCCGTTGTTGGCCGCTGGCAGCAATGGCGACGCCGTTGCCGTCATTGTCGGTAACCGCAATTACGACCAGGCGCCAGAGGTTGAATTCGCCCACAACGATGCTGAGGCGGTGAAGCACCTGGTGCTTGAGGTGCTAGGTTATCGGGCGGCCAACGTCATCGATCTACGCGACGCCACGTTGGCCCAGATGGTGGCCCATTTCGGCGCCGCCAGAGGACCTGCCAACGGAGGCCCCGCCGGCAAGCTGGCCAACTGGCTGCGGCCCGGCCGATCCGACGTTTTCGTTTTCTATTCCGGCCATGGTGTGCCTGGGCTCGAGAACCGTCGGCGTTACCTGCTGCCGGTCGACGGTGATCCCAACCTTGCCGAGATCACGGGCTATCCGCTGGCCCGGCTTTTCGCCAACCTGGGCCGGCTCAAGGCGCGTTCGGTGACTTTGGTGCTTGATGCGTGTTTTTCCGGGCAGACGCCGGCCGGGCCGCTGCTGGCCTCGGCCTCGGGTGTGCTTCTGGCGCCGCGGCCGGCGCCGAAACCGGGCGGGCTCCGTATCCTCAGCGCTGCTGCTGCCGACCAGATTGCCAGTTGGGACGAAGACACCCGTCAGGGCCTGTTTACCGAGCACCTGCTGGCCGGGCTATACGGCTTGGCCGACGGCGACCCCTACGGCGACGGCGACGGTGCCGTGACCTTGGCCGAGCTCGGACGCTATCTCGACGATGAAATGAGCTACCAGGCCAAGCGCCGTTTCAGCCGCCGACAAAAGGCCATGCTGGTGGGCCCGGCGGACGGCGTTCTGGTCCGGCTGGTGCCTGGTGCGCGGCGCTGGCGGCCCGGGCGGCCGGCCGCCGCAGTGCGGCGCGCGCCCCAGCCCACGGACGAGTTGGCGATCGAGCCCATCGAGCGGCATCTGGTGGCAGGCGCCGAAGCGGTGGTGCGCAAGGCGCCCAGCGCCGGCGCCGATTCCCTGGCGTTGCTGCTGCCAGGCGAATCGGTATACGTCGCCGGCCGCTTGCGGGAGCGCAACTGGTATCTGGTCGAGGGCGGCGGTTGGGGCCGTGGTTACGTCTTTGCACCCAGGCTGCAGGAACGCTCGCGCACCCCGGCGCCGTCCGGCCGGACCGGCAACGAGTCAGGTCAGACCATCGCCGCCGCGGCGGCGGCTGCCGCCCGCAAGGTGGCCAGCGACCTCTATGGTCCCGAGGCAGGGCGCCTGGTGGGCCGGGGTATCGAGATCCTCTGGGGTGGCTTGTTCCGCGGCGAGCGCGGCGGAGAACTTGGCCAGGACGACCGCCAGCGGATGGCGCGCAACCTGCAATTGGCGCTCGAGCTGGATCCCAGCGGCAGCGAACGGCGCTGGTTCAATTCGGCCAGCGGCAATGGTGGCGCGGCGCGGCCGCTACGCACCTTCCGCACCGCGGCCGGCATTCACTGCCGCGATTTCCGCCAGACCGTGCAACTCGGCGGCCAACACGGAGAGGCTTTTGGGACGGCCTGCCGGCGGCCCGACGGGCACTGGCGAATCATCGCCAAATAGGGTTTACACTAGGTCCCGAAGTGGCCAAGCTCGCGGCCGATTGCCGACTGCCGGTTCTGGGGTGGAGATGATTGGGACGAAAGATCCGGGAATGATTGTTCGCTTACTGGTGGCGGCATTGCTGGTCGTCCTGGTGGCGGCTGCCGACCGTTCCGAGTTCGCCGACGGCGTCGAGGCCTATGAACGGGGCGAATACCAGAAGGCCTTCGAGGCCTGGCTGCCGCTGGCCCGCGAGGGCGATCCGGCGGCCCAGCGCAACGTCGGCCACATGTTCCGCCGCGGCCTCGGCGTGCCCAAGGATTTCAAGAAGTCGGCCGAGTGGTACCGCCGGGCTGCCGATCAGGGACTAAGCCGGGCCCAGGCCAACCTCGCCAACATGTATTTGCGCGGCCAGGGCGTGGCCAAGGATGCCAAACTGGCGGCGCGCTGGTTCCGCCGCGCTGCCGAACAGGGCCACGCCATCGGCCAATACAATCTCGGGCTGCTCTACGAGAACGGTGTCGGCGTCGAGCGCAGCGAGGCCGAGGCCCTGAGCTGGTACTACCGGGCGGCTCAAGCCGGGCACCAGAAATCGAAGCAGCGCCTGGCCCGCTTGGTGGCGCAGGGCGTGGCACCGGCGGCCAAGCCTCAGCCGCCAAGCGCCGCTGAGGCCCGGGCCGCGGCGGCGGCGCCGGCTCCGGCCGAGACCGAGAGTGAGGCCAAAGAGGTCGATCCGCCACCGCCTTCGGAGGTGCTGGTCAAAGAGGCGGCCGCGGAGCTAGAGCGCGAAGCGTCCGAGAAGGCGGCAGACGAGGCGGCTCGCAAGGCAGAAGAGGAAGCGTCCGAGGAGGCAGCGGACGAGGCAAAAAGCCCGGACAAGGAAACGGAAAAACCGTCCGAAACTGACACGTCAGAAGACGAGATCGTCATCGATTTCGGCGACGACAAGGAGCAGAAGGACGGAGACGAGATCGAAATCGATTTCGGCGACGACGAGGATGACAAGGGGAAAAAGGAGTCTGTCATCGAATTCGACGACGACGATTCCAAGTCCGAAAGCGATGCTAAAGCCGATCCGGATGCAGAGGACCGGGCTGCTGTCGGCAGCGACAGCGAGGAGGATACAGAAAAACCTTCTCGGCCTAGTGGCGGATCCGGTATCGCCGAACGGGCCGCCCAAGAAAGATTCGCCGCCCTTTCAGTGGCCGAGCGCTTGGCCGACGCGCGCCGGCGATACCTCGATGCCCGTCGCGCCAAAGCGGCGGCTGCAGAAAAGGCGAAGCAACAGGAAGAGGCCTTGGAAGAGGACGTCGAAAGCGAGGCTGTTGACACGGAAGAGAAGACCGAGCCCGGACAAAAGCCGGATCAGCCCCGCCAGGAAGACAAGGCCAGCCAGGCGGAAAACGAACGCAAAGCCGAGGAGATTCAAAAGGCTGATGACGCCCGAAAGGTTGAGGAAGCTCGCGTAGCCGAGGAAGCCCGCAAAGCCGAAGAAGCGCGCCAGGCCGAGGAAGCACGAAAGGCTGATGAGGCGCGCAAGGCCGAGGAAGACCGTAAGGCCGAAGAGGCCCGTCAAGCCGAGGAAGCGCGGAAGGCCGAAGAAGCGCGAAAAGCTGATGAGGCGCGCGAGGCCGAGGAAACGCGAAAGGCTGAAGACGCGCGCAAGGCCGAGGAAGACCGTAAGGCCGAAGAGGCTCGCAAAACCGAGGAAGACCGTAAGACCAAGGAGGCTCGCAAAGCCGAGAAAGCGCGGAAGGCCGAGGAGGCTCGCAAGGCCGAGGAAGACCGTAAGGCCGAGGAGGCTCGCAAAGCCGAGGAAGCACGTAAGGCCGAAGAGGCCCGCAAAGCCGAAGAAGCGCGCCAGGCCGAGGAAGACCGCAAGGCCGAAGAGGCTCGCAAAGCCGAGGAAGCTCGGAAGGCCGAGGAAGCACGTATCGCTGAGGAAGGCCGCCAGGCTGCGGCTGCCGCTCGGGCCGAGGCGCGGCGTCGCGCCGCTGATCTGGCTGCAGCAGCCAAGGCCCGGGCCGAGGCCGAAGCGGCGGTGGCTGCCGCTCAGCGCAAGGCGGAGGGGGAATTTCAGGCTGCCGAACAGGCCCGGCAGCGAGCCGAGATGGCGCGCCGGCTGGCCGAAGAGGCCGAGGCCCAGCGGCAAGCGGCGATGGCAGATCGCCGCGACGCCGAGAATCAGGCGGCAGAGGCTCGCCGCGAAGCCCAGCAGGCCAGGAAAGACGCCGACACCATGAGCGATGTCGCCAGGAAGGCCGAGGCAGAGCGCGAGGCTGCGGAAGAGGCGCGCCGCAACGCCGTGATCGATGCGGCGGAGAGGCGCAAGGCGGCCGAACTCGAGAAAGCGCGGGCGGCTGGAGATACCAATGTGCGGCCCTCGCCGCTGCTGGTCGCCGAGGCCAAACGAGAAGCTCAGCGGGCACAGCGCGAAGCGGCGCAGCGCCAGTCGAGCGAAGCCAGCGATGCCGAAGTGCCAACGCAGGCGGCGAAACCGGTGCCGCAATCGCCGGTGGTCGTGATTGGAGATTCGGGAGGAACTTCGGAGGATGCTGCCCAGAACGCTGATGAGGAGGCTAAGGCTGTACCCCAGACTCCAGTGATCGTCGTGGCAGAGGCAAAAGCGCGGACCCTGCCGGAACCCGATTCGAATGGGGATGCGGCTGCCACGCCAGACGAAACGGAGACGAGCCAGTCCCCTGAGTCGGTGCCGCCTTCGCCGCTACTGGTTGCCGAAGCCAAGCGGGAGGCTGGGGAAGAGGCTGGGGAAAAGGAAACCTCTAAGGAAGCCGCGGCAGAGGATGCCGTCGCGCTGCCGCCCTCTCAGGTACTGGTCAGCGAGGCCAAGGTGGCCAAGGAAAACCAAAAGGAACAGCCTGGAGAGACCCAGTTGGCGGCCCGGGTCGAGGCCGTACCGATGGCGGCGCAATTGGACGCCGGCCTGGCCGCCTATTTGGCGCGGGACTACCGCACGGCAATGGCCAAGTGGTTGCCGCCGGCCGAGGCCAACCACGCCGAGGCCCAGTTCTATGTCGGCGGCCTCTACCGCGACGGCAGCGGCGTTGCGGTCGATCTGGCAGAGGCCTATTTCTGGTGGAGCCTGGCGGCGCGCCAGGGTCATGGCCGGGCCAAACGCTATCTGGCGGCTCTGGAAAGCGAATTGCTGCCGGCCGAGCTGGCTCAGGCCAAACGCCGCAGCAACGACTGGAAACCGTCGCGACGCTGAGGCCGGGCGAAACAATCGGCCATCGGTGCGCCGGAACCAGATCTTCTTGAACCGGTTTTCTGCGATTTCGGAAACAGGCGGATTATAGGGCGTCCAATAGCCGTTTGGAGTCTTGGAGGTCCGCCGTGTCCAGGCCCTCTTTGATCTCGGCATGGATCGGTGCCAGCAGTGCCTTCGCCTCATCTGGATTGCCGCGCTCGGCCCACAATTGCGCCAGGCCCGTGGCGGCGCGCAATTCAAACAGCTTGGTGCCTTGTCCGCCGGATAGCGTCAGAGCTTGTTGAAAATTCTCCACAGCTCCCTCCTGATCGCCTCGCTCGACATCAAGCTTCGCCTGCATGCGATACATCTCCGGCAGCCAAATTATCTCTTTCGTTTCGGCTGAATTTTCGAAAGCTTTGTCCAAATAGGCTTCGGCGTCGGCCGTGCGGCCCATGTGCAATAGCCCTTCGCAGGCAACGTAATATTGAAACGCCATGCGCGGATAACCGGTCTCGANGACTTGCGCCAGGCTTTGCTCCAAAAGTGCCGAACCTTCCTCGGTTTGTCCGAGCATGATCATACCCCAACCCTTTAGAATCTTGGGCGTGGTCGCGATCATGGTAAAGGTAGCCCCGTCGGCCTCGACCCTGTTTTCCATCTCCGCGACCCAGTCGACAAGGGCAGCCGGGTCGCGGCGCATCAGGTATACGGTGCTGGCAAATGCGCGGGTAAAGACTTCGCTGAACTTGTGATCCACCTGATCGCATATCACCAAAGCGTCCTTGGTGTACTGCAGACCGGTATCCAATCTGCCCAAGAACGTGTGGGCCAATGATCCAATCGTTCGGCAACACACACCTGGGTCATGACCGCCCCATTCGTTGGCATGGTGACCATGGCGATCCGGATCATACAGTCGCATTCCCTGTTCGCTGTGATGCAGGGTCTTTTGCAGATTTTCGCCTGTCCAACTGGTGGTCCAAGCGGAATGATGTGCTTGCAGAACAGCTCCGTCGTCGTCTTGGCGCAAGCCTATTTCCAGCAGTTTCTCTGCTGTACGCGCTGCAGTTTCGCTGTCCTGAGCACCAAAATGCTCGGCCGACCACTTTTGCCAATTAACCTTGAACTGCAACGCATCGTCGTCGATCTGATCAGCCAATTCCGAGGCTTTGGAAAGTGCAGCCGCCACTTCCGGTGACTTCCCGCCCAAAGTCCACAGCAGAAGCGTGTTAAGGGCAAGATAGCAATCCAGTTCCATGCGGGTGTTTTCGGCGGCGGAGGGGGCCAGGCCGATCTGCTCGATGGCGCTGCGGTAGTAAGCCACGGCCTCGTTACCCGCGGCTTGCGCGTTTGCGCCCTCGGCGGCCATGATCCAATGTCGCGCGGCTTCAATTGGCTCGTCGCTGGCAGCCAAATGGTGCGCTAAAACATGGGGCGGATAAGCACTCTGATCCGCCGTTTGGCTTTGCATGACTTTGGCAATCGCGCCATGCAGCAGGCGGCGTTTTTGCTTCAGCATGCTGGCGTAAGCCGCGTCCTGAACTAGGGCATGCTTGAATTCGTAGACAACATCGGGCACGACGCCGCGGCGATGGACCAATTCCGCCGCTTCAAGCTGGACGAGCGCCTCATCGACAGAGGATTCGTCGATAGCGGATCCTTCGAGAGCGGACACCGCCGACAGCAACTCGTGGCTGAAGCTGCGACCCAGCGCCCCGGCAAGTTGCGCCACCTCCTTGGCCGTCCCCAGGCGGTCGAGCCGGGCCATCAACGAATCCTGCAGCGAGGCCGGGATGGCCAGCGCGGGTAAGGGGCCGTCGAGCACAAAGGCCTGGTCCCCTTCCCTAAGCAAGCCTGATTCCAGCACCGTCTTCGTCAGCTCCTCGACGAACAGCGGCACGCCGTCGGTTTGCGCCACGATTTGCTTCTGCACCTCATCGGGCAGGTCCTTGCCCCCGGTGACCCCGGAGATCAAGGCGGCGCAGTCCCGGCGGCTCAGATTGTTCAGGGTGTAGGCCGTAACATGCGCACTGCCACTCCAGGGAGCCGCAAACTCGGGCCGAAAGGTAATCACCAAAAGCAGGCGCGACGACCGGCACCGTTCGATTAACTGGTCGATGAATTCCTGTGTCGAGGGATCGATCCAATGCACGTCCTCGACCACCATCAGCACCGTNTNNNGGGCCGCCATGGCCTCGATGACNGTGATGGNGGCNTCCAGGGNCNTGGCCCNNANCTGNTGCGGCGTGAGNTCGNGATCGGGATAGCGCNCCTCGGTCGNNAGCGACAACANNGNGGCCAGCANGTANGNNNGCTCGTCGGACGCNAGNNCCANNNCGGAGAGCNCGGCNNCNANCTTNTCGANNNTCTGNNCCGNNCCGTCNTCNNTNTCNANNCGCANNGCCCGNTCGCAACTGNTCGATCANCGGNTNGAGGGCGCTGTTCTGGTNGTANGGCGANCAATANTANAGCACCCGGTTCGTCACCTCGCCNTCCANNCGCTCCTGCAAGCCNCGCANNATGCGGGATTTGCCGACCCCNGCCTCGCCCGAGAGCAGCACNACCTGGCCTTCGCCCTCCTGGGCCTGNNGCCAGCGNTTCANNANCAGNCCGATNTCCTCNTCNCGNCCGACCAGCGGCGTCAGGCCGCCNGCNGCACTCGCNTCNAAGCGACTNGNGNCANCNCTTGCCGNCAGNACTTGATAGGCGCGAACAGGCTCCGANANGCCNTTGATATTCCGGGGNTCGAGNTCGTNGNAATCGAAGAGCCCCCTGATCAATCGTTGCGTGCTGTCGGCGATTACCACGGTGTTCGGTGCGGCGACGCCCTGAAGCCGCGCGGCCAGATTGGGCGTCTCACCAGTTACGGCACGCTCCTCCGAGGCCCCCTCGCCGACGATGTCGCCAACCACCACCAACCCGGTGGCGATACCGACCCGAACTTCGAGCACCTCATCTTGGTGGTTGTTGAGGTTGCCTACCGCAGCGACGATGCCCAGACCGGTCCGAACCGCGCGCACGGCATCATCCTCGTGAGCCTGCGGATAGCCGAAGTAAACCAAAAGGCCGTCACCCATGTAGCGCGCGATGTAGCCCTCGAAGCCTGCGATGACTCCAGCACACGCTTCTTGGAAGGCGCCGATGACGGCCCGCAGGTCCTCGGGATCGAGTTGCTCGGACAAAGCGGTCGAGCCCACGAGATCGCAAAACATCACCGTCAACTGCCGGCGCTCGCCCTCGGCGCTGGCGGATCGTTTGTCCGACCCATCGTCGACTGTAGCTGGCTCGTCCGCATCACCAAGTTCGGCAATCGCCGCCAGCAACTTGCGCCGAGCTCCGAGTGCGACGCCGATCCCCTCCAAGTCCTGCTCTGTGAGGTGAGGCAGCGCCTGCAGGTCGATCTCGTTGTCGGCAAAGGACTCAGCGTATCGACCAAGTCCCAGCTTTTCGAGCCATTCACCGATGTCACCANCCATCTTCGCCTCATCGAGCCGCGATGCGATGCCAAGCTTACAGCGGTCAGGTTGTGCAATCCATAGATGCTTCCCGTTGTACGCCATGTCGGCTCTGGGTATTAGCGACGTTCCGATACAGCGGCAATGTTTGTGCGCGTCTTTGGAGGCGGCAAGTGCGCCTACCGTTTCGAGGGCTTGGTCGACAGCGAACGGAACGATCAACCCAAAAACTCCAACGCCTTAATCTCCCAAGCCCGAGTGCCGCTAAAGGCCGTCGAATTTGGCGCACCCGCCTTAACGATTTACTATGATTGGCAAGCTTGAATGAGCGTCGTCAGGCCGGCCTTCCGCAAACATCTCCGCGGTGGGGCCGCCAGCGCGGCACAAGTCGTGCGAAGGCGCGCGGGGCAAGGTATATGAGAGATCCCTACCAGGTGCTGGGTGTGACGCGCACGGCCAGTACTGCTGAAATCAAGAAGTCCTATCGCCGCCTGGCCAAGGAACTGCATCCCGACAGGCACCCAGGCGACGGCGGTGCGGCCGAGCGCTTCAAGGAAGTGGCGAGTTCGTATTCGTTGCTCAACGATCCGGCCAAGCGGGCGCGCTATGATCTCGGCGAAATCGACGGTCAGGGCAACGTACGGCGCCGCCGCCGCAGTCAGGCCCGCAGCGGCACTCGGGGGCGCAGACCGAGTGCGGCCGGATCAAGTGCCGGCCCTGGTGCCGGTGCGGGCCAGGGCGATGAAGCCGGTCAATTCGAATCCTTCAGCTTTGAAAACTTCGGCTTCGGTGGTTTCAGCGGTGAGGACGTCTTTTCGCCATTTTTCGGCAATCGCACCAATACCTCCCGCCGCGCCCAGACCCGGGCACAGGCGCGCAGCCTGGACAGCCGCTACCGCATCAAAGTCAGCTTCGTCGACGCCGCTAAAGGCACCACGCGCAAGCTCAAGCTAGAGAGCGGCAAATCGGTCAACGTCGCCATTCCGGCCGGCATCGAAGACCGGCAAATGGTGCGCCTCAAGAATCAAGGCGGCATGGCGCTCGGTGGCAAGCTGCGCGGCGATGCCCTGGTCGAAGTTCGGGTCGACGAGCATGCCTTCTTCAAGCGCCAGGGCAGCGACGTCCATGTCGATTTGCCGATCAACCTCAAGGAGGCGGTGCTGGGCGCCAAGGTCGAAGTGCCTACGGTTGACGGCCCGGTCAGCCTGACCGTTCCGCGCAATTCCTCATCGGGCCGCACGCTCAGGCTCAAGGGCAAGGGCATCATCGACCGCAAGAGGCGTCGGCGCGGCGACCAGTACGTGGTGCTAAAGCTCGTGCTCCCGGAGCGCCGCGACGCCCAACTCGAGAGTTTGATCGACGATTGGGCGCCGGCCGCCGCAGATGTCCGTGCCAAGATGAAAGACGTTTTGTAGCCCCCTCACCGGGCGGGCGCATCCGCGGCTTTTTGTAGCTCCCTCACCGGGCGGGCGCATCCGCGCCGTTGGCCTCCGCCCCCCATACCGGGGGGCGGCTTAGTGTCCGAACGAGAGTGTGTTATTTGCTGCTTTGTCTTTTTGTGCAACGGGAGCGACCGCGACCCGCCGCACCTGCGGCGCGCCCGCGCAGGCAGCGGGCCGCAGGCCTGCCGCCGTGAGCGACAAAAAGCATTAGAAAAAGGGGAGGTCCCTATTTCTAATGCGCGCGGCTGATGGAGAAATCGATGGTGTCGACCAGCGCCCGCTTGCTTGGGCTGTCCGCGAAGATGCCCAACGCATCGCGGGCGATGGCGCCGTAGTGCCGGGCGCGCTCGATGGTGTCGGCGAGGGCGGTGTGGCGATCGAGCAAATGAACTGCGCGTTCCAGATCACCGTCTTCGTGTTCACGGCGCTCCAGCGTGCGGCGCCAGAAGATACGTTCTTCGTCGTTGCCGCGGCGAAAGGCCAACAGTACCGGCAGCGTGATCTTGCCTTCGCGGAAATCGTCGCCGACGGTCTTGCCTAAGGCCGCCTGGCTGGCCGAATAGTCGAGCACGTCATCGATAAGCTGGAAGGCGATGCCGAGATTGCGGCCATAGGAATCCAGCGCCTGCTCCTCGGTTGGCGGTCGTTCTCCGACCACTGCACCGATGCGACAGGCGGCGGCAAACAGTGCCGCCGTCTTGGCCGTGATGACCTCGAGATAGGCTTCCTCGCTGGTTTCGGTGTCGTTCGAAGTGACGAGCTGCATGACCTCGCCCTCGGCGATTACGGCCGAGGCGTTGGAGAGGATACCCAGTACTCTGAGCGAGCCGTCCTCGACCATCAGCTGGAAGGCGCGGCTGAAGAGGAAGTCGCCGACCAGCACGCTGGGCTGATTGCCCCAGACCGCATTGGCGGTAGCGTTGCCGCGCCTGAGGTCGCTTTCGTCGACCACATCGTCGTGCAAAAGTGTCGCCGTATGGATGAACTCGACGCAGGCTGCCAACTTGATGTGACGATCGCCCGGATAATCGCACAGCCGAGCGCTGGCCAAAGTCAGCAGCGGGCGCAGGCGCTTGCCGCCCGAAGCCACGATATAGCCGGCCAACTCGGGAATCAGCGGCACCCGGCTGCCCATGCGGGAAACGATGACTTCGTTAACTTGGGTCAGGTCGTCGGCCACCAGATTCTGCAACGAATCTATGCCTGGCCGGCTTTCCTGGGCGGTCGGGTTTTTGATGGGGATGATACTAGCCAACGGATACCACTCGCTTGACCTGATTTCTGCGTGCGGCGAGCATAGAAGCCGATTTCCCGGCCGGTCAAGCCCATGACGGCTGGTTCGGCTGCGCCATATTGACGCGCCATACTCCGGGGACAGAGGCGGCATGGTCGAACTGTTGCGCACCAACGATCCAATTTTGCTGTCGTGGCTGACCGCGTTGTTGGCAGATCAAGGCATCCCGGCGGTGGTGTTCGATGGCCATACCGCGGTCCTCGAAGGCAGCGTGTCAGCCATCCAGCGGCGCCTCATGGTAGGCCGCGACGATGTCGTCCGGGCGCGACGCCTGATGGCCGATGCAGGGATCGACTATGGCGGCGCCTGAAAACGGGGGCGAAGCCGGCGTCAGGCAGAACAGCCTGCTCGATGGCCGGCTCGAGCTCTGGCAGCCGGAACACGGCTATCGCAGTGCCATCGATCCCGTGCTGCTGGCTGCGGCGGTGGCGGCGGCGCCCGGCGATCGCGTGCTCGATGTTGGTACGGGCGTCGGCACGGCGGCGCTCTGCCTGGCGCTGCGGCAGCCGGAATGTCAAATTAGCGGCCTCGAGATCCAACCCGACCTTGCGGCCCTGGCTAGGCGTAACGCCGAAGGTAACGGCTGTGGCGAGCGGTTTGTCGTGCTGGTTGGCGATCTTGCGGAGCCGCCAGCCGGGCTGGATCCCGGTTTCGATCACGTCATGGCCAATCCGCCCCACCAGGCGGTCGCGCGAGGTCCGGCCTCGCCCTATCCCGGCAAGGCGCTGGCCAATCGCGAGGGCGCCAGCGGGCTGGCCGACTGGCTTGATTTCTGCCTGACCATGGCGGCGCCGGGTGGCAGCGTTACCATGATCCACCGCGCCGACCGCCTTGATGAAGTGCTGGCCGGACTGACCGGCCGGGCCGGCGCCGTGGTCGTCATACCGCTTTGGCCCAAGGCCGGCGAGGCGGCCAAGCGGGTCGTGGTGCAGGCCCGCAAGGGCGCCAAAACGCCGCTCAGGCTGACTCCGGGTGTAGTGCTGCACGAGGCCGACGGCAGCGCCACGGCTGCCGCCCAAGCGCTGCTGCGCGACGCCGCGGCGCTGGTTGCATAGCCGGCCCCTGGTCCCTATCTTCTTGCCATGCAATTGCCTTCGTTTGTTGCCAAGTTACCCCGCCCGCGCTGGCGCCGCCGCCCGGTGGTTGCCGTGATCCGGCTCAATGGCGTCATCGGTCATGCCGGACGCTTCCGCGAGGGGCTCGACCTGGCCTCGCTGGCCCGGCCCATCGAGACCGCCTTCGGTCTGCGGCGGCTGGCTGCGGTGGCGCTGGCCATCAACTCGCCAGGCGGTGCGGCAACGCAATCGAACCTGATCTACAAGCACATTAGGGCCCTGGCCGACGAACACGAGGTGCCGGTTTTTGCCTTTGCCGAAGACCTGGCGGCATCGGGCGGCTACTGGTTGGCCTGTGCCGCCGACGAGATCTTCGCCGACGAGAATTCGATCGTCGGCTCGGTCGGCGTGGTCTTTTCCGGTTTCGGTTTCACGGGCCTGATGGAGAAGCTGGGCGTCGAGCGCCGGCTATATACAGCCGGCGAGAAGAAATCTCTGCTCGATCCCTTCAGCGACGAGAAGGCGGCCGACGTCAAACGCCTGGCCGCCTTGCAAAAGGACATCCACGATAGCTTCAAGGGGCTGGTCAGTGAACGCCGTGGCGAACGCCTCAAGGGCGGTCCGCGCAAGATCTTCTCGGGCGATATCTGGAGCGGCCGCCAGGCCCTCGAGCTGGGCCTGATCGACGGCATCGGCGATTTGCGCGGTATCATGCGCGAGCGTTTCGGCGACGACGTGAAATTCCGTGTGATCGGCGGTGAACGCCGCTTGTTGCGCAGGCTGCTGGGTCGCAGTAGCGGCTTGGGGGCCGCGCGTCGGCCTGGCGTGGCGGGGCCGGCGGGCTGGGCCGATGAGCTCATCGCGTCCATCGAGGAACGCGCTCTGTGGGGCCGCTTCGGGCTATAGAGAGGGCGAGGGAGGAAAGGCAACGATGTTCGGTTTCAGCCTCGGCAAGCTCCTGGTTCTGGTGGTGATCATCGGCGGCGTCTGGTACGGCTTCAAGCTGATGGGCCGGCTCAACGAGGCTCGCGACGGGCGCGGCCCGGGCCGGGTCGGCGGCCGGCGGAAAAAGGCCCGGGCCCGGGTCGACGGCGACAGCCAAGAGATGATCGAGTGCGACGTTTGCGGCGCCTATGTCGCCGCCGTCGGCGCCACCTCCTGCGACCGCGCGGACTGCCCTTATTAGTTTTGGAACCGCCCGGCCAGGCCGTATCTCTCGACGAACCTTGACCGGTTCCGGAGCCACGGCTAGTGTCCGGCGCAATTGACGGGGATTTCCACGCCCCGGCACCGCAGGGAAATTCGTCGATGGCGACCTCCGACGCCCGCGCCCCGTCGTTTCAGCGGCTCATACTGACGTTGCAAGAGTTCTGGTCGGACCAGGGCTGCGTCATATTGCAGCCCTATGACCTGGAAGTGGGCGCCGGCACCTTCCATCCCGCCACGACGCTGCGCTCGCTGGGGCCCAAGCCTTGGAAGGCGGCCTATGTGCAGCCCTCGCGCCGGCCCAGCGACGGCCGCTACGGCGACAACCCCAACCGGCTGCAGCACTACTACCAGTTCCAGGTCATCCTCAAGCCCTCACCCGACGAGATCCAAGGGATCTATCTCGAAAGTTTGGCCGCGCTCGGCATCGACGCTACGCGCCACGATATCCGCTTCGTCGAGGATGATTGGGAAAGCCCCACTCTGGGTGCCTGGGGGCTGGGCTGGGAGGTTTGGTGCGACGGCATGGAAGTCTCGCAGTTCACGTATTTCCAACAGGTCGGCGGCCTCGACTGCAACCCGGTGTCCGGCGAAATCACCTACGGCCTCGAACGCCTGGCAATGTACGTCCAGGGCGTCGAAAACGTCTACGACCTCGATTGGAACGGCGCCGAGGGTGACGCGCGCATAACCTATGGTGACGTCTATCTGCGCAACGAACGTGAATTCTCGGCCTACAACTTCGAGCTCGCCGACACCGCGGTATTGCTGCGTCATTTCACTGATGCCGAGAACGCCTGCGCCCCCCTGGTGGCGGCTGGGCTGGCGCTGCCCGCTTATGACCAGTGCATGAAGGCCAGTCACCTCTTTAACCTGCTCGACGCTCGCGGCGTCATCAGCGTCACCGAACGGGCCGCCTACATCGGCCGCGTGCGGGCACTGGCCAAGGCTTGTTGCGAAGCTTGGCTGGCCGGCGGCGAGGCCTGAAGCGGTGGCCCAGTTCCTACTCGAAATCCTGTCCGAAGAAGTGCCGTCCCGCATGCAGCGCCGCGCCACGGAGGACCTCCAGCGATTGATCTGCGGCGGCCTCGAGGCGGCCGGAATCGACTATGACAATGCCTATGCCTTTGCCACGCCGCGGCGCCTGGCGTTGCTGGCCTATGGCCTGCCGCAGCGCCAACCCGATGTGCGCGAGGAGCGCAAGGGGCCGCGGGCCGATGCGCCGGACAAGGCGATTGAGGGTTTCCTGCGAGCCACTGGGCTCGAGCGTGATCAGCTCGAAACCCGTGACACGCCCAAAGGACCGGCGCTGTTTGCCGTCATAGAACGTCCCGGCCGCGAGACCGCCGACGTACTGGCCGAGGTCGTGGCCAAGGCATTGGCTGGTTTTCCCTGGCCCAAGTCCATGCGCTGGGGCAGCTATGAGGTGCGCTGGGTGCGGCCGATCCACAGCATCCTGGCGCTCTTCGACCGCCGCCCCGTGGCGCTCTCCTTCGGGCCCATCGTGGCCGGCCAGCAGAGCCGCGGCCACCGCTTCCTGGCACCAGCGGCCTTCGAAGTTTCCTCGTTGGCGGACTATCGCGAAAAGCTGGCGGCGGCACGCGTCATCCTCGACGCGGACGAACGCCGGGCCCTGATCCGCGAGAGGGTGGAGGCCTTGGCCAATGCCGAGGGTCTGGCGCTGGTGCACCACGAAGGTTTGCTGCAGGAAGTGGTGGGACTGGCCGAATGGCCGGTGGTGTTGATGGGCCGCATCGATGCGGACTTCATGGCCCTGCCGCTCGAGGTTCTGACCACCGCCATGCGGACCCACCAGAAGTATTTTTCGCTGCTCGGCCCGGACGGCCGACTGGCGCCGCACTTCATCTTCGTGGCCGACAACGAAAGCGCCGACCCCAGCGTCATCGTGGCCGGTAACGAGCGCGTCCTGCGCGCCCGCCTGGCCGACGCCAAGTTCTTCTGGGACCAGGACCGCAAGGTCACATTGGAGAGCCGGCTGCCGGCCCTGGACGACATCGTCTTTCATGCCCGCCTGGGCAGCCTGCGCGTAAAAGCCGAGCGCATCGCCGAATTGGCGCGTTTCGTGGCCGAGACGCTTGGTGATACGGACGCCGACGCCGCTGAACACGCCGGCCGTCTGGCCAAAGCCGACCTGAGCACCGAAATGGTCGGCGAATTTCCGGAGTTGCAAGGCGTCATGGGCTGCCACTATGCCCGCCAGGACGGCCTCTCTGAGGACGTGGCGCGGGCTATCGGCGATCACTACGCGCCGCAGGGACCGGGCGATTCCTGTCCCACGGATTCATTAAGCGTGGCCGTGGCTTTGGCTGACAAGGTCGACACCCTGATCGGCTTCTTCGCTATCGACGAGAAGCCCAGCGGCTCCAAGGATCCGTTCGCGCTCAGGCGCACGGCGCTGGGCATCATTCGCCTGATTCTGCAAAACGGCATCCGCCTCGACTTGCGGCGTGTGCTTGGGGAATCGTTGGCCCGCTATGCCGGCGACCTCGATACCCTGGTCGATGCCGGCGAAGTGGTCGAGATCGTCATGGATTTCTTCGCCGACCGCCTGCAGGTCTACCTGCGCGGCGAGGGCGTACGCCACGATCTCATTGCGGCTGCATTCGCACTTCGGGAGAACGATCTGGTGCGGCTGTTGGCCCGGGTCGAGGCCTTGTCCGCATTCCTCGACAGCGACGACGGCAGCAATCTGCTGACCGCCTACCGCCGGGCCAACAACATCGTTGAGATCGAGGAAAAAAAGGACGGGCGCACCTACGAGCGCGATGAGCTTCAGGAAGAGCTCTTGAGCGAAGAGGCCGAGCAGCTTTTGTCCGAGCGTTTGAACGTGGTCAACGAGCGCGTTGGCGAGGCTGTAGCCGAGGAGGATTTCCAGGGCGCTTGCCGGACTTTCGCCACCCTGCGTCAACCCGTCGACCGCTTCTTCGACGAGGTCACCGTCAACGTTGCCGGCGATGAGCCGCTGCGGCAGAACCGTCTGCGGCTCTTGGACAAGGTGCGGGTGAGCTTTCTCAAGTTGGCCGATTTCTCGCAAATCGAGGGCTGAGTAGGATCATGAGCAAGTGGGTGTACACGTTCGGTAACGGTGCCGCCGAGGGCAGTGCCGAAATGCGTGATTTGCTTGGCGGCAAGGGTGCCAATCTGGCTGAGATGGCCGGACTGGAACTGCCGGTTCCACCCGGCTTCACCATCACAACCGAGCTTTGCCGCGCCTTCTACGACGCAGAGCGCCACTACCCGGACGATCTCGAGGACCAGGTGATGGCCGGCATCCGTCAAATCGAGGCCAGCTTCGGTACTCGTTTTGGCGAGGCCGAGAACCCCTTGCTGGTGTCGGTGCGTTCGGGCGGCCGGGCCTCGATGCCGGGCATGATGGACACCGTGCTCAACCTGGGTATTAACGACGCCACTGTCGAGGGCCTGGCCGCGGCCAGCGGCGATGAGCGCTTCGCCTACGATTCCTATCGCCGCTTCATCCAGATGTATGCCGATGTGGTGCTCGGCATCGACCATTTCCATTTCGAGGAGTTGCTGGAAACCCACAAGACGGGACGCGGCCTGACCCTGGATACGGATCTCGGTGCCGAGGATTGGCGCACCATCGTCGAGGTCTTCAAGCGCCAGGTCCGCGAAGACGCGGGCACCGACTTTCCCCAGGATCCCGAGGAGCAGCTCTGGGGTGCCATCGATGCCGTCTTCGGCTCCTGGATGAACCGCCGCGCCATTACCTATCGCAAGCTCAACGACATCCCCGAATCCTGGGGCACCGCAGTCAACGTTCAGGCCATGGTGTTCGGCAACATGGGCGAGGATTGCGCCACCGGCGTCGCCTTCACGCGCGATCCCTCGAGCGGCGACAAACGTTTTTTCGGCGAGTTCCTGATCAACGCCCAAGGCGAGGACGTGGTGGCCGGCATCCGCACGCCGCAGCCGCTGACCCGCCAGGCGCGTGAGGCCGAAGGCTCGCGTCTGGCCTCGATGGAAGAGGTCATGCCCGAGGTCTTTGCCGAGTTGGTCGAGGTCTATCAGGCCCTCGAGGCCCATTACCGCGATATGCAGGACATCGAATTCACGGTGCAGCGCGGCCGGCTCTGGATGCTCCAGACCCGCACCGGCAAGCGCACTGCCGCGGCCGCCCTGAAGATCGCTGTCGACATGGCCGAGGAAGGCCTGATCGACCATGCCGAGGCGCTGGGCCGGGTCGAACCGGCCTCACTCGACCAGTTGCTGCACCCCACCCTGGACCCCGACGCCGAACGCCAAGTGCTGGCCAAGGGCCTGCCGGCTTCGCCCGGCGCTGCCTCGGGTCAGGTGGTTTTCAATGCCGAAGATGCCGAGGCCCTGGCCGCTGATGGCGAGGACGTCATCTTGGTGCGCATCGAGACCAGCCCCGAGGACATCCACGGCATGCACGCCGCCCGCGGCATCCTTACCACACGCGGCGGCATGACCAGCCACGCCGCCGTGGTGGCCCGGGGCATGGGCCGGCCCTGTGTCTCCGGGGCCGGACTGATCCGGGTCGACTATGTGGCTGGGACCCTGAGCGCCGGCGACGTCACGGTGGCCCGTGGCGAAGTCATCACCATCGACGGCGGTTCGGGCGAGGTCATGCTGGGCCGCGTGCCGACGGTTCAGCCCGAGCTCAGCGGCACTTTCGGCCGTCTCATGGCATGGGCGGACGAGGTGCGCCGGCTCGAGGTGCGCTGCAATGCCGACACCCCGGCCGACGCCCGCACGGCCCGCGAATTCGGTGCCCAAGGGATCGGGCTCTGCCGTACCGAGCACATGTTCTTCGACACCGAGCGCATCGTCACCATGCGCGAGATGATCGTGGCCGAGAACGAGGCCGGGCGACAGGCGGCACTGGACAGGCTTCTGCCCATGCAGCGCCGGGATTTCATCGAACTCTTCCGCATCATGGCCGACCAACCGGTCACGGTGCGGCTACTGGACCCGCCGCTTCACGAGTTTCTTCCCCACACCGAGGAGGAGAAAGCAGCCGTCGCCGAGGCCGCCGGGGTGAGCCTCGAGCACTTGCGCCAGCGTGTGCTGCAGCTCGAGGAGAGCAATCCCATGCTCGGCCACCGCGGCTGTCGGCTGGGTATTTCGTACCCCGAGATCTACCGCATGCAGGCCCGCGCCATCTTCGAGGCAGCCCTCGAGGTGACCGGCGAGTTGGGCCAACCGGTGGCCGCCGAGGTGATGATTCCGCTGGTCGCCAGCCGCCGCGAGTTTGAATTTCTCAAGACAGAGATCGACGCTGTCGCCGACGACGTGGCGGAGGCCCGGGGCGAGCGCCCAACCTACCTGGTGGGCACCATGATCGAGCTGCCGCGGGCGGCGCTGAGGGCCGGCGAGATCGCTCAAACGGCTGAGTTCTTCAGCTTCGGTACCAACGACCTGACACAGACCACGTTTGGCATCAGCCGCGACGATTCCGCCCATTTCATTGAGAACTACTTGGCCCAGGGAGTGATGGCCGTTGATCCTTTCGTCAGCCTCGACCAGGACGGCGTCGGCGAGCTGGTGACCATCGCCGCAGAGCGGGGCCGCGGTGCCCGGCCCGACCTCAAGCTAGGCATCTGCGGCGAACACGGCGGCGATCCCGCCTCCATAGCCTTTTGCCACCGGGCCGGCCTGGACTACGTCTCGTGCTCCCCTTACCGCGTCCCCATCGCCCGTCTGGCCGCCGCCCAGGCGGCCATCGGCAGCAGCGGCCCCGACAGCGACTGAGGTGCGTAGGGCGCCACAACTTCGCCAATTACCCCTTCAGCGGCTACTTTGCTGGTCGCCATGCGGCGCCATCCGCTGGGCATCGATGCCGCCCTGAGTGGCGAGGTGGTCGATGATCAACGCTGCTTCGTGCAGATGAAGACGCTGCTCGGCGGCCGGCGCATGGTGGATCGGCGGGCCGGTGAGGCCTTACCCCGCATCTGCTGAGCCCTGCTGGTCCGCATTGCTCACCGGGGCACGACGCAGGCCGTGACCCGGTGCGAAATCCAGGTTAGGCTTCGCCTAGCCCGGATCAGCAGGGCCGATCGGGAGCTGGATTTTTCTGTGACTGCCACCGCCACCGCCACCGCTACGGCTTTTCCCCCCATTCAGCGTCCCGTGCTCGCTCTGGCGATAGTCATGACAACGGGTGTGCTCGGCTACACCTTAGGCTTGAGCGCCCGGCAGGCGGGCCTTTTTGTGATCGGTATAGCGCTGGGCGTTGCGCTCTACCACGCCTCGTTCGGCTTCACAGGTTCTTACCGTCGCGTCATCGTCCATGGCGATATTTCGGGTGTCACCGCCCAATTGGTGATGCTGGCCGCGGCGATATTGCTGTTCGCGCCAATCCTGGCGCAGGGCAGCGCCTTCGGTCACGGCGTCGGTGGCGCTATAGCACCGGTCAACATTTCACTGGCTCTCGGGGCCTTCCTTTTCGGTATCGGCATGCAGCTCGGCGGCGGTTGCGCCTCCGGCACCCTTTTCAGCGCTGGTGGCGGCAATCTGCGGATGGGGTTGGTCCTGGTATTTTTCTGTATCGGAGCCTTCTGGGGCAGCCTCGATCTGGCCTGGTGGAGCCGCCTGCCGGGCATCGGCGAAGTGTCCCTGGCTGGAGTATTCGGCTGGGAAATTGCGCTGCCCATGCAACTCGGTGCGCTGGTCCTGATCTATCTTGGGCTCAGGATCGCCGGCGCTCGCAACAAACGGCCGATCTGGTGGGCGCATGGATTTAGCTGGATGTACGTATTGCGTGGTCCCTGGCCGCTGCTATTGAGCGCTGGATTGCTGGCCTTGTTGAATTGGGCGATCTTGTTGCTTGCCGGCCACCCCTGGTCGATCACCTGGGGCTTCTCCCTTTGGGCTGCCAAGGTAGCGCTGGCCCTGGGCTGGGATCCGGCGACCAGCTCGTTCTGGAACGACGGATACGCGCAAGCGGCTCTGGTGCGCCCGGTTCTGGCCGATGACGTTTCGGTGACAAACATCGGCATCATTCTCGGCGCCCTCATCGCCGCCTCTTTGGCCGCCAAAGTCTCTCCCAAGCCGATCGGCTCGCTACGCTCCCTGGCGGCGGTGGTTGTTGGCGGACTGCTGATGGGTTACGGCGCCCGGTTGGCCTACGGCTGTAATATCGGCTCTCTCTTCAGCGGCCTCGCCTCGGCCAGCCTGCACGGTTGGGTGTGGATCACCTGCGCCATCCCCGGCAACGTCGTTGGCGTATATCTGCGTCCGCTGTTCGGCCAGAGCAACGATTAGAGCAAGGCCCGGCTGGAAATTGCGAAATATTTCCGCAGCCTCGTCCGTTTCCTCTAGCCCGCACTTACGAATCGTTCCACTCTCCGGTGAGGTGTGCCAAGATATCCCTTGCGGTGTAGTCAGGCGGCGGTTTGGTAACAATAAGAATGGGGGACAAGGGGGACTGACATTCATGCCCAGCATCGCCGAGTTCTTGCACCGGACCGTGGACGGTGTGTTCGCCGTCGACGGCAGTCAGCGCATCACCTTCTGGAATTCTGCCTGCAGCCAACTATTGGGTATTCCGGCGGCGGAGGCCGTCGGCCAGCCCTGTGACGATGTCCTCGCTGGCAGGACCCTCGTGGGCGACCGGTTCTGCGAAAAGGAATGTTGCGTCTTGGGGGTGATCGACGGCGGCGAAGAGCCGAAAACGTTCGATCTCCATTTGCCGAACGCGAATGGAAAGGCGTTGAAACTGTCGGTGAGCATCATGTTGGTGCCCTCCCGGGGGAATGGGCAGTGGTCATGCGTCCACCTCCTTCACCGGGACCACGCCGAAAGCAGCATCGAGGATTTGCTTCCCCAGCCCGAGGGGCTGTCCGAGAACAAACGCGGTGGGCGCGCCGATGCCGGCAACGGGAGCGAATCGCCGATGACGCCGCGGCAGCAGGAAATCCTGGAGTTGCTGGCGGAAGGCAAGTCCGCCAGGGTGATGTCCCAGGTACTGGGCATCCGTCTGGTGACCGTGCGCAACCACATCCAGCATATCCAGGCCAAACTGGGGGTGCACAGCCAGGCCGAAACCGTTGCCTACGCCTACCGCCACAACTTGGTATAGCGTGCTGTCGGCAAGGCAGGGAAAGCGGTGAGGCCGCAACAATGGTAAAGAGGCTGGCGGTTATCGTCCGCAATCGTGTCGATGAGGCGTTGCGAATGTCTTTGGGGCTGACGCTCATGGACGATGAAATCGACGTTTACCTGTTGGACGTAGAACTTCAGGATGGCGGTACTGCCGCCGAGCATCTCGAATTGCTCAAGGAGTTGGATGTCAAGGTGTTCTCCAACCGTCAGGACGACACCAGCTTGGAGTTCGTTGCGACCGCCGCTATGGCGGGCAAACTGCCTGCCTACGATCATGTCCTGTGCTACCGATAAAGAATTCGAATGATCGATTCGGCTTCGGATTCGGATTGGATCCGCTCCGGAGGCGTTGTTCGATTCCCGGCCGGATTGCGCCCGCGATCCCCGGCATGATGCAGTTACATCATTTCAAGCCTTGGGCGCGGCCCTTAGAATTTGCCCATCTGCACCCTTTAGGCGCTTGGAATTGTTGAATAATGTGTGGTCGTGCGCCTCCTCGCAGGGGGCCGCAGGGAGCGTTGGCGCAGGTTTCGCCGTGGTTCAGGGAAGGGGACGAGCGTGATACTGGGATTCCTCGTGAACAGCGACCGGCATCTGGCCCACGTTCTGGGGCTGACCGCTGCCGCCGCCCAGAAAGGTCATGAGGTGATAATTTTCGTCATGGATTCGGGAACCCGGTTGCTGCGGGACGAACGGTTCGTGGCATTGGCCGGCGCCAAAGGCGTTTCGATGAGCTTTTGCCACCACAGTGCGCAGCAATACGAGATCGATACCGACACCTTGCCGCCCGACGTCGAGAGCGGCAGCCAATTGAACAATGCCGCGATGAACCATCAAGCGGCTCGCGTGATCGTCTTGTAGGTTACGATTGGAGCCAGGACCGGGGAAAGCCATGAAGCGAAAAGATTGGACAAGGTCATGAGGATCCTTCACATCCTGAACGACGGAGACGAGCCCTTGTACACGGAAATAATTGACGCCATGGCAAGAGAAGATACGAGGGAAATCATCGATCTTTCCAAGACAGATTTGTCTTATGACGAAATAATCGACCAGATAGTCGAGTCCGATAAGGTGATTTCGTGGCAATAGAAATGCTCGGCAAGTCAAGTGAGTAGGGTTGCCAATTGCCTTGATTGGTTGACGTCGCGGATACCGGCGCCGCTGTCGACGACTGCGACCGAGGCCGAGGAATCGTCCGGCGGCGTGGAAATCGACACCCTTCTAATGGCCTTGGTTTCCCTGCTGACACTGTCGGCGTTTCTCCTCCTCTACATTTTCCGGGCTCTTGACGACAATAGCCTGGTCAGTTGGCAATGGGCCTTCGTCGGTGTCGATGTGCGGCCGCTGCTTTTGGCTCTGGCGGTTGCGATCGCCGCCAGTTTGGCTCTGTCCGGGGTGCGGGTTCCTGTCCGCCTGCAGGCGGCAGCGCTTTTTGGCGGATCGTTCCTCGCCGCTGCGATGCTTTGGCCGATTCCCGAGGTCAACGTCGATGCAGCGCGTTATTTCGTGCAGGCCAAGTCCCTCGAACTTCACGGCGTGGGATATTTTTTACAGCACTGGGGCAGCGAAATACCGGCCTGGACAGACCTGCCCCTGGTGCCGTTCATCTACGGTCTTGTGTTCGGCATCCTGGGCGAGCAGCGAATTGCTATCCAGGTCGTTTCCACGTCGTTCTTTTGCGGCACCGTCTTGCTGACCTACCTGATTGGCCGGACGCTGTGGAACGCTCGTATCGGGGCCTACGCTGCGGTGCTGCTGCTGGCCATGCCCTACCTGCTGACGCAGGTGCCGCTGATGCTGGTCGATG
This sequence comes from Rhodospirillaceae bacterium, assembly GCA_002690215.1. Lineage (GTDB taxonomy): Bacteria > Pseudomonadota > Alphaproteobacteria > UBA2966 > UBA2966. The sequence continues at coordinate 52,894 of NZDS01000009.1, read as the reverse complement.
TGCCGACGATGTTTTTTCTCACCTTGGCCGTGTTCACGACGATCAAGGCCGTGAGGTGCGGCGGCGGATGGCTGATGGCGGCGGCGGTGGCGATCACGATGGCGGCTCTCTGCAAGTACACGAACTGGCTGATGCTCAGCGTCGTTCCCGTGATCTTCCTGACCCACCTCGATGGCGGTACGCGATCGACCGCCCGCCGGGCCGGCGCCGTTTGCCTGGCCCTGGGCCTGCTTGTCGGGGCGGTCGTTCTGTGGAAGGGCGAGGTCCTGGCCGGACAGATCGCTCTGCTTCTCAGCTATCAGGTGCCGGCGCTGGGAGGCTGGAGCGAGAGCCTGATTTCGACGTTTCTGTTCCAGACCCATCCCTTCGTCGCCGCCGCGGCGCTTTGGTCGCTTTACCTCGCCGTCAAGAGACGGGATTTGAAGTTCGCCGTCGTCGCCTGGTTGTTGGTGCTGGTCGTGGCCTTCGAGGCGCCGCGGATCAGATACATCTTGATGATCTTTCCCATGCTCGCCCTGATGGCTGCCTACGGACTGGAGGGGCTCGGGAACGCCAGATTGGGCCGGCATCTGGTGGCCTGCACGGCTGCCGCCATGCTGGTCACGGCAATCTTCGTCTACCTCCCGTTCCTGCAGGGCACGAGCGCCCGGAACATCCAGAAGGCGGGCGCCTATCTCGATTCCATAGCAGCGCAGCAAGTTGACGTTTTCGTGCAACCGCAGCCCGGTTCGATCGTCAATCCGGCCGTATCGGTTCCCTTGCTGGACCTGTTTACAGACAAACGTGTCGTTTTGCGGTCCTGGGGGACGGCGCCAGCGGATCCAAAATCGCTGGAAACCTCGCCGCTTCGCTTCACTTGGGAACTGCCCGCCCCGCGCTTTCTCACCTCCGGGGCCAATACTCCCACCTCTGCGGCGGCCGTCGCGGTGTTGTCCGGGCGCCGCGGCCAGGCCTTGCCCGATGTGGTCGCGCGCCGCATTGCCGGCTATCGCCTGACCCGGGAATTCGCCCAATCGGACCGGGCCTTCAGATATCAGACACTCGTCAGGATCTACGAACCGCAATAATGTTTTTTGCAACAGAGACAGCTAGCAACATCGTCGAGGGCTTGACGTGACCGAGAGCATCGCAACACAGAGCGCCATCAGCGCGGACCAAGGCGCCGCCCTGGACCGGAGCGCCAGGATCGAGGCTGAGATCAGGACGAAACGTCTGTGGGCGCACGCGATCGTCGCCTTCTTCGCCGTGATCAGCATCGGCACCTATCTCTACAGCGAATATTACCTCTACCTGTCCGTCTATCTGTGGTTCGGCTTCATCTACGGCATGTGCCTGCAATACGGACGCTTCTGCTTCGCCTCGGCCTTTCGCGACCTGTTCGCCGTCGGGGTTCCGCGGATGGCGGTGGGGATCATGATCGCCACCGTGCTGTTCGCCCTGGTCAGCGCCTTCGTAACGGCTACCGGCTTGAGCACTTTCCACGCCGCGCCGACGAGCTTTCACGCTGTCGTCGCCGGCTTCATCTTCGGCGTCGGCATGGTCTTCGCGGGCGGTTGTGCCTCCGGTTCGCTCTACAAGACCGGTGAAGGTAACGGCGTCGCCTTGCTGGTCGTGCTATCGATCAGCGTGACGCAGGCGCTTTTCGCCGATGTCGCCGGCTGGACCAACCAACTGGTGCCCGAGAGCTGGCACCTGGCGGCGCTGGCCAAGGGCCTGCCGCCGGTGATCAACGCCGGAGATGGCTGGCTCGACCAGTATCTTGCGGGCTACGCCTGGAACCAACCGGTGCTGACCTATGCCACGATGATGGGACTGTCCAACATCTCCATTGTCGGCGCCTTCGCCAGCAACCTGTTGGTCGGTGTGATCCTTCCGGCGGCCGCTTTTCTGGTCATTGCCTATGTGGTCTGGTCGCGGCGAGGNTACATGTCGAGACGGCGCAAGGCGGGCCAGGAACATTTCACCCTGAAGGACGAACTGGCGGGATACTGGGCCATGATCATGGCCTCCAAGAGAACCGCCATCGCCGGTCTCATCCTCGGGATCGCCTGCGGCCTGCAGATGCTGGTTATCCAGGGCCTGCGCATCAAATACGGGGTCAAGAACGCCGGTACGTTGCTGGAACGGTTGGGCTTCGACTACGGCATATCGGTCAACGGAACGGTGTTCGATCCGGGATATTGGTATGTCACCACCCAAGAGGCGCAGTGGGTGGGCTGGGTCTTCGGCAAACTCGGCGCCGACAACATGGACAACATCTATTTCGGCCTCACCAACGGCATCCCCAACCCGGTCGTCAACCCGGCCGACTGGATGTCCCTGGCCCTGATCGGCGGCGCCGCCGTGATGGCGCTTCTGAGCAATGAGTTCAAATTCAAGAAACCGACCCTGGAACTGGCCACCTGGGCAATCATCGGCGGCGCCTTGATGGGTATCGGCTCCAGGCTCGGCCTGGGCTGCAACGTCGGCGCTTTTTTCGTTCGGGTATCCCAAGGCGACGTCTCGGGCTGGCTGTTCGGCCTGGGCATGATCGGCGGCGCCTATATCGGCGTGAAGTTCTTCAACTGGTGGACACAGCGCAAGATGGAAAAGGAATTCGCCGGCTTCTGAGCCACCGGCAACATTGGGAAAGAGGTGAACCAAGCCATGAAATTCGAGAAACAAGACAGCGGAAGCTATCTGTTGGACGTCAAGGGATATGTCTGTCCTCACCCGCAGATCTACACCAAGAAGGCTCTTGAGAAGGTGGCTTCGGGCGACGTGATCGAGGTTCAGTTCGATAATCCGTCGTCGGGCGAATCGATCTCCACCATGTGCGACAACATGGGCAACGACATCATCGAGCAGAACCAGGAAGGCGGTCGCTTCAGTTGGCGGATCCAAAAGGCCTAGTTCAAAAGGGCGGGTCGGAAAGGGCAGGGCGATGAAGAGAAACGACTTTTGGGCCGTTGTCCTCGTCGTAGCGGTGTTNTCGGGGTTCATGATGGGCTACAGCGTGCCGCCCATGGTGGACGTTGGCTACATCGGCGGTGGCGGTGCTGCGTCGGCCGGTCCGAAAACCGACATGAAGCCAAATCTGGAGGAATACTATCGCAAGCTCCAGGAGCAGGATTAGCTGGGTAGGGAGAAGGAACGGTGCGCACCAGGCTTTGGGTCATGACGGTTACTGCCGCCGGTACGCTGGCGTTTCTTTTGGGTTACGCCATTTCCTCGCAGACGGGCGTCGAGCCCGGCTACTTCGAGGCCTCCGAGACAGGGGGATACGGTGCGGCTTCGGAAGAGCCCGGGGAGCAGGGCGCAGATGGCGAAACGCAGGAGTACTACCGGAACCTGCTCAAGGATTGAGCAGCCGGTCCGGCCCTCCATGAAATGCGCCTTGATCATACCGGACTGGACGCCGGAACAGATCTTTCCCGCCGGGACTGCGGGGTCGCAGCTCAACTACTGGCAGCCTTTGGGAATTCTCTATGTCGCAGCCGCCCTGATCAAGGCGGGTCATGAGGTCCGCTTCATTGATGGCGCCTTCCTGACGCGCGATGAAATTCTGGATCAGGTGACGGACTGGAAGCCCGCTTTCGCCGGTATCTACGCCACCACCTTTGGCTGGCCGGCAGCGGCCGCCACCGCGGCCGCCATCAAGCGCCTCGATGCCGGGGTCTTTATCTGTGTTGGGGGACCCTATCCGATCGCCGCCCAGGAGCAATGCCTGCAGGACGATGGCACCGGCATCGACGCGGTGGTCTCGGGTGAGGGCGAGAAGACCGCTGTCGAACTGGTGGAGCGGTTGTGCTCGGGGGCCGGGCTGGACGGGGTACGCGGGGTCATATTCAGGCAGGGCGCCAGGATCGTCAGGAATCCGCCCCGGCCCCTGATCGAGGACCTCGACAGCTTGGCCATTCCGGCGCGCCAGTTGCTGGGCGAGAAGAGCCGTTACCTGCCGCCGCCTGCCATGTACCGAAAACAGCCGGTCGCAGTGGTCATGACGTCGCGGGGATGTGACCGGCACTGCCTGTTCTGCTACCAGATCGACCGCCACCGTGAAGCAGGGGTCAAGGGCGTTCGCTTCCGCGCTATCAACGACGTGCTGGACGAGGTCGAGATGTGCCTGCAGCAGGGCTACCGCGAAATTAAGTTCATCGACGATTCATTCGCTGCTGATTACGACCGGGCCCTGGAGATGGCCCGCCAGATAAAGGCCCGTGGCCTCGAATTTCCCTGGTTTGCATCGGCCTGCGCCAATCAAGTGGACAAGCCGTTGCTGCGAGCCATGAAGGATGCCGGATGCTGGGCCATCCTCATCGGTGCCGAAAGCGGGGTGCAGCGGAACCTCAATACATTGCGCAAGGGCATCACCACCGACCACATACGACGGGCCGTCGGGGCGGCGAAAGAGGTGGGAATCAAGGTTTCCACACCGTTCCTCTTCGGCATCCCCGGCGAAACCTACGACGATGCCCTGCAGAGCATCGCCTTCGCCATCGATTTGGCCCCCGACCTGGCCAGCTTCCATGCCTTGACGCCGTTTCCCGGCACACCTCTTTACGAACGTCTCGATGACTACGGCAGCTTGGTCGGCGATCTCACCGACTTCACCTATCAGGGCGCGGTCTTCGTGCCCCACACGATGTCCCGGGGAGAAATTCAGGCATTGCGCCGCCTGGCCTACAAGCGCTTCTATTCGAGACCGTCATTCCTGCTCAAGCGGCTGTTGGCCATCAGGACCGTGAACGACTGCAAAGTGGCGTTTGGGGGGCTGCGAAGCCTGCTCGCCCTATGGACGGAGGGGCGCCTGTTTCAAGAGGCTAGACGTGCCGCCAGCCTCGGTACCCCGTAGAGCCGCACGNATTCTCGGGCCAGGGCCGGATAGGTTCCCGGGTTGAACAGGATGTTCATGATGAAATTGCATTCGTGGGTGCAGTGGCAGCGCATCTGCGCCAGGCGTTCGATAGTCGCCATCGCCGTCGGCGCGCGCAACAACCGCATCACGTCGAGACCATGGTCGCGCACCTTGCCCAACGGCGTATCGCAGTTCTCGCAGGGATATACAGCCCCGGTTTCGCTCATGACCAGATTGAGCTTTCCCGCATAGCAGGGGATCTGTCGTTCCCGGGTCATCACGGTGCGATGGATCAGGCGACGTTGCAGAACGTCCTGCGCCGCCTTTAAGCGGGCGCCCCGGAAACGGTAGTTTTCCGTCGTGCTTTGGCGCAAACCCTGTGCCAGACGGGCCGTGGCGCGGCGGTATTTGTCATGGTCCACATCCTTATGCCGCGCATCCGCTAAATTGCCGCGGATCAACGAGATGGTGTGCGTACGCACACCGTCGAGGCCGCGGACGAAATCGATGAGCCCGTCCATGGCGTCCTGGTTGCCGGCCGAGAACACCGTGTTGATGCCCAGTTCAAAGTTTGCGTACCTGTCGGCCAATTCGCTCAGAAGCCGGCAAGTTTCCATGGCTCTGGTGAAGCCGCCGGGCGTTTGCCGCAAGCGATCATGATCGTCCGCCAGTCCATCGACAGACACCTTGGCGCAGACGACGCTATTCGAGCAGTGACGGAGAATACGTTCCAAGCAGTCGCGGATATTGCCGGGCTGCATCCCGTTGGTCGGGTAAAGCATGACGGATGGTTCGTTCTGGTCGTAGAAAACCTTGCTGATGTCCGCCAGGTCACGGCGCAGGAATATCTCTCCGCCGGAAAAGGCAACCCATAGAAGGTGCCCGAGGGAGGCCGAGACCTGGCGGATTTCATCGAGCGACAGTTCCCCATCCCTATCCCCATCCTCCGCATCGCCAGCGCTGTCCGGATAGAAACAGTAGGGGCAGCGGGCGTTGCATTTTCTGGTCACGAAGTAGGTCAGGTGGATGGGTCGCCTCTTGGCGAAAATCGAGGGAATGAAGCGGGCTGCCGAATACATCAGGGAAGCCTCCGGCCCGGCGCAAGCTTCCATCGCGCGCCGGCATCACCTGGGGGCCGGCGCTCGGTCAAGCGGAACCAAATGAACCTAAGCACGCCGCAGACGGCCCCCACTCCGACGGCAAAGAGATACAACGAGACATAGTAGACGGCGGCCGCGGCAGTGAAACGGAAGCCCCGGCAGGCGTGGAAGGCCAAGAACAATCCTCGACTGATCATCAGATTGAGCGCCATCACACAGGGAATAACGAGGGTCAAGACGAGGTTGCCCGTCGCCAGGAACGAAAGTGCCAAAACAAGGCAGAGCACGGTAGCCAGGACATTGACCTTCAATTCCGCCGAAGCGGTTCCCGAATTACCAAGGGCATCCCCGTTGTCGAGCGAATAGCCGGTCCAGAAGAAGGCTTTTCTGACCGCGTTGGCGAGCGAGCGACGCAGGGTGAAATTGAAGACATGGCGGACCTCGATGGCGGGATCCATGACCAGTTTTAGTCCCGACCGACGTAGTCTGTGGCTGAACTCTACATCCTCGATGACGGCCAGAAAGTTCTCGCTGAAACCACCGCTATCCTGAAAGGTTCCGGCANCGATGATCATCGCGTGGCCGGCGATGTAATCCGGGTTGTCGGCGTTCCTGGTCTCGTAGTGATTGATGAAACCGGCCTGGAAATTGCTCAGAAAGGTATCATCGTAAGCCGTTCTGGCGTAGCTGCCGCCGATGACGGAGCCGGCCCCATGCGTTGTTGCCGCCGAGGCGGCGATGGAGAGCGTCGCCGGGTCGAGGATGCAATCGGCATCGGTGAAGAAAAGGATGTCGCCCCTGGCGTGAAGGGCGCCGACGTTGCGCGCCCGCGAGGTTCCCCTATGGCCGTCCAGCCGAATGAGCCGGCAGGGGTATTCGCGGATCATGGCGACGGAGTTGTCCGTCGAGCCGTCATCGACGACGATGACCTCGAAGTTGCTGTAGCGGGAGGCGAAAGCAGCCGCCAGGCAGGTTCCGATCGTCGCCTCGCCATTGTAGTTGGGGATGATGATTGAGATGAAACCAGCCATAGCCCGTCGCGACCCGTGTTGAACGCTACCCCNCCTCGTGAAGGAGTGCGATTGTCCTATTCTCAGGGAGGGCGGGGGAATGATGCACATACATCATTCCCATTGTCACGGTGGCGGGCAAGAATGTCACACAAGTGAACGAACGCGCCCCGATGAACAAGGGCTCGACAGCTACCCTACGGTGCGAAAATGGGGAGGCAGGATATGACAAGGATGAAAGCGTGGCAGATGGGTGCGCTGGGTTTCGTGGCTTTGGTCGTTCTCGGCTGGCCGGCATCGGCCGATGCGGCGAAATGGGCCAATCCGGGACTTCTGGCGAGCCCGGACAGCGTCAAAGCGAACATTGGCAAGTCGGACTGGGTGGTGGTCGATTGCCGCAATTTGAAGGACTACCTCAAGGGTCATATTCCCGGTGCCATCAGCCTTGGCAAAAAGTGCAGCTCAGCGCTGCGGGACGCGACTTCGCGTATGTTCAGGGATCCCTCCAAGTATGAGAAGCTGCTCGGCAAGGTGGGAATCGGAAACGACACCCATGTTGTCTTCTATCATGGCGACATGAGCACCCTGACCGCCGCCACGGTGGGCTTTTGGGTTCTCGAACAACTCGGCCACGACAAGGTCCAGGTCCTGGACGGCGGTCTCGACGCTTGGCGCAAGGCCGGCAACCGGTTGGATAGCAAGCCGACCATGAAAAAGGCGGTTTCCTTCAAGGCCAAACCGATAGCCAGCCGCTACGCCGCGACGGACGAAATCCTCCAAATCGCCAAGGGGCAGGCGTCCGGCGTGCAGCTCATCGATTCGCGGACGGGCGCCGAGTACAAGGGCAAGGATGTTCGGGCGATCAGGGGCGGTCATATCCCCAACGTGACCATCCAGGTCTCCCATAAGGACACCCTGGCGCAGCGCAAGAACTCGAAGACGGGCAAAATGGAACGTATCGCCTACTTCGACGCCGCCGTGTTTGAAAAGGCCTTCGGTTCCCTGGACAAGAGCAAACGGACCATCGCCTATTGCCAGACCGGCACGCGCTCGACCATGACCTACCTGCAACTGCGGCTGGCTGGATTCAGCAACCCGGCGAACTGGGATGAATCGTGGAGGGTCTGGGGATCGCAACTGGAATACCCCGTGGCAGGTGAGCAGTGGTACAACTTCGCCGGGGTCAACAAGAAGATCAAAAACCTCGAGAAGAAAATCAAGAAACTGGAGGCTGCTGCGAAGTAGGCGAGCAATCGAAACTCCTGGCGCACGCTGCCAGACTGGATGGGCCGGCTTGACCGCCGGCCCTATCCTTTTGGAATCGGCAGGAAACCTGCACCTGCTGCCCCCCCCTACACACTCCCTTGCTAATCACGAACATCGCCTGTTCGATCCGTTGCGGACTCCGGCAGGGGCGACGATAATTATCCCGAACCTTCAAATTGAAGATGCCGAACCATGCGAATACGTTCAGCGACCCCGTCGGACAGAACCGCGATTGCCGCTGTTCATACCGCCAGTTGGCAGACAGCGTATCGGGGCACGCTTCCCGATGAGTACCTTGACAATAAGGCCGGCGATGAAATTCGGCGAAGTTGGTCCGGCATCGAATTTTCGTCCGAAGATGTGGTGTTGGTGGCTGAGGATGAGCAGGTGGTTGGGTTCATCGCGGTTTGGTGCAAACCGGACCCTTTCATTGACAATCTCCACGTCTTTCCCGAGCAAATGTCGAAGGGCATTGGCAGAAAGCTGATGCGTGCCGCAGCGCAGGAATTAGAGCGGCTTGGGCATTCGACCGCCTACCTTTGGGTCTTCGCGTCAAATGAGCGAGCCATAAGGTTCTACGAGCGTCTTGGTGGCGTTCGAGCGGTATTGGAAAACAAAGACGTCCTCGGACATATCATTCCCAGCTTCAAGATCGAGTGGCGGGATGTCTCCGTAATACAAAATCGGGGTGATTGATTCATGGGCGAACTTCCGAATTCGGGGTATCGAGTCAAATTCCACTCCAACCAGTGCCCAAGCCAGGGTTAACCAGAGTGCAATTTAGGGTTTTTCGGAGTTGAAATTTTCGCATCCAAGAGTAGCATCAGTGGATCCATTTTTGGCCACCCAGGTCTTCCGAGATTGGCCTCAACGCAGAGGTTGAATAGATGGGTGGGCGATGGATTGCGATTGGGGGAAAGTTTCATGCTGGACACCCACGAAACAGTACAAAATACGGCTAGACAGCTCGTCGAGTTCTACCAGGAGGACGCACCAACCCACGCTGCGGTGCGCTCGGGACAACTGGCGAGTTCCGGAGATCTTTGCGGTTCCGCCCATTGGCTGGAGGTATCCAGCAACGCTGCAAAGCTGCTTTCCGAAAAGTTGTCGGCCGGGACCCGGTTGAGACACCACAGGTAGCCGCGTCAGATTTGATCCCAGCCACGCGCTTCCTTGCTGAGCACGAACACAGCCTGTTCGGCCATCAGATTGGCGAGCGCACCGGTGCTCAGCGCTTTTCGATGCGGATGCCAAGCTCACGGCAGAGCGCCACGAAATCCTTGATGATGCAGAGCTGGATGTTGGCGGTGTCGTACCATCGCTGATCGAGGGTTTCCGTGACCGGCATGTGGCCGCCGGTCAACAGCTTTAGCCGTACCCGCCAGCAGCTGAAATTGGGAAACGAAACGGAGGCGTTGCGGCCAATGCGCAGCATCTCCGTCAGTACTTGGCGTGGCTTACGGCCGGCTCGATCCGGCGGCTTGACTGGGGAACTGCATTGCTCGGTTCAAGGTACCGGAAAGTCAACGTTTTCTTTGCTTTTGACGCATCGGGAGACTATGACTATGGGCCTTATTTTCCACCTGCCGGACCGACCTGAATGAGCAGCGAGTTAAAGGCGCTCGACGATCTTCGCCGCCGCATAGACGCGATCGACGACGCCGTTCACGACCTTCTGATCGAGCGCAGCGAACTGGCGGCCGAAATCCTTGCCGCCAAACCGCCAACGGACGATCAGGTGAGCGCCATGCGTCCGGGCCGCGAGGCCGAGGTACTGCGCCGGCTGCTGGGCCGCCACAGCGGCGTCTTGCCGGCAATCGTGGTGGCCGATCTCTGGCGCGAACTAATGAGCGCCTTCGTGCGCCTGCAGGGGCCGCTCGAGGTAGCGGTCTGCGCGCCTGAGAAATCGGTCGGCTATTGGGATCTGGCGCGAGCCCACTTCGGCACAGCCACGGCCATGACGCTGCACCGCTCGCCCGGCGTCGTGCTGCGCGCGGTGACTGAGGGCGAGGGCATCGTGGCCGTGCTGCCGCTGCCCCAGGAGGACGATCCCGCGCCCTGGTGGCAGCAACTTGCCGCCGATGTCCCCAATGCCCCCCGCATCATCGCCAAGTTGCCCTTCGTCGAGAATCGCGCCAGCCGTTTCGAGGATCTCGGAGCCCTCGTCGTCGCGCCCCTCGACCGCCAACAGACGGGCCAGGACAAGAGCCTTTTAGTGCTGGCCACCGAGACCCCGATCAGCCGCGCCAAATTGGTCGAACAACTGGCCTCGGCCGGGCTCGAGGGCGGAGCGCTTGCGGTCACCGACCGCGACCGTGACCAGCCCGAGGCGCTTTACCTGATCGAAATCGACGACTTCGTGGCCAAGGACAACGCACGAATCGCTGACTTTTTGGAAAGCAGCGAAGGCAGCATCGACCGTATCGTGTCGTTGGGCGGCTATGCCGTCCCCTACCGCAGCGAGGATTAGACGTGACGCAAAGTGAAAGTGTTAATGCCGACACGACAGCCGACAGCGAGCTCGGGCCGCCGAAGCCGTGCTCGGGCATTCTCGATATCGCTGCCTACGTGACGGGCTCGTCGCAGGCGCCCGGTGTCAACCGTATCTACAAGCTCTCCTCCAACGAGGCAGCGATAGGAGCCAGTCCGGCCGCCATCGAGGCCTACCAAGCCTTGGCCGGCGAGCTGCACCGCTATCCGGACGGTGGTGCCGTCGAATTACGTCATGCGCTGGGCGAGCACTACGGCATTTCCGCCGACCGCATCGTCTGCGGCGACGGCTCGGATGAACTGCTGGGGCTATTGGTGCAGTCTTATGCTGGCGCCGGCGACGAAGTGCTCTACACCCGGCATGGCTTCGCAGTCTACAAGATTGCCGCATTGGGCGCCGGTGCGACGCCGGTGACGGCCGCCGAACAAAACTACACCCCCGACGTCGACGCCGTGTTGGACAGGGTTACCGAGCGCACGCGTATCGTCTTTCTTTCCAATCCCAACTGCACCGGCACCTACCTGAGCGCCGACGAGGTGCGCCGGCTGCACGCCGGCCTGCCGGCCAACGTGCTCTTCGTGCACGATGCGGCCTACGCCGAATTCGTCGACGCCGAGGATTACAGCGCCGGCTTCGAGCTGGTCGAGGCGGCCGAAAACGTTGTCATGACGCGGACTTTTTCCAAGGCCTACGGCCTGGCGGCGTTGCGGCTCGGCTGGTGCTACGGCCCAGCGGCGGTGATCGACGTGCTTAATCGCGTGCGCGGCCCCTTCAACGTCACGGCGCCGGCCCAGGCGGCCGGCATCGCGGCGCTAGGCGACCAGGATTTTCTTGATCGGGCGCGGCGCCACAACGACGAGTGGCGACCCTGGCTGGAGAACGAGGCCAAGGCGATGGGCTTTCGCGTCGTCCCCAGCGTCGCCAATTTCGTCTTGGTGGGCAGCCGTGACGGCGGACCCGCCGACGAACTCAACCGTCACCTGATCAGCCGCGGTGTGCTGGTGCGCGGCATGGGGGGCTATGACTTGGCCGATTTCCTGCGCGTCTCGGTAGGTTCGGAGGAGGAGACCCGGGCCGTGGTCGAGGCCCTGGCGAGCTTCCCGGCCAGCAACCCGGATTAGGCCGGTGAACCAACCCGCCTCACCGGCGCCGCTGTTTGAACGCGTCGCCCTGATCGGTGTCGGCTTGATCGGCTCCTCGCTGGCCCGGCTGATCAAACGCGACGGCCTGGCCAGCCATGTCGTTGGCTGCGCCAAAAGCCGTGCCTCGCTGGACACGGTGAGCGAGCTTGGCATCGTCGACAGCGCCACCGTCGATCCGGCCGAGGCCGTCACCGGTGCTGATTTGATCGTCATTTGCACGCCGGTGGGAACCTGCGGCGACGTCGCCAAGCGCCTGGCGCCGGGCCTCGAGCCTGGCGCCATAGTCAGCGACGTCGGTTCGGTCAAACAGGCGGTGATCGATGCGGTGGCACCGCATATCCCCGAGGGCGTGCATTTCGTGCCTGCCCACCCGGTCGCCGGTACCGAGCATTCCGGACCCGAAGCGGGCTTTGCCTCGCTGTTCGAGAACCACTGGTGCATTTTGACGCCGCCGCCCGGCTGTGACCAGACGGCCATCGATCGTGTCGCCGAGTTTTGGCGCCGCGCCGGCTCTCACATCGAGGTCATGGACCCCAAGCATCACGACTTGGTGCTGGCCGTGACCTCGCATCTCCCTCACCTGATCGCCTACAACATTGTCGGCACCGCCGACGATCTGGGCTCGGTCAGCGGCTCCGAGGTGGTCAAGTACGCCGGAGGTGGCTTCCACGACTTCACCCGCATCGCCGCCTCGGATCCCGTGATGTGGCGCGACGTCTTCATCAACAACAAGGATGCCGTGCTGGAGGTGCTGGGGCGCTTCAACGAGGATCTGGCGGCGCTGCAGCGTGCCATCCGCTGGGGCGAGGGCGATGTGCTGGAAAATCTCTTCATCCGCACCCGGCGCATCCGCCGCGAAGTCATCGCCGCCGGCCAGGCCGAAGTGCCGAAGCCCAAACCGGACGAAAACGGCGGTATTTGAAAAGGAGATCAGAACTATGAAGTTTTACGATTGCAGCGTTGCCCCCTCGCCACGGCGCGTCCGCATGTTCATCGCCGAAAAGGGCTTAGACATCGAGACTGTCGAGATCAGCATCCGCGATGGTGAGCAGATGTCACCCGAGTTTCAGGCCATCAATCCCTACTGCACGTTACCCGTGCTGGAGCTCGACGACGGCACCCGTCTGACCAACTCGGTGGCCATCTGGCACTACCTCGAAGCGGCCCATCCCGAGCCTGCGCTGATGGGCAGGACGCCGCTGGAGAAGGGCCTGATTACCAACTGGCAGTGGCGCATCGAAAAGGACGGCATGGAAGCCATGGGCGAGGCGCTGCGCAACACCGCCAAGCCCATGGCCGGCCGGGCGCTGGCCGGCCCCCACGCCTACGAGCAGATCGCCGAGCTCGGCGAGCGCGGCAAGCTGCGCGTGCAGCGCTTCCTCGACGGCGTCGACGACATCATCGGCTCGAAGCCCTTCGTCGTCGGCGATAGTTTCTCGGTGGCCGACATCGACCTGCTGGTGATGATCGACTTCGCCAAATGGCTCAAGCTGGGGCTCCCGGAAGGTGCCGCCAACGCCAAGCGCTGGTACGAAGCCATCAGCGCGCGGCCTAGCGCGCAGCTTTAAGTCGTATCCGCCTCGTCGACGACCGGGTTCCGCAAAACCCCGATGCCGGTGATCTCGATCTCGATGTTGTCGCCGGGCTGCATCCAGACCTGCGGTTCGCGGGCCAGACCGACGCCGCTGGGGGTACCGGTGGAGACGATGTCACCGGGGTAGAGCGGCGCGATGGTCGAGAGATAGGCGATGAGCTGCGGCACGCCGAAGATCAAATCGCCGACGCCGCTTTCTTGCATCACCTGGCCGTTCAAGCGGGTCGTCAGGGTGAGGTTCGCCGGTTCGGGGACGGCGTCCCGGGTCACCATCCAGGGGCCGCAAGCGCCCGAGCGCCAGAAGTTCTTGCCGGCATGGGGCGTCGGCGTATGGAACTGGTAGTCGCGTATCGAGCCATCGAGAAAGCAGGTATAGCCGGCCACGTGGTCGTAAGCCCGCTCGGCCGGGATGTGGCGCCCACCTTGGCCTACGACGAAGGCGAGTTCGCCCTCGAAATCGTAATCGTTGGAGGCCGTCGGGCGCACCACGTCCGCGCCGTGGCCAACGACGCTGTCGATGCAGCGGGCGAATATGGAGGGATAGTCCGGCACTTCGTGGCCCACTTCCTCGACGTGCTTGCGGTAGTTGACGCCGATGCAGACCAAGCGCCTGGGATCGGGGATCGGCGGCAGCAATTGCACGTCTTCGAAAGCAAAATCCGCGGCCTCGCCGCCCAGGGCGGCCACTTGGTCGAGGTCTTGAAGTGCCTGACGCAGCGTCGGCAGGCGCGATCCGAGCCGGCCGCCGGCATCGATAATGCCGTCGTCCGTGACGATGCCGTAGGAGGCGGTGTCGTCCTTGATGAATGAGGCGAGCCGCATGATTCGATTCCTTTTGCTGTTCGATCCTCCGCTATGGCGGCGTTTGCTGCCATCCCCCCACCCCAACCCTCCCCCACAAGGGGGGAGGGAGCTGAAACCGGCTGTTGCCCTTGCCTTTTATTCCCTCCCCCTTGATGGGGGAGGGCCAGGGAGGGGGTGTTTTTTTGTTTTCAGCGTACCTTAGCCGGCAAACGTCTTGCGCGCCGCCAGGGCGTCCTGGAAGCCGCCTGTCAACTGGCTCAGGTCGGCATCGGCATAGGCGGACACGTGGTGCAAGGCGTTGGCGGTGGCGTTGACGGCCTCCTTGATCATACGCGTGGTGGCGTGGGGCATGGCAGCGGCCGCTTCGGCCAGAGCCAGGGCGCCTTCGATGCTGGCGCCCGAGTCGGCCAGCTCGTCGACCAGGCCCCAGTCGAGTGCGTGTTCGGCCGACATGCGCTCGCAGAGGATGACGATGCGCTTGGCCCGGGCCGGGCCGACCAGGGTGATCAGGCGCGGCAACGCTCCCCATTGCAGATTGAGGCCGATCTTGACTTCGGGCACATAGAGGTAGGCGTCGCGGGCCAGCACCCGCCAGTCGCAGGCCAGCGCCAGAGCCACGCCGGCACCCACGGCTAGCTTCTCCATGGCGGCCACGGTGATCTGGGGCATCTCCTCCCAGGCCTTGCAGAGCTTGACCCCGCGGTAGAAGCGCTCACGCAGCGCCACGTCGTCGTCGAGCTTCTCCCAGGTCTTGGCGTCCTTCAGGTCGATGCCGGCAGAGAAGCCGCTGGCGGCGCCCGTGAGCACCACGGCGCGGGTCTCGAGATCGCCTTGAAAGCGCTTTGCTACGTCGGTCAGCTCGAGGATCAGTTCCTGATTGAAAGCGTTGAGGCTGCTTTTGCGGTCGAAACGCACGACAGCGACGGTGCCGCGGGATTCGATTTCGACATTGGAATAGCTCACAGGGGGCTCCTTGTCGCGAAGATTGGGAGGATCGCGCCATGATAGGCGCTGGAGCGCTATTCGCCCAGGACGATAAGATCGAGAGGTTCGGTCAGGCCCTCTATCGCGCAGCTCGGGAGTTCCGCCTTGGCCGCCGTGGCCGCCGAAAGCTGATAGCCTTGAGTCTGGGCCAGGAGATACGAATTCTTGGTCGTGAGCGCGCGCACGCCAGCCGCCTTGTTATGCTTCTCCAGTTTGGCCGCCAAGTTCACCGGCTCGCCGATGACGGTGTATTCCAACCGACCCTCGTCGCCGACGGCGCCGAAGATCACCGGCCCCACGGCCAAGGCGGCGTTGATGCCCAAGGGCGGGTGACCCTTGGCGGCACGCTCGGCTTGCCAATCGTTAGCCACCATCAACAGCTCGTCGACCGCCCGCACGGCGTCCGCGGCGTAAGCGGTGGTGCGCGGAGCCGCTCCGAAAGTGGCCATGATGCCATCGCCGAGGAACTTGTCGATGCTGCCGTTGTGGCGCCGGATGACCGGTGCCAGGCGTTGCTGGTATTCGGCCAGCAGCGCCATCACGTCGTCCGGCGGGGCGGACGCCGAAAGCGGCGTGAAGCCGCGGATGTCGATCATCAGCACGGCGATCTCGAGTTCCGTGCCGCGGCCCGGTTCGATGCGTTCTTCGGCCTCGGTGATCTGGCGCGCGATGTCGGGAGCGAAGAAGCGCGAGAGCTCTGCGGCCGCCGCCTGTTCGATGGCGGCCTGGGCCAACAGCCGGTTGGCGCGTTCGATGGCCAGTGCCAGGATCAGCGTCACGGCGGCGATCGAGATCACCTTGTCGAGCTCGGCCCCGATCAGCACGCTGGCCGAGGTCAGGTAATGCACGTAGTCGCGGGTCACGTCGGCGCCGCCCAGCACCACAGCCAGCACCAGCCCAAGCCAGCCCAAACCTCCGGCCGCACCTGCCAGCAGCACCAGACCGGGTTCGAAGCGCAAGGCTCTCAACGCAATGAAGATGAAAACATAGAGCAGCGTTGGCGCCTTGAGGAAGATGCCGGGCGGCTGCATGTACTGGATGTGGAAGCTCCAAATCAGGCCCATCAACAAGGCCATGTCGATGACCACCGAAAGCGCCAGGAACCAACCCGGTAGGGTACGGCGAAAGGCGAGCGCTAGCCTGAGCAGGGTGAAACACAAATAGAATCCCAGCGCCCAAGGCACCGGCACGAACTCGGCGTCGGGCTCGAAAGTTTTGGGTGCCACGGCGTAAAGCGTGCCGAAGGTGACGACGACGCCGAGCTGCACCCAACCGATCAGGATCTCGCTCTGGCCGCGGGCCGCCTCGATGGCCTTGAGCACCCGCTCGGGCGGCCGGCCGGCGAGTTGCTGGCCGAAAAGAAAGCCGATGAGACGATGCGTCATGACGGGGCCTCCCGAAGGCGCATCCAAATGCTGCTCTCGCGAGCCCCCGGCGGCAGCGCCAGACCGCGCAGCGCCGAACGTTCGGCAGCGGCCAGGTTGCCCAGCGCAAAGTGGCTGGCGAACAGCACCTCGTGGGTCAGCAGCAGCGGTAGTATGGCGTTCTGCTCGTTGTAGCCGCGCCAGGCCCAGTCGGCGGGATAGTCGTCAGGCAGGAAGATATCGTGAAAATGAACCACCACGCCGGCTGGCAGCAGCGGCAGGATGCGGCCAAGCAGCACATCTACGTCGCTGCCCGGCATCAGGATGTGGCTCGAATCGACGACCAGAAAATCGCCGGGCTCGAGCGCCTCGAAGGGTGCCAAACCGGCGTCCT
The DNA here is from genome assembly GCA_002690215.1 of Rhodospirillaceae bacterium. Classification (GTDB taxonomy): domain Bacteria; phylum Pseudomonadota; class Alphaproteobacteria; order UBA2966; family UBA2966. Next base: position 35,908 of record NZDS01000009.1, on the reverse strand, counting down.
GCAGGGTGCAGCGCATGAGCTCGAGCGCCAGTCCCTGCAGCACCGCCCGTGGGGCCGGATCGATGGCCGTGTGGCGTGTCGCCAAGCCCGCGTCGGTGATGGCGCGGGCCAGAAAGCGGCTGGAATGGCCTGAGCCGATCTCGACGATGCGGCTGGGCTTGAGCCGGCGCACCAAAGTGTAGGCAACTGCCGCGTCGAGGCGGGGAAACCAGTCCTGATCCCAGCGCGGTGCCGGTGGCGGCGTCCTCGCCGCCGCACTTCCGATGACGTCTAGGTCGGCAGCATAACCGTCGATCCAGTCGAGCACCTCGGCCATGGCTGGAGCGCCTGCCGCCAGCCTGGCCGCCAGGGCCGGGTAGGGCGGCAGCCGGCCGGCCTCGGGTATTTGGTCGGCATAGCGATAGGGGATGAAAAAGCCGCGGCGCCGGATGCCTAGCAGGGTGGCCAACCCAAGCGCCAGCCGGCGCCCCTTCATGGCTGACTCAAATCTCGAGCACCAGCCCCTCGCGGGCGACTATTGAGCCCGGGGCCAGGCGTTCCAGTTCTTCGCCGATGGCGTCGAGGAAGTCGTCGTCGTGATTGGGTTCGTGGTGGAACAGCACGTACTTCTTGACCCCGGCCGCCTGGCACAGCCGTAGGCCCTCCTGCCAGGTCGAGTGGCCGAAGGAGATGAAATTGGGAAATTCGTCGTCAGTGTACATGCCGTCGTAGGCGACGACGTCGGCGTCCCGGATGAATTCGAGGACGCTGTGGTCGGTTTCGCCCTGCACGTGTTCGGTGTCGGTAACGTAACANAACGAGCGGCCGGCGTACTCGACGCGGTAGCCAGTGGCCCGATTGGGGTGGTTGAGCGCCACCGTCTTCAGGGTGATGCCGGGTCTGGGTTCCATGGTCTCGCCGGCCTTGAAGTCGCAGAACTCGACATTGGCGGCGAAGATTTCCGGCGGTACAGGAAACAGAGGCGCGATCATCATGTCCGAGATCACCTGCTGGATAGTGTGTTCGGGCACCAGGTGGCCGGCCCAGACCTTGAAGTGGTTGGCCGGGTTGAAGAAGGGGCCGAAGAAGGGCAGGCCGCAGACATGATCGAAGTGGGTGTGGGTGAGGAAGACGTCGGCCTCGATGGGCTTGGTCTGGTCCAGACCCTGGCCGAGATAGCGCATTCCGGTGCCGGCATCGAGCAATACCAACTGGTCGCCACACCAAACTTCGAGCGACGAGGTGTTGCCGCCATAGCGCGTAATCGAGGGGTCGAAGCAGGCCACGCTCCCTCGAACGCCCCAGAAACGCACAGAAAAATCCTGCGATGAGTTCAAAGAACCCCCCTTTTGCGACGTCTGCCGGACAAACCGGTGTGCATTCTGCCCCAGAGATATAGGCCGCGAAAGGTCAAAGTCTGCCCCTCAGGGCACCAGACGGTAGCCGCCTGGTTCGGTCACCAGCAGCACCGCNTCGGANGGNTTGNTCTCNATCTTCTGGCGCANGCGATANATATGGGTCTCCAGNGTGTGGGTGGTGACACCGGCGTTGTAGCCCCAGACNTCNGCCAGNAGGGTATCGCGGGCCACCACTTTGGGGCCGGTGCGGTAAAGNTANTTNAGGATGGCGGTCTCTTTNTCGGTCAGCCGCACCTTGCCNCCGCCNTCGACGTTGATGAGCAGCTTGGCGGCCGGCCGGAAGGTGTAGGGGCCGATGGTGAAGACGGCGTCCTCGGATTGCTCGTGCTGGTGCAACTGGGCCCGAATGCGGGCCACCAGGACGCCCAGCCGGAAAGGCTTGGTGATGTAGTCGTTGGCGCCCGATTCCAATCCCAGGATGGTATCGGCGTCGGAATCGGAACCCGTCAGCATGATGATCGGTGCCCGCACGTTGGCGCGGCGCATCATGCGGCAGACCTCGCGGCCGTCGAGNTCGGGCAGACCGACNTCGAGCAGGATCAGGTCGTAGNGNTCGCTNTTGGCCNNTTCCAANCCGTCGCCGCCGGTGGCNGCCTGGNCGCAAACGAATTCCTCNTGCAGATCCAANTGCTCNGCCAGCGACTGGCGCAGAGCCTCGTCGTCATCAACCAGCAATACGTTCTTGGCCGCCTTCATACCGCCCTTCCGAGGCTTGCTTTCGTGACCCGTCGTAGCCCGATACTGCTACAAATTTCAAGCACTTACAACCGAAGCTCAAGTGCCTATGGTAAGTCCATCTGGCGTCGTGCTGCAACGCACAAGGCGCCGTCACCGTCGGCCAGTTCGTTCATGATGGTGAAATGGTTGTGGCCTGGCAGTGTCAGTTCCTCCAGCTTAGCGTCGGCTTGGCGCCAGCGTGCTGCAAAGCTCGATGATTGGCGCAGGAATTCGTCGGTTTCGCCGCCGCCCACGGCGACGATGCAGCCGCCGCTGCCGGGTGCCATGTCGAGGGGGCTGAGGCGGGCCGCCGTGGCAGCGTCCATGCCCAGCACCTCGTTGAGGTAGCAGAGCCGGATGGCTTCGAGATCATAAAGTCCGCTGATGGCCAGGCCACCCTTTATGGTATCCACCGGCAGGCCGTCGAATTCGGGCCAGTCGGTGGCCAGCAGCATGGCCGTCAGGTGGCCGCCGGCGGAATGACCGGAGACGTAAAGGCGCTCCGCATCGCCGCCGAAATCGCCGGCGTGGCGCCGGGTCCAGGCCACGGCGGCGCGGTTCTGGCGCACGATTTCGTCCATGTCGACAGTTGGGGCGAGGGCATAGTTGACCACCACGACAATGGCTCCGGCGGCCACCAGGCCATCGGCCACGAAGGAATAATCGTGTTTCTCGAAGGCTTGCCAATAGCCGCCGTGGATGAAGACGTGAAGTGGTGCATCGGCCGCGCCCGCGGGTACGAAAACATCGAGAGCTTCTGCCGCCGAAGGTCCATAGGCCAAGTCGAGGCGGGCATTCAGGCGCTGGCGGGTGGCAGCGCTGCGTTCGGCCCAGGCGTCGAAATGGTCCTGGAAGTCAGGATGCCTGAGGCGCAGGTGGTACTGGGCGTCGAGCCCGGCCTGGTCGTAGTCTCGATAGAGCATGTTTTGTCTCCTTGACTGGAGCGGATTGTGTCTCCTGACGAGCGAACGGGCAAGGGACGCTCTTTTTCTTGCGGCGAGGCGCCAGAGAGCGTTTATTGAGCGCCGAAAAGCAACGCGGGAAAAGTATGCCAGAGGCTACCAACGAAACTCCGCCCCGAACGGGCCGTGGCCGCCGCGCCGTCGAGCGCGCCGTCGGCGAATTAAGGCGCGGCTTGGCCGTGGCGGTCGGCGGTGAACAGCCATATGTGGTACTGGCGGCCGAACAGGCCAACGATGCCGGCATCGCCGATCTGGCCCGGTTGGGGGAGGTGCAACTGGCGCTGACCGCGGAACGGGCCCAGGTCTTGAAGATCCGGCCGCAAGTGGCGCCGGTGGTGCTGGTCGAATTCGAGGCGCGGTTCGATGCCGCGCTGGTGTGCGCCCTGGCCGATCCCGCCGCCGATCTCGACAATCCGCTACGCGGCCCCTTCAAGGTGATCCGCGAGACCCCGGCGACGGCGCTGGCCGCGATCGCCCTGATCAAATTGGCCAGATTGTTGCCGGCGGCGCTGTTGGTGCCGCTTGAAGAAGCTGCAGATCCGGCTTGGCTGTTGCGACACGATCTGCTGACGGTGGCCGCCGGGGACGTCGAGGCGTACGAGGTCGGCGCGGCCCAGGCGCTCAGGCAGGTAAGCTCGGCCCAGGTGCCCTTGGCGGCTTCGGAAGACTGCCGCGTGGTGGCCTTCCGTCCACCAGACGGCGGCGCCGAGCACCTGGCCATCGTGGTCGGCGAGCCGCCACCCGACCAGCCGGTGTTGGTGCGGCTGCATTCCGAATGCTTTACCGGCGATCTTCTGGAATCGCTGCGTTGCGATTGCGGCCAGCAGTTGCGCGGCGCCCTCGACGAACTCGCCAAGGAGGGAGGGATATTGCTCTATTTGCCTCAGGAGGGGCGCGGCATCGGGCTGGTCAATAAGCTGCGTGCCTACCGCTTGCAGGATCAGGGCTACGATACCGTCGAGGCCAATCTGAGGCTCGGTTTCGAGGCCGACGAGCGGCTTTTTTTGGCTGCCGCCGAGATGCTGCGCCGGTTGGGCTACGACCGCGTACGCCTGCTCACCAACAACCCGCAAAAGGTCTCGGGGCTCGAACAATTCGGCGTCGAGGTCAGCGAACGCGTGCCCCACGCCTTTCCCCCCAATGCCCACAACGAACGCTATCTGGCCACAAAGCGCCAACGATCGGGACATTTGCTGTAATTTGTCGCCCGGCCGCCCGGGATTGCCGGGCGGGGCGGAAGAAGTTGCCGCAAGGGGATAATTTGCCCTTTCGAAGCAACCTTAACTTATTGATATTGCGACATAAATACTTGGCACGGGGATTGCACACCAAACTCCGAGGAGCGCCATGACCGTCGACCCCAGCAGCACAAGTTACGTCTTTCCGGCCGAGACCGACGTCTTTGCCGCCAACGCCGCCAACGGATCCCTCGGAGCCCCCGGTGCCGCCAACGCCTTTTCCGAGGCGCCGGACGGGGCCGACACAGCTCTCTGGGGCGAGGACGGCTTCACTTTCAGCGACCTGGTCGATCTCCTCAATCCATTGCAGCACGTGCCGATCCTGTCTTCGGTCTACCGTGCGGTAACCGGCGACGACATAGCGCCGGCCGCCCGCATGCTGGGTGGCGGCCTCTACGGCGGGCCCCTGGGCCTGGTTTCGGCCATGCTCAACACGGCGGTCGACGAGACTACCGGCAGCGACGTCGGCGGCCATCTGATCGCGCTGCTCGACGGCGACAGCAGCGCCACCACGGCCCTGGCCCGGGCCATCAACAACGACTCCCCGATGAAACTGGCGGCGGTCTGGCCCGATGCCGATCCCGCCCAGCCGCCGACAATCGACGGCAGTCCCGCGGCCGCTGCTGTTGCGGTGGCTGCCAACCAGCCCGCGCCTGCGCCCCAACCCATTCCTGCCGAGGCTAACGGGCCAACCACGCCAACTGCCGCCTATTCAGAGGACGACCTGTCCAAGGCCGCCCGCCTGGCCAAGTTGACCGGCGAAAACCCACGCATCATCGCCGAGCGTCTGGCCCACCTGCGTCAGGCCCAAGCCGCCCACGGTGGCCAGGCTGGTCCCGGCAACCAGGCCGTCGCCGCACTGGCCGGCGGTGCACCGACGGCTGTTAACTATTCCAACGACGACTTGGCCAAGGCAGGCCGTCTGGCCAAGTTGACCGGCGAGGACCCGCGGGTCATCGCCGAACGTTTGGCCCGCCTGCGCCAGGCCCAGGTTGCGGGTGCCAATCCGGCCGGTGCCGCAGCCGGGTCCGAAAGCGTGACGACTTCGGCCCTGCCGCCGCGCGGCGCGGCGCGGAGTTTCGTTTCCTACCTGCCCAAGCCCCGGTCGACGGCAACACCCTTGGTGGCCCTGCCGGCTGCCCCACCGGCTGCCCCGCCACCCGTACCTGAATCCGCTGCCCGTCCCGATCCGCGCTTGCTCGAACGTCACGAGGCCTACCGCAACAATCAGCGCCTGCGCAGCCTCTTTGCCGCTCCCGCAGCAGGCGGCGCGTAGCGTCGCGCCATCCCGATACGATAAACTCCCGACATGATCCTGGTTCGAGGCGAGACGCTGGAATGCGCCGGCCAGCGCTATCGCTGTGCTCTTGGGCGCGGCGGCATCGGCACAGCCAAGCGAGAGGGTGACGGCGTTACGCCGGCCGGCGCGTGGCCACTACGCCGGCTGCTATACCGTCCCGACCGGCTGGCTGTTCCGGCCGGCGGGCTGACGGCGCTGGCGCTCCGCCCAGAAGACGGCTGGTGCGACGATGCCGACGACGAGGCCTACAATTGCCAGGTGTCGCTACCCTATGCGGCACGCTGTGAGGAACTATGGCGCCAGGACAGGCTCTACGACGTCATCGTGGTGCTGGGCTACAACGACGATCCCCCGGTGCCGGGCCTGGGCAGCGCCATATTTCTACACGTCGCCCGCCCCGATTACGGCCCCACCGAAGGCTGCGTCGCCCTGGCGCTCGATGACCTGCTGGCGGTGTTGGCGAAGTGTGGGCGCGATACCGTGATGACGGTGGAGGCCGGTTGCTAGCGCGGATAAGGCTCGCGGGGACCGAAGATGGCTGTGCCGACGCGGACAAGAGTGGCGCCGAACTCGATGGCGATTTCGTAATCGGCGCTCATACCCATACTGACGCTGGCCAGGCCGTTCTCCGCCGCCAGTTTGGCCAGCAGGGCGAAATAGGGAGCCGGTTCCCGGTCGATGGGCGGGATGCACATCAGGCCGACCAGCGGCAGCTCGTAGCTCTCACGGCATTCCTTGACAAAGGCATCGAGCTGGGCCGGCACGACACCGGCTTTCTGCGGCTCCTCGCCGACGTTGACCTCGATCAGGCAGTCCGGGCGGCGGCCGCTACGCTCCATCTCGCGGGCTAGCACACGGGCCAGCTTGGGTCGGTCGACGGTCTCGATGAGGTCGAAGAGCTCTACCGCCTGACGCGCCTTGTTGGTCTGCAAGGGGCCGACCAGGTGCAGCACGAGATCGGGCCATTCCTGTCGCAGCGCCGGCCATTTGGCCGCCGCCTCTTGCACCCGGTTTTCGCCGAAGCGGCGCTGGCCGGCGGCCAAAACCGGGCGGATGCGATCAGCTTCATGAGTTTTGGAGACGGCCACCAGACCGATATCGCCGACGCTACGGCCGGCGGCCTCAGCGGCCGTGCGGATGCGCTCCACGACCTGGGCCAGGTTGGCGGCGACGTTGAGGGGCGCGGCCCCGGTCTCGGCGTTTGCCCCATTCTCGGCGTTAGATTGCGGTGCGTGCGTGGTCATGGCAGGTTCATATTCCCGAAGCGATGGCGCGATGACCCTAGCAAAGCTGGCCAGACACCTCAATTCGGCAGCCCCGCCGGGCTTGCCGCCGCTCATACTGCTGAGCGATCCGGCCCGCTTTGGCGATCCCCGGCCCGCTGCTGCGCGGCTGCCGCGGGGCGCGGCGCTGGTGCTCAGGCATTATGGTATACCTGGGCGAGAGGCCCTGGCCCGCGACCTGGTTGCGCTTTGCCGTCCGCGCGGCGTGCGTCTCTTGATCGCGGCCGATGGTGCCCTGGCGGCCCGGGTCGGTGCTGCCGGCCTGCATCTGCCAGAGGGTTTGGCGGCGGCGGCGGGGCATTGGCGCCGGGCCCATCCCGGCTGGTTGGTGACGGCCGCTGCCCATTCTTTGCCGGCACTGCACAAGGCGGCCCGGGCGGGCGCCGAAGCGGCCCTGCTGTCGCCACTGTTCGTTACTGCTAGCCATCCAGAGCGGCCGTCCTTGGGTATCGTGCGTTTCGCCGCCATGACCCGGGCGGCGGCTCTGCCGGTCTATGCGCTGGGCGGCATCGCAGCCGGCAATGCCCACCGCCTGCGCGGCAGCGGCGCTGTCGGCATCGCTGCCATCGCTGGAATTCTGGCTGAGCTGGGCTTGAAAAGTCGGAAGTAATTGCGGAAAAGGTAGGTGTGCGGCGCATAGCGCAACCGGAAATCGATGGATTCGCAATGGCCTTGCGGGCTATCCTTGCGCAACGCTGGAGCCCTCCGCTCGCGCGGGGAGGCCGGCAAGTCATTGGGAGGTAGAGGGAAATGAAAAAGCGTATCATCGGGCTCGTGTCGGCCCTGGCACTGGCGGCCACGGCGGCCCCGGCGCTGGCTCAAGGCACCATCAAGATCGGCGTTCTCATGACCTTGAGCACGCCGGCCGCCATCATCGGTCGCGATTTCAAGGATGCCTACGATCTGGCCATGGATCAGATCGGTCACAAGATGGGGCCGCTCAAGGCTGAACTGGTCTACGCCGACGACGAATTCAATCCGCAAAAGGGCAAGCAAAAGACCGAGAAGCTGGTCAAAAGCGACAATGTCGACATCATGACCGGTTACATCTGGTCGCACGTGCTGCTGGCCTCGGTCAATACCGTGACTCAAGCCGGCAAGATCATCATCAGCTCCAACGCCGGGCCCTCGCCGATGGCCGGCAAACGCTGCCACAAGAACTTCTTCAATATCTCCTGGCAAAACGACCAGACGCCGATGGCGCTGGGCGAGGTGCTGAACCAAAAAGGCGTCAAATCCCTCTACATCATGTCGCCCAACTATGCGGCCGGCAAAAACATGGCGGCCGGCGTCGAGCGCACCTTCAAGGGCAAGGTCGTGGGCAAGGACATGACCAAGTGGCCGGCCCAGATCGACTGGTCAGCCGAACTTTCCAAGGTCAAGGCGGCCAAGCCCGATGCCGTCTTCATCTTCTATCCCGGCAAGCACGGACCAGCCTTCCTCAAGCAGTACGCGGAAGCCGGATTGAACGGCAAGATCCCGCTCTATTCGGTTTACACCCTGGACGCCATCGCGCTGCCCAGGCTGCAAAAGGCCAACATGACGGGTGTGCTGGGCACCCAGATGACGCAGTTCTGGGTCCAGGATCTGGACAATCCCCAGAACAAGAAGTTCGTCTCGAGCTTCCGCAAGAAGTACGGCCGCTATCCCTCCTTCTATGCCGCCCAGGCCTACGACACCATCTACTACATCAAGTCGGCGGTGGAGGCCGTGAACGGCAACCTCAAGGACATGGACGGCCTGCGGGCAGCGCTGAAGAAGGCGGACTTCCCCTCCGTGCGCGGCAAGTTCCGCATGGGCAACAACAACTTCCCGATCCAAAACTTCTATTCGCGTGAGGTGGTCACCGACAGCGACGGCAACTGGACCACATCGGTACGGGGCGTGGTGCTGAAGGATCATCAGGATCCCTACGCCAGCCAGTGCAAGATGTAGGTAGCTGACGTTCGCAAGGACAGGGCGGGGGTGCTCCGGCACCCCCGCTTTGTCGTCGGGGACCGCTTGAAAGACCATTCCTCAGCTGAATTGACGTCATGAACTGGATCCTGTTCGCCGAGCAGTTTCTCAACGGGCTTCAGCTCGGCGTATTGCTGTTCCTGATCGCCGCCGGCCTGACCCTGGTCTTCGGCATCATGGATTTCGTCAATTTGGCGCACGGCTCGCTCTACATGATGGGTGCCTATTTTTGCGCCGACGTCACCGTGCGCACGGGATCCTTCTTCATTGGTCTGTTGGTCGGCATTCCGGCGACGCTGCTGCTGGGCATCGTCGTCGAGGTGGTGGCACTGCGAACGCTCTATTCGCGCGACCATCTCGATCAGGTGCTGGCCACCTTCGGATTCATTCTTTTCTTCAATCAGATCGTCCAGGTGATCTGGCCGCTCGACGGCATCGCCATCGCAACCCCGGCCGGCTTCACTACAGCCGTGCCGCTGGGTTTCGGCATGGAATATTCGAGCTACCGCATTGCCATTATCGGTACCGGGCTGGCGGTCGGCCTGGGGCTCTACTTGCTGGTCGGGCGCACTCGCATCGGCATGCTGATCCGGGCAGGCGCTTCGAACCGCGAGATGGTGGGGGCGCTGGGCGTCAACATCAAACTCCTATTCAGCCTGGTCTTCGGCCTCGGCGCGGCGCTGGCCGGGCTGGCCGGCATGCTCAACACGCCGATCCACAGCGCCACCAGCGGCATGGGTGAGCCGGTGCTGATTCTGGCCTTCGTGGTCATCGTCATCGGCGGCATCGGCTCGATCAGGGGCGCCTTCATAGCCGCCATCATCGCCGGCGTCATCGACACCTTGGGGCGCTCGTACCTGGACGTGCTGCTGTTGCAGTTCCTGCCGCCGGTGCATGCCGAATCGGCGGGTCCGGCGCTCTCGGCCATGCTCATTTACATTCTCATGGCGGCGGTGCTGGCGGTCAGACCGCAGGGCCTGTTTCCGCCCCGGGGGCGCTAAGCCGTGCGGCTCGCCTTTCTGCGAACACCACGCGGCATATTCGCCGCGGTCGTTCTACTCGTCTTCGCGCTGATGCCCTGGATCGGGCCACTGGTGGGCCAGCCTTACCTGCTGGAAATCTTCATCCGCATCATGATCTGGTCGATCGCCGCCATCAGCCTGAATTTAATTCTCGGCTTTGGCGGCATGATCAGCTTCGGCCACGCCGCCTACATCGGTATCGGCGGCTACACCATGGGCATCCTCAGTTACTACGAGATTTATTCGGGCTGGCTGCACTGGCCCATGGCGCTGCTCACCTCGGGCCTGGCGGCGCTGGTCTTCGGGGCCATCTGCCTGCGCACCCGCGGCGTTTACTTCATCATGATCACGCTGGCTTTCGCCCAGATGTTCTATTTCCTCTCGGTCAGTGCCGAGGAATACGGCTCCGACGATGGCTTGCCGCTGGACCAGCGCAGCGAGTTCGCCTTGGGCGGCGGGCAGTTCGATATTTCCGACAACCATATCTTCTACTACGTTGCCTTCGCCTTCATGTTGCTGTCGCTTTTCGTCACCTACAAGATCGTGAATTCGCGTTTCGGCATGGTGGTCAGGGGCGCCAAGTCCAACGAGCCGCGCATGCAGGCCGTGGGCTTTCCCACCTATCGTTACAAGCTCGCGTGCTTCGTGCTTTCGGGTATGGGCTGCGGCCTGGCCGGGGTGCTGGAAGCCAACTTCGAGATGTACGTCAGTCCTGACATGCTGTTTTGGACGCGCTCGGGCGAGCTCATCTTCATGGTTGTGCTGGGCGGCATGGGCAGCCTTTTCGGCCCCGTTGCCGGCACCGCAGTCTATCTCCTGCTGTCCGAGTTTCTCTCCGAGATGCCGGGCCTGAAGGAGCACTGGCACCTGGTCTTTGGACCGTTCCTGGTGCTGGTGGTGCTGTTCGCCCGCAAGGGCATCGACGGCCTCTTCGAGATGCGGCCGCAGCGCCGGGCGGCGGCAGAGGGGGCGACCGGTGACTGAGCCGATCCTCGATGTGCATGCTCTGACCAAGCGTTTCGGCGGCCTGGTGGCCACCGACGAGATCAGCCTTGGGGTACTGCCGGGCGAGATTCACGCGATCATCGGCCCCAATGGCGCGGGCAAGACCACCTTGATCAACCAGTTGACCGGGGCCTTGCCATCGGATTCCGGCACCATCAGCTTTGGCGGTCGCACCATTACCAACCTGCCTGTCCATGCCCGTTCACATCTCGGACTGGCGCGGTCGTTTCAGATTACCAGCGTGTTTCTCGATTTCACGACGCTGCAGAACGTTATGTTGGCGGTGCAGGCCCACGACGGCCACTCTTTCCGCTTCTGGCGCGACGCGCGTACGGATCCCGTCCTGCAGGCGCCGGCCCTGGCAGCCTTGGAAAAGGTCGGGCTTGACGATCGCGCCGAAATCGTCGCCGCCAACCTCAGCCACGGCGAACACCGTCAGCTCGAAATCGCCATGGCGTTGGCCACCAGCCCCAAAATGCTGTTGCTGGACGAGCCTATGGCGGGCATGGGGGTGGAGGAATCGGGCCGCATGGTGGAGACGCTACGTGGCTTCAAGGGCGAATTGACCATCCTGCTGATAGAACACGATATGGACGCCGTCTTTGCCCTGGCCGACCGCATCACGGTGCTGGTCTACGGCCGCCCCATCGCCACCGGAACGCCGGACGAGATCCGCGCCAACGCCGAGGTGCGCCGGGCTTACCTCGGGGAAGGCGAGGGGGGCGTTTGATGCTCAGCGTTGCCGCCATCGACACCTATTACGGCCAGAGCCAGGTGCTGTTTGGCATGGCGCTGGAGGTCGGTGCCGGCGAAGTCGTCACTCTGATGGGCCGCAACGGCATGGGCAAGACCACGACGGTGCGCTCGATCCTTGGCCTGACGCCGGCCAGTTCCGGCACCATCCGCTTTCAGGGCCACGATATTACGGCGCTGCCGTCCTATCGCATCGCCCAACTCGGTATCGGCCTGGTGCCCGAGGGCCGGCAGATCTTCCCCAACCTCTCGGTGCGCGAGAATCTGGTGGCGACCGCCGCCAACCGCACCGGTCAGCCCGAGCCCTGGACGCTGGACCGGGTCAACGAGCTCTTTCCCCGCCTGGCCGAGCGCGCCCACAGCCTGGGCGATACGCTGTCGGGCGGCGAACAGCAGATGCTGGCCATCGGCCGTGCCCTGATGACCAACCCGACGCTCCTCGTCCTCGACGAGGCCACCGAGGGGCTGGCGCCGCTGATCCGGGCCGAGATCTGGCAGTGCCTGGAAAACCTCAAGGCCACCGGCCAGTCGATCCTGGTCATCGACAAGAACGTCAAGGCGCTCACCCGCATCGCCCAGCGCCACGTCATCATCGAAAAGGGCCGCGTGGTGTGGACCGGAAGCTCTGCCGAACTGGCCGCCAACGAGGACGTGCAGCACCAGTATCTGGGGGTCTAGCTCCGCCCCAGCAGATCGCTGACCCGATGGTCGAAAGGGCCGCCGGCGGCGATTGCTGCCTTGAGGTCGGGTGGTGCCTCGCCGCGGCCCACGCGGTCGCGGAGATCGCTGACGATGCCCTTGACCGCGGCGATACCGGCCGGTTGGGCCAGCGTACTCTTCAGCCGGCGCTGTCCGACGCGATCGTTGAGGCCTTCCAGGATGGCGATCTTCTGGGCGAACGGCAGTGTCGCCATAGCACGCAACACGGCGGGATTGAGGCACGACGAGATGCTCCGCAGGCGTGCGAGATCGGCGTCCGTCCAGGTGCCGGCGTCTTGCACCGCCCTGGGGCCGGCGTCGAGCAGGGCCGGAAAGTGCCGGCCCAGCGCCTTACGCACCGCGGCGATGCGACTCCGGTAGGTCTTGCGCCGGCGCCGCCCCTTTCTCCTACCCTTGATCTCTTGCAGCGGCCAGCGACCCAAAGCATGAACCACCTCGGGGTCTTTGATGCCGAGCAGGCTGTCGCCCAGCGCCATGATCTTGGCACTGTGATCGAGCGAGCTGGCCACGGCGGCGGCGAATTTGGGCGACCAGTCGAGGATGGCGGGAAAGTCCCATCCCAAGGAATGGCGCAGCGCCCGCAGGAACTTGTTGGGACAGCAACTGTAGAGAATGCGCAGATAGTCGACGTCGCTTTCCAAGAGCCGGTCGAGGCGGCCTTCGAGCCCTTTGTCGAGCTCCTTCATGCTGGCCTCGTCGAAGCCGACCAGCAGGCGCAGTTTGTGCAGGCTGGCCATGTCGTGGACGTCCATTTCAATGAAGGTCCTGCGGCGCGCGCGGGCGGCGACACCGCCGCGCTTGAGGATCAGGCGGGCGGCCCGGCGTATGTAATGCTGCTTCACCTCGGCCAGCGTCAGGCCGCAACCGCCGACGGCGTCGTTGTCGAGATCGGCCTGCAATTCCTCTTCATGGGGGCCGGATTTGATGAAATCGATGAGATCCTCGGAAAGCGCCAGCTCGAAGAGGTAGAGCGCCGCCTCGATGGCCACGTCGTCAGCCTCGATCTGGGCCAGCGACTTGCTGGCGATACGCGGTCGGGCGCCGAGCTGGTCGCGGAGATACAGGCCTTCAAGTTTTTGCAGCACTGGCAGGACATGGCGCTCGATGGTTCTTCTCAGGCGCACACGCTGCAGCAGGCGGTGCTTGCGCCAGATGCGATCTGGAACCTGCCAGCGGGCGCTGCCGCTGCTTTCGTCGATGATGATCGCCTGGCGCTTTTCCTGGACGTCGTTGCTCACAGAATATTCCCCCACGGAATGATCGTTTTCCAACGGGCGCCAACCTCGCACGGGCGGGCGGAGCTGTCTGTGACAGCCGTCGCTAGCCCGCATTTCCCACCGGGTCACGCGTTGCATCGTCTGCCCATTCGGTGTCTGGTGGCGACCGTCGAGGACACTCCGCACCAGTGATCAGCAATGGAGCCGGCCATGAGTTACGAAACCCTGCTTTACAAATCAGAGGGCCCGATCGCTACCGTCACTCTCAACCTGCCGAAGAAATTCAACACCATCCGGCCACCCATGCCGGATGAGATCGCTGCCGCCATGGAAAAGGCCAGCAAGGACCCCGAGGTCCGCGTCATCGTGCTGCAGGGCGCCGGTTCCACATTTTGCGCCGGCTTCGATTTTTCCGGCAATTTGGAGCAATACGACGAATTGGGCGTTTCGCTGAAGCCCGAGGATTACGATCCCGGACGCGACGTCATGGCCATGACCAGCCCCTTCACCGGTCCGGTGCCCAAGTTCATGTCGATCTGGCGCAACCCCAAGCCGGTAATCTGCAAGATTCACGGCTGGTGTGTCGGCGGCGGCTCGGAGATGGCGCTTTGTGCCGACATCGTCGTGGCTGCCGACGATGCCCGCCTGGGCACGCCCTACGCCCGGGTCTGGGGCTGCCACCTGACGGGCATGTGGATTTACCGTTTGGGCCTGACCAGGGCCAAGCAGTATGCGCTGACGGGTGATTCGATCAGCGGCCAGGAAGCTGCCGAGATCGGCTTGATCAACGATTCTTGCCCGGCCGAAGAACTCGACCAGCGGGTTGCCGAGTGGGCCGGGCGCATGGCCAAGATTCCCACCACCCAGCTCATGGCCATGAAGCTGGTGGTCAACCAGGCCTATGAAAATATGGGCCTGCAGACCACCCAGTACATGGGCCCGATTCTCGACGGCATCATGCGCAACACGCCCGAGGGCCGCGGTTTCGTCGATACCGCCTTCGAACACGGCGTGCAGGGTGCGGTGGCTGAACGCGACGGCCCCTTCGGCGACTACAGCCAGGGGGGACCGGAGATGAAGCCCAGGCGGCGTTCGAACGTCTGACCGCCGTATTGACAAGGCCTGCCCTCGCGTCAACTTACCTTTTAGGCAACGCAACAAATGGGGCAGTTCATGGGACGCTTTCACGACGACAGTTTTCCCGGCGAGAGCGAGGACTATCGCCGGGCCCGCGACGACTTGCTGGCGGCCGAACTGGATCTCAGGCGCCGCATCGAGGAGGTGGCGGTACAGCGTCGCAGCTTGCCGTTGGGCGGACGCCTGAAACAGGACTACATCTTCAGCGAAGCCGGTGGGCCGGGCGGCGAGGGGGCGCTTCGCGACACCCTTTTCTCAGAGCTCTTCGCGCCCGGCACGGAGACGCTGGTGGTCTACAGCTTTATGTATCCGCCCGACGGCAATCCCTGCCCCATGTGCACCTCGTTCCTCGACAGCCTTGACGGCAGCGCGCGCCACATCGCCGCCCGCGCCAATTTGGCGGTGCTGGCCAAGGCGGCGGCGCCGACCCTGGCTGACTGGGCCCGCACCCGGAAATGGCGCAACCTGAGACTGCTGTCCTCCGGCGCGACCAGCTACAACACCGACTACGTGGCGGAACGCCAGGGCGGCAACCAGATCCCCACCCTCAACGTTTTTCAGCTTACCCCCGAGGGCATCTTCCATAGCTACGCCAGCGAGCTCCTGTTCGCTTCGTCGGAGGAAGGGCAGCATCCTCGCCACATGGATCTGATGTGGCCACTATGGGGACTATTGGACCTCACCCCCGGCGGTCGCGGCGACTGGATGCCCGCTTTGGCCTACGGCTGAGGGCGGCCTGCGGGCCTGAATTAAGATCCTATTCGGAATCCTCGTCATCGACTGCGGCGGGTTTGCCGGGTTTCGCGCGTTCGTAGGCGAGCTGGTCGCTGGCCGCCCGAAGATTGCGCACCAGCGAGCTCAGCATGGAGCGGATGACCGGGTCGGAATATTCGTAGCGATCGAGAAAATCGTGGTCCCGGACCACCAGCACGGTGGTGTCGCCACGGGCCACGGCCGCGGCCATCCGTGTGGTGCGCTCGATGACCGCCATCTCGCCGAACAGGCTCTGCTTGCCGATGCTACCCAGCACCACCCGTTCGCCGTCCTGATCCTTGGCGATCTCAACGGTACCCTCGTCTACGATATAGGCCTCGCGGCCTTCGCTGCCTTCCTCGAAAATAACCTCGCCGTCCTTGTAGATCCGCCGCTCCAGCACCGTACTGGCCTGGTGCGAGGTGCTCGGTGTATCGAGAAATTCGCCCACTGCCTGTTGCATATGCGTGGCGCTCTGGTAGCGCTCGCTGGGATCCTTGGCCAGGGACTTGGCGATGATGGCGTCGAGTTCCAGGGGCAAAGTGTCGTCAACCGAGTGCGGCGGTATCGGCTCACTGTGCAGTACGCCCTGGATGATTTCCTGGATCGTCGATCCCGTGAAGGCCTTGTTGCCGGTCAGCAGCTCGTAGAACACGCTGCCCAGCGAATAGATGTCGGAGCGGTGGTCGACGGTCTTGCCGTTGATTTGTTCGGGCGACATGTAGCGCGGCGTGCCCAGCA
This sequence comes from Rhodospirillaceae bacterium, assembly GCA_002690215.1. GTDB lineage: Bacteria > Pseudomonadota > Alphaproteobacteria > UBA2966 > UBA2966. The sequence goes on along the minus strand of NZDS01000009.1, from coordinate 19,707 downwards.
CCGCCTCAGGCTCCTCACCCTGGGAGCTTTCGATCAGCGAGATACCGAAATCCGTCAGCTTCACGTCTCCCAGTGCCGAAAGCAGGATATTGGCGGGCTTTATGTCGCGATGGACGATACCGATGTTGTGGGCATGGGCGAGGGCGTCCAGGGTCTGCGATATGATGCGGATCTTGCTACTCAGTGGGCGCGTCGTGTCACTCACTTCGGCAGCCAGGGAGTCGCCGTCGACAAACTCCATGACGATGAAGTCCTGCCCTTCTTCGCTGCCATATTCGTAGATGGTGGCAATGTTGGGGTGCGATAGCCGGCCGACCGCCTTGGCTTCGGTCTTGAAGCGCTCCAGGGTGTCGTGGGCGCCGAGCTTGGCGACGATGTCGTGGCGGATCACCTTGATGGCGACGAAGCGTTCGATAATTTCATCAAAACCGCGGTAAACCACACCCATGGCACCGGTGCCGACGATCTCGAGGATGTTGTGCCGTCCCAGCTTGTCGGGGACTTCTTCCTCTTCGCTGCGATGGACGAAGGCCGGGCTGCTATCGACAATTGTGGCATCGTCCATTTCGGGAGTATCGGCCATCGCTACTTCCTGGAGGTCCGCCGGAGCAAAAGCAGGACTCGCCCCGGGGGCGCCAAACCGGCATGTTCCGCTCCGCCCGTGACAGTGCGTGAAATTATGATAGCGGCTCGACAAGCCGGATTAAAGGTTTCTCACCTGACAAGTTGGTGAAACCGAGATCGTGACCAACGTGGAATATACGGGCTACCATGGTCGTTCTCGAATTGCGCAACGGGGGAAGAGCCATGATGCGAGCATTGGGCGTCGTTGCGGTCCTAGTGGTGGTCGGTGCGACCTTGGCCACCAGGCCGGCCCTGGCCCAGTCCAACCTGCTGCAGCAACTGCTACAGGGCGGCCAGCAGGAAGGGAATCAACTTGCCGGGCAGATTCAGGCCCTGCTCGACCAACTCAAGCAAAAGGACGGTCGCATTTCCGGACTCGAAGCCGACCTGACGGCGCGTCAGGGCACCATCGGCGGTCTCGAGCAGACTGTCGGCCGCCAGTCCGGCCTGATAGACAGCCTCAAGGCGCAGCTAGGCGAGCGCGGCGGCTCGCTCACGGACCTGCAGGCGGCGCTGACCCAGAAGGACGGCCTGTTGGCCGGCCTGAAATCGCAGCTCAGTACGAAGGACGGCCTGCTGGCAGGTCTGAAATCGAAACTCACCGAGAAAGACGGTTTGTTGGCCGGATTGCAGGCGGCGCTCTCGGATCGTGACGGTGTCATCGCCGGTTTGCGCAAGAGCTTGACCGGGCAACAAGCCGAGGCCAGCGATCTGCGCCAGCAGGTGACATCCCGGGACAAGGCCGAAGCCGCCTCTGAGGGCGAGCGAATTCGTGAACAGGAGCGCAAGGACGGGCTGATCGCCACCTTGCGCCGGCAGGCGGACAAGCTCGACGCCATGGCTGGCGATATCCAGGACCAGTTACTCGAGAAGGCCTCGGCCTTGGAGACCTTGCGCACCGATCTGGGGACTCGTGAGGGTATCATTGCCGGCCTGCAAAGCGCTTACAACGGCAGCCGGCGGGAGATCAAGGCGCTGGGCGGCAAGCTGGCTCAGGCCGTCAAGCAACGCCAGACGCTGGTGGCGGAACTGGAGACTGCCCGGGCCCAGGCGGGCGCCGCCGAGACGGCCCTGGCCACGGCAGAACGCCAGGCCGAGGAAAACAAAGCGGCACTGGCCCATGTGCGGGCCGAAACGAGCCGGTTGGAGGAAACTTCGGCCAGCCTCGCCAACCAGCGTCTCGGCCTTGGCGTGGCATTGGGAATTGTCCTGATCGCTGCCGCTTGGGGTTGGTTGCGGCGTCCTCGCGTGGTTGCGGGTTAGAGCGTTTCGATCCCCAACTCCGCAGCCACCTGGCGTAGCCCGGCCACCGTGCCGCGGGCCAGCGGCACGCCGTTTTGCCGCCGTTCGGTCCGCAACAGCCGCTCACGCTCGCCCGGCAGGGTGATGCCTGCCACGCCGGGCGCCCGACGCACGCCGCGGATCTCGGTGATGGCTTTGTCCATGCGTCGGCGGTAAATCGCCAGGTCCTCGAAGGCCGTTACCGGTAGCACGCCGAACAGATGCCCGACGTTCTGGGGGTTTTTCAGGTCGTCATAGAGGTGGGTTACCTCGGTGCCGAAGGCGGCCCCGCTTAGCATGCTGCTGAGCAAGCCAAACGCTACTGTCATGGCGTAGCCCTTGTGGCCTGCCAGCGGCAGCACGAAGCCTTGGAGCGCCGCCAGGGGATCGGTGGTGGGCAGGCCGTCGGAGTCCAGACACCAACCCTCAGGTATGGCTTCGCCGCGATCGGCGGCGACGTTGACCTTGCCCCGCGCTGCCACCGAGCAGGCCATGTCGAGAATCACTGGCGCCTCTTCGCCGGCCGGCAGCGCAATGGCGAAGGGGTTGTTGCCCAACATCGCTTCGGCTCCACCCCAGGGCGCCATGTGGTTTATGCCGCCGATGGTGAAGGCGATGCCGATGCAGTCGTGGACCGGCGCCTGGGCCGCCCAGTAGCCTAGTGCCCCGTTGTGGTTGCTGGCTCGCACCGAGATGAAGGCGGGCTGGTCCCGGCCTTTTTCGAGAGCGATTTCCATAGCCCGCCGACTCACTACTTGGCCCATGCCGTTGCCGCCGTCGAGCACAGCCGTGGCGGCGCTCTCACGTACGATGTGCATTTCGGGTCGGGCTGCCACAACGCCGGCCTTTAGGCGTTCGACGTAGATCGGCAGGCGCACCAAGCCGTGCGAGGCGATACCGCAAAGGTCGGCGTCGATCAGGCTATCGGCGACCACGGCGGCATCGTCTTTGGGCAACCCGAGTTGCGAAAACACGCATCGGCAAAAGTCAGTGAGCGCCGTTTCGGGCAGCAGAACCGTAGCCTCGCGTTGGCTCGCCATATCTAGCCCGAGAAATGTCCCAACACGTCCAAGGCCTCGGCGATGTCGTCGGGCGTGTGGTCGGCCGAGATCTGGAAACGGATGGTCTGGTCGCCCTTGGGCACCACCGGGTAGTTGAGGCCCGTGGCGAGGATGCCGTTTTGACGCAAATGCGCCACCAGCGCAGCTGTGCGCTCGGTGTCGCGCACCAGCAGCGGCACGATGGGATGCGGACTGGGGATGGTCTCGAAGCCGCGCTCCGTGAGCCCCGCCTCGAAGCGTTCGGTCATGGCCTTGAGGTGGGTCAGGCGCTGGGTGCCGGCCGGGCTGTCGACGATTTCTAGGGCCCGGCTGGCGGCCGCCGCCTCACCGGCCGTGATGGGGTTGGAATAGACGTAGAGCGGCGATTGTTCGCGCAAGAAATCGATGATGGTCGGGCTGCCGGCGACGTAGCCGCCGTTGACACCCAGCGCCTTGCCCAGCGTTGCCACCAAAAGGTCGGCTCGGGCCGCGCCCAGCTCCTCAGTGCCGCGGCCGTTCGGGCCGTAGGCGCCGACGCCATGGGAATCGTCGACCACCACCAGGACGTTCTCCGCGAAGCCGGAGTCGTGTTTTTCGGCCAGGGCCATGATTTCAGCGAGCGGCGCAATGTCGCCGCGCATGCTGAAAACGCCGTCGCTGATGACGATGGCGCGCTTGTGGCGGCCGCACGCTTCGGTCAACGCGGCATCCAGATGCTCCATGTCATTGTGGGCGTAAACCTGTTTGTCGGCCGGCCGGGCCAGCCGCATGGCGTTGATGATGGAGTTGTGGTTGAGGGCGTCGCTGATGATCACGGTCTGGTCCGTGATCAGCGGCACCAGCACGCCGACTATGGCGGCGTAGGCCGAACTGAAGATCATCGCCGCATCACGCTCATGAAAGGCGGCCAGGCGGCTCTCCAGTTCGATGTGCGGAGCCCAGGTGCCGCTGATGAAGCGCACCGCACCCGGGCCGACGCCATATCGTTGGTTGGCCTCTTCCTCAGCCTGGCAGAGCTCTTCGAACAAGCCGAGTCCCAAGTAGGCGTTGGCGTTCATGCGCAGATAGGGCCGCTCGTCGCCCTGCAGCCGGTAGCGCGGGCCCTTGCCCTCGGCCGCCGGCAACACCTCCACGATGACGTCCTCGGCGCCCTTGCGCGAACCGGCCGCCGCCAGCTCGTCGAGCGTTTCCGACAGGGCCGATTCCAGGCGCTCATGGGGCATGTGACGATCTCCCGTCGTTCATTTGGCCGGTGTCAGGCGGCGGCCCAATTGTTCCAGCATGTCCGCGGTCATGGCGGCCAGGTCGTAGCGTGGTTCGAATTCCCAGTCGGCCCGGGCGACGCTGACATCGAGCGAACGCGGCCAGGAATCAGCGATGGCCTGGCGCACCGGGTCGATGTCGTAGTCGATGACGAAGTCGGGAATGTGCTTGCGAATTTCGGCTGCCAATTCCTCGGGCGTGATGCTCATGGCGCTGACGTTAAAGGCATTGCGGTGGCTCAGATTGTTCGCATCGGCTTCCATCAACTGCATGATCGCCGCCACCGTGTCGGGCATATACATCATGTCGAGGCGGGTTTCGGGCCCCAGGAAGCAGGTGTAATGGCGGTAGCGGACGGCCTGGTGGAAGATGTCGACGGCATAATCGGTGGTGCCGCCACCGGGCGGTGCCACGTAGGAGATGATGCCGGGCAGCCTGAGGCCGCGACTGTCGACGCCGAAGCGCTGGGCGTAGTAGTCGCACAAGAGCTCCCCCGCAACCTTGGTCACGCCGTACATCGTGGACGGTCGCTGGATGGTGTCCTGAGGCGTCCGCTCCCTCGGCGTGGTGTGTCCGAAGGCGCCGATGGAGGAGGGGTTGAAGACGGCGCAGTCGTATTGCCGCGCTACCTCCAGCACCCGATAGAGCCCACCCATGTTGAGGTCCCAGGCGAACTGCGGCTTGTCCTCGGCCAAGGCCGAGAGCAATGCTGCCAAATGGTAAATGCTGCCCACATCGTAGCGCCGTACGACCTCGGAGATTTGGTTCTGGCGGGTCACGTCGACGTGCGCGAAGGGCCCCTCGGGTGCATCGGGAGGCATGCGCAGGTCGGTGGCGATGACGGCTTCAGGGCCGTGACGTTCACGGAGCGCCGGCACCAGTTCGGTGCCGATCTGGCCCAGGGCGCCGGTGACGAGTATCGGTTTCATGGCGTGATCCTAGCGTTGCTCGCTTGAGCCGGCCAGGGGCGCGTGGGAGACTTCGCAGCCATGCCGGAACTGCCCGACATCACGGTGTATATCGAGGCCCTGGAAAGGCGCCTGTTGGACCGGCCGCTTGAGGCCGTGCGCATCAACCATCCCTTCCTGGTGCGCTCGGTGACGCCGCGACCGAGTGAGGCCGTGGGGCGTCGCGTGATCGAGCTTCGTCGCCTGGGCAAGCGCATCGCCATCGGCTTCGAAGACGATCTCTGGTTCGTCATCCATCTGATGATCGCCGGGCGCCTGCACTGGAAGAAAAAGGGAGGGAAGGGCGGCTTGGCGGCTTTCGATTTTGCCGACGGCACGTTGCTCCTCACCGAGGCCGGGTCGAAACGGCGGGCCTCGCTGCACGTGATCGAGGGAGCGGCGCTGGCGGAACACGATCCGGGCGGCCTCGAGGTGCTGGAATCCGATGAGAAATCCTTCGCGGCGGCGTTGACGGCCGGTAACCACACCCTCAAGCGGGCGCTCAGCGATCCTCGGAGTTTTTCCGGTATCGGCAACGCCTATTCCGACGAAATTCTGCACCGCGCCCGGCTCTCGCCGGTGGCGCTGTCACAGAAACTTACGAAAGCCCAGATCGCCCGGCTTTTCGAAGCCACGCGAAGCACCCTGATCGAGTGGACGGAAAAGCTCCAGACCGAGACCGGCGAGGGCTTTCCCACCAAGGTCACGGCGTTTCGCGAAGATATGGCGGTGCATGGGCGCTACCGCCAGCCCTGCCCCGACTGCGGCACCGCGGTGCAGCGAATCCGTTACGCCAGCAACGAAACCAACTATTGCCCGCGCTGCCAAACCGGGGGCAAGCTGCTGGCCGACCGGGCGCTGTCACGCCTGCTGAAGAAGGATTGGCCGCGCACCATCGAGGAGCTTGAAGCCTTGCGGCCGGCAAGTGCAGGAGCGGACGAAGCATGACCCTGATTGCCGATCTCGAAGGTTTTCGCCGGGACTTTCCCGAACGCACGGTGACGCTGCAGGGGCTGCGCTGGCGCCTCATCGAGGCCGGCCCCAGCCCGGCGTCCTCTCCGACGCTTGTGCTGCTGCCCGGCACGCTGGGAACGGGTGAGATCTTCTGGCAGCAAATTCGGGCGCTTGCCGGCAGTGTCCGGGTACTGGCGCTGACCTATCCTGCCGTGCCCGACGTCCGCCGGCTGGCCGACGGCGTCGTGGCACTGCTGGATCGCAGCGCTATCGACCGAGCCCATGTGCTGGGCTCTTCTCTCGGCGGCTATCTGGCGCAGACGGTGGCTCTGCGCCATCCCGGGCGGGTCGAAACCGTATTCGTGGCCAATTCGCTGGTCGATGCTACGCCCTTTCGCACATTGCTGGGCGATCCGAGCCAAGTGGCGGCAATGCCGGCGGCAACGTTGCGGGCCGCCATGATGGCGTCCGTCGCGGCCTGGCCCGAGGCAGAACCTATTTTTGGCGAGCTCAAGGCGGTGTTGCGCCTCCAGGCCTCACGCATGTCCGGGCGCCACCTCAAAGCCCGGGTGCTTGCGCTGTTGACCGAGGGCGACGTGGGGCCGCTGCCGTTGGCGCCCGATCGCCTGGTGGTCATCGACTGCGACGACGATCCCCTGATCCCGCCGGCTTTGCGGGTCCAGGTGCGCCAACGCTATGCCGGTGCCGAATTTCATGGCTTCGAACGTGGCGGCCACTTTCCCTACATCACCCGGGCAGAGGCCTATTCGGCGATCATTCGAGAACGCATTTGTGCGAGGTAGATCGGTATGGCGGTTTCACTGTTTCTCACATATTTCGGCGCTGCCGATGACGGACCAATTTTGCACGATTGGTTTCGCAGCGGACCGGCAGAAATCCTGCGTGGCGCGGCGGGCATCACCGGGCTTGAGCTCTATGCCCCGGAAGCCTCGCACGATCCTTTCTTGGACGACGGCGAAGGGCCGCTGTTGATCGCCGAATTAGGCTTCCCGGACGTGGCGGCGCTGGAGAAAACAGCGGCCAGCGAAGATTTTCAGCATTGGCTCTGCGATCTTTCCCGACTGCCGGCCACCGATTGCCGCGCCACCTGTGAGGCTTTCGAGGTACTGGTCAGCCCGGTGGCTGGTGAAAGCGAGCCCAGCCCGCGCAAGGCACCTATCTCCTACGTCGTGCGCTACTACCGTCCGGCCGGCGACGAGAAAAAATTCATCGCCTATTACCTCGATCACCACCCGGAGCTACTGGGCGAATTCGCCGGCATCCGCAACGTCATCTGCTATGTACCCGTGGCCTGGGCGAACCAAACCGGGTTGGCGGAATCTGGCTGCATGTTCGGCAACGAAGTTGTCTTCGACACGCTCGAGGATCTCAATGCGGCGCTGGCCTCCGAGGTGCGCCAACGCCTGCGCCAGGACTACGACGTCTTTCGCGAGTGGACTGGCCCCAATACCCACTTCGCCATGACCCGCAGCCGGCCCTGGGACGAGGGCTGAGCGGGCTAACCCGCCGTGCCGGTGTCCGGTTTTTCTGCCGAGAAAAGCGCTGCCGCTTCGGCGCCGAGCAGTTCTGCCAGGGCCTTCTGTTGATCGGCAGGGACAGGCGCATCCAGATTAAGCCAACTTTCCACGACTTCCTTGGTCAGGCCGATATCGGCGGCCAAGGCATCGGCATCGCGGCCGGCAGCATCCGACGCCGCCTTTAGGCCGACCCCCCACAGTTCGGTTGGCGCTGGCTCAGGCTCGCCGGCACCCGCAGTTTGGTTTTGGCCCGGTTCCTCTTCGCCGCCCCCTAGATGACCGGTAACCCGGTTTTTGAAAAAATTTTGGCCAACACCACTGATACGGTTGATGGCTTGCTCCGACAATAGCCCAGAAATGATTGCCAGAAAGGAGATGACGTAGGGACTCAGATCCTCGGATAACCCGTCGGACATGCCGCCGGTGGACAGAGTCAGTTGACCCGCCTTGGCCAGAACGAAGATCGCGAACGCCGTCACCATCCCGAGAAATGGCCTGAAGAGATACCAACTGAATGGCGTCGAGCCATCGTCCTCGAAATAGGCCGTAGTGAGAAAAATCACACTGCCCAAAGCGCCCATCGAGATCGTCAGAACCAGAGTGAGCATGATGCTGGGCATGGTTGCCGCAGAAAACACGAAATCTGAGTTAAACACCGCTCCGAGACGTTTGATCCATAGCAGTTGGCCAAGAAAACCTTTCAGTCCAGTATCATTGAAGGGTGGATTCTGGATGTCCGAGCGCAATTTGTTCAGTGTGTCATTCAAACTGTCTCGAGTCTGCTCACGGGTATCAATATTGTTATCGAGGGACTTGAGTTCGGTCCTACTATTGTAGCGGCGTGTATCTGCATCGACGAACGCTCCCCAAGCTTCTAGGAGAGGCTCGTTGTCAGAAAACTCGGAAACCCGGTCTTGAAGGCTCTTCCATACATCCGGTTTCAGGGGTTTTTTGGATCCGAGCACCTGGAGCCGGGTCTCGATCTCGGTTGCGGCGGCTTTCATCTCGTTTTGAGCTTTCCACATGCGATTTTCGATCGCGTTCCGCTGCTTTACGAGGTTTCCAGCATCGTCGTCGAAATCCGCCAATTGGCGACGTGCCTCCGCGAGTTGGCTTTTTCTCCGTTCCCATTCATGGAGAAACTCGACAACCTCTCCCACCGAGTACCGTGGTTTGGAATTGTCCGTCGTTAGCGGCCGCCCTTCATAGCGATGAATATCCTGCTGAAACTGATGGAAACTCAGCGAGGCCAACGAGAGTACGATGGTCACCGCGTAAAGAAAAAGCAGCCATACGCCGACAGAACCGATTCCCAGCCGCCGGCTAACAATCGCGCCTCTTCCCATCCCATGCCCCGTTTAAGAGTGGTAAAGTTTATCTACGTTAGGGCGTATTATAAATACATGTCAACTCGTAGACGATAAAACGCCCGTAGAAATTTCTTTTTCTTCAAGTGTATGTTTTTGCGGCGATCAACCTCACCTCACCGACACGCCCAGAATATGATAGCTCAGGCCACGGCTTCCACCCTTGCCGAAGGCCGCAGGTTCTCGATCACGTCATCGATCAGGCGCCGCCCCAGGTCGCTCTCCAGGCTCATGATCGATTCGGGATGGAACTGGACGCCGGCCACCGGCAGGCTGCGGTGTTCGAGCGCCATGACGGTGCCTGCCGGCGTCTCGGCCGTGACCATGAGATCGGGTGGCAGTCCGTCTCGCAGCACATGCAGCGAATGGTAGCGCCCGGCCGTGAAGTGGCGCGGTAGGCCGCCGAACAGGTGACCGCCCAGGAGCCTCACCGGCGAAGGCTTGCCGTGCACCGGCTCGGGCAACAGCCCCAGCGTGGCGCCGAAATATTCGCCGATGCCCTGCAGGCCGAGGCAGACGCCGAAGATCGGCAGTTTCTCGGTTAGCGCCATTTCGATGGTGGCGGCTAGAGCGAAATCGGTGGGCCGGCCGGGACCCGGCGACAGCACCACCAAATCGGGTTCGATCTGGTGCAGTCGCTCGGCATCGAAGCCGGAACGGAGCGTCACGACTTCGGCGCCGCTGGCCCGGAAATAGCCGCCCAGCATATGTACGAAGCTGTCCTGGTGGTCGACCATCAGCACCCGGCGGCCCGCACCGGGTTGGGCGCGCGGGGTGGTAACGACCGGCCGGTCGGGACGGCGGATGGCGTCCAACAGCGCCGAGGCCTTGAGCAGGCATTCCCGGTCCTCGGCCTGGGGATCGGAATCGTAGAGCAACGTCGCTCCGGCCCGCACCTCAGCCACGCCGTCCTTGATGCGCACGGTGCGCAGCGTCAGGCCCGTGGTCATGTCGCCGTTGACGCCGAACGAGCCGATGGCGCCGCCGTACCAGCGTCGCGGTGAGCGCTCAACGTCCTCGATGAACTGCATGGCGGCCGGCTTGGGAGCGCCGGTGACGGTGACCGCCCAGGCATGGGCGAGAAAGGCATCGAGGGCGTCATAGCCCGGTCGCAAGCGCCCCTCGACATGGTCGACGGTATGAATGAGGCGCGAGTACATCTCGATCTGGCGCCGCCCGATGACCTGGATGCTGTCGGGCTCGCAGACCCTTGATTTGTCGTTGCGGTCGACATCGGTGCACATGGTGAGTTCGGCTGTTTCCTTTTCCGAATTCAACAGGTGGCGGATCTGCTCGGCGTCCTCGATGGCGTTTTGTCCGCGCGCCACGGTGCCGGAGATCGGGCAGGTTTCGACCCGGCGCTCTTGCACCCGCACGAACATCTCCGGCGAGGCGGCCACCAAGTGCTCGGAACCTAGGTTGATGAGCGCTCCGTAGGGCGCCGGGTTGCGCTGGCGCAGGCGGCGGAAGATGGTCGACGGCGGCGCCACGGCCGGCTCGGTGAACATCTGCCCCGGCACGACCTCGAAGAGATCGCCGCGGCGGAAGGCCTGGCGCGCCAGGCGCACGACTTCGGCATACTCGCCGGGCGCGTGGTCGCAGGAGCGCTCGCCGCCGCTGGAGGGGTGGAAGGGGGCGGGTGCCGTGTCGCGCGAAAGCCCCCTCGTCGTGCGGCCCTCGGAGCTGAACTCGTAGCGCCGCAGCGTGGCGCTTTGGCGGCGATGGTCGATGACCAGGATCTCGTCGGGCAAGTAGAGCACCAGGTCGGGCTGGTCGGCATCGCGCGGCCGCTTGAGCTCGACCGGCTCGAACTGGAAGGCGAGGTCGTAGCCGAAGGCGCCGTAGAAGCCGAGATGGCCGTCGCCGGGTGCGGTAAAAAGGGCGTTCAGGGCGCGCAGCGTGCTGAACACGCTGGGCTGGCGGCTGCGCCGTTCCTCGGCGAAGCCCGGGTCGGGCTCTTTGATGCGCGCCGCAATGCGATCCCCCGCAGCCTCTATCTCCAGCACCGCGTCGAGCCGCGTGAGCGCGTCGTGGAAGGCCGGCAGCAGGATACGGCCGCGCGCGTTGAGGGCCTCGATGCCCACTTCGCGCTGGCGCGCCGTGACCACCACGGGGGGATCGACGAAGCCGGTGTCCCAGCGTGTGTAGCGCCCGGGATACTCGAACGACGAGGTGAAGAGCGCGCCGCGTCGTTGGTCCAGCTTGTCGATCAGCGGCTCGACGGCGCCTTCGTAGCGTTGCTCTTCGCAGGTGCAGCGCACGCCGATGCTGCTGGGTGTGTCGTGCTGGTTGGTGCTCATGTCTCCACTCCGCGGTTCCGGGATGGCCGCGGGGTGGGAGGTCGAATGATGGAATAAAAAAAGGCCGCCCACGCCCGTGGCGGCCCCGACATTTGATTGAACGAATCAGCCGGCCGCCCGCTTATGCGGGCCACCACCAAAAGCGGCTGGGGTTCGTCGTCAACATGGCGCGGACAGTGGCGCTTTCGCGGACCGCTGTCAAGGGCGGCTTTTGTACGCCGGCCACATACGATATATACCTAACGGTTGTTTGGTGAGGGGATAGGATGGCAGCGGGCAAGAAATCGGCAGCGGTTCGCAGACGGCGGGGCAACCGGCGGGAGCTGTTACTGGAGGCGGCAGCGCGGCGTTTTCTTTATGAAGGCTACGCAGCGGCCTCGATGCGTGATATTGCCGCCGATGCCGGCATGCAGGCGGGCTCGATCTACTATCATTTTCCCTCCAAGGCAGACCTTCTGGCGGCCGTCCACGACGAGGGCATGCGGCGCATTTCGGATGCCGTGCTGGAGTCCCTGGAGGGCCCCAAAGATCCTTGGCAGCGGCTCGAAGCGGCCTGCATTGCGCACCTCGAATTCCTGCTCGAGGGCAACATCGTGGTACAGGCCTTGATGCAGGAAATGCCGACCGGATCCAGCCCCATCCGCACCCGGGTGACGCGGCTGCGCGACGACTACGAAGGCATATTTATCCGCCTGCTCGAGGATCTGAAATTGCCGCGAGGTGTCGATTTGCACAGCCTCAGGCTGATGCTGCTCGGCGCCATGAACTGGTCGTTCACCTGGTACCGCCCGGGCGCCGAGACGCCGCGCCGCATCGCCCGTAAATTCGTCAAATACCTGCGGATCAGCCTTCAAGCAAGCTGAGCTTACGCCGCTTCCAGCAAGACCGCCGTACCGAGGCCGCTACCGGCCGGGATGGTGGCGCCGCCGCGTTTGAGGTGGCGATGTTTCAGCGCGTGGGCCAGGTGGATGGCAATGCGCAGGCCCGACATGCCGACCGGATGGCCGAGCCCGACCGAGCCGCCGTCGACGTTGAGACGGTCCGAGGACCACTGGCCCTGACGCTGGCAGGCCACGAGCTGCACCGCAAAGCCCTCGTTGCATTCGATCAGGTCGAGGTCGTCGGTGCGCATTTCGGCCGACTTCAGGGCGGCATTCAGGGCGTCGACGCAGGAATAGCCCATCAGGTTGGGCTCGCAGCCGACCTGGGCCATGCCGGGCATGATGAAGCGTGCCAGAGGATCGAGGCCGAGCTTCTTGAGGCCTTTTTCGTTGCAAATCAACGCCGCCGCGGCGCCGTCGTTCATGCCGGCGGCGTTGCCGGCGGTAATGCTGCCATTGGGCTGTACCGAGGGCAGCTGAGATAGCTTTTCGACGTTGATACCGGGGCGGGGGTGTTCGTCGCGCTCAAACAGCTTGGCTCCGCCGCGGCGCTGGGGCACCTCGATGGGCACGATCTCGTCGTCGAAGCGGCCCGCCTCGTTGGCTTCGAGCGTCCGGTTGTGGGAGATCACGGCGTAGGCGTCCATTTCTTCGCGAGCGATGCCGTCCACCTCGGCGTGGTTTTCCGCGACGTCGATCATGACTTTTGGATCGCCCCACATCTTGGAGCCGGCATAGGAGCACTCGGTGAACATGTCGAGAAACTCGGTGCCACCCATGCGCAGTCCCCAGCGCGCACCGCGCACGAGGTGCGGGGCGTTACTCATGGATTCGAGTCCCAGCGCCAGCACGCAGTCGTATTGCTCCAACGCCACCTGTTGGGCGGCCAGAATGAGTGCCTGCATGCCGGAACAGCACTGCATATTGAGCGTGAACGAGGCCACCTCGTCAGGCACGCCGATAAGCCTGCCGACCACCCGGGCCGGGTTCGATTCGATCATGTCCTGCAGCACCATGCCGGCGACGATGTGCTCGATGTCGTTCGGCTTGACGCCGGTCCGCTCAAGCAGCGCCTGAGCCACCTGGGTTCCGAACTCAGAGGCCCTGAGGGGCAGTAGCGAGCCGCCCAGGCTGCCGATTGGGCTCCTCAATCCGTCCACGAGATATGCTTGCGAGGCCATGATTTCCTTGTCCTTGTGCTGTCTGCGGGGTTGGGCTCTGATCTGTCCCGCGGTTATCTCGCCCGCCCATACCTTAACCAAACGCTCGTTCGGCTAAGGTATAAGATCCGTACGAACCTGGCAAGCACTTTTTTTGCTTCCCCTCTCATTTTTGCCCTTGACCACCCGAAGGCGCATCGATACCTTAACCTAACGATTGTTTGGTTTGTGTCGATGTCCGGTGTTGGCAAGTGGCGCGAACCGAGTCTCACGAAAGCGGTGCCGGGTGGTCCGGGCCCTTTCGATCGACGCCGAGAGGAGGGTGGTGATGTTCGACAAAGATACCCTGGCGACATCCAAGGAACTGGGCGAGGCACGGGAAGCGACCTACGACAAGATGGTCGAGAAGTTCGGCAATCAGGCGCCGGCCCGGGCTCGCAATCCGGAAACCCAATCCGGCCTGCCCATCAAGACGGCCTACTTCCCCCACGACGTCGAAGGCATCGATTTCGGCCAGATCGGTGCGCCAGGCCAGTATCCCTTCACCCGTGGCAATCTGGCCGCCCAATACCAGTTGATGAATTGGGCCAACCAGCCGGTCATCGGCTATGGCCTGCCGGAGCATACCCGCGAACGCATGGACCACCTCTCGGCCCAGGGCATGACCGGATACTTCGGCCAGAAGTTCTACAACCTGGTCTATGACCTGGTCTCGCATGAAGGCATCGATCCGGACCACCCCGGGGCTCGCGGGCGCATCGGCCAGTGCGGTATGGCGACCTATACCAAGGCCGACATGGCGACGTTGTTTGCCGACATGGACCTGACCAAGATGAACGTGATCCACATCACGTACTACCAGGTCATTCCGGCGCTGGCGCAGTACATTGCCCTGGCCGAAGAGGGCGGCCTGGCGCCGGCAGACCTGCGCGGCAATTCGATGAACTGGTACCACCAGTCGGCCTATACCGGCATGAGCTCGTTTCCGCCTGCCGAGGGTCTCAAGCTGGCTGTCGAGCTGGTGCATTACTGCTCCAAGAACATGCCGCGCTGGAACACCACCAATCTCTTCGGCTACGGCGTCGAGGAAGCCGGCGGCAATGCCGTGCACGAGATTGCGCTGATGCTGGCCTACGGCATCGACCTCGTGCGGGCCTGTGTCGAATCGGGCCTCGATGCCGATCAAGCACTGTTGCGCTTCGGCTTCCAGATCGCCCAGTCCAATGACTTTTTCGAAGAGGTCTGCAAGATCCGGGCGCTCCGGCGCATTTGGGCCTCGACCATGCAGGAACGATTTGGCGCCAAGGATCCGCGCAGCATGCATGTGCGCATCCACACCCACACCGCCGGCTCGGCCCTGACGGCGCAGCAGCCCCTGGTCAACCTGGTGCGTACTACGCTGCACGCCTTCGGCGCTGCCATGTCGGGCGTCCAGGCCATGGAAGTTTCGTCCTACGACGAGGCCTTCGCCATTCCCACCGAGGACTCGGCGACGCTGGCGCTCAGGGTGCAGCAGGTGATCCAGGAGGAGACCAATATCACCTCGGTCTCCGATCCCCTGGCCGGCTCCTACTACGTCGAGGCGCTGACCGACCAGATCGCCAACGCGGCGCTGGAGATGGTCGACGAGATCGAAAAGCAGGGCGGCTACGTCGAAGCTCAGCGCAACGGCTGGATCCGCCGCCAAATCGAAGGCTCGGCCGAGCGCTGGCGCGAGATGATCAACCAGGGCAGCCGTCGCGTGGTCGGTCTTAATTGCTATGAGACCGAGGAGGATACGGACCAGCAGGAGCTCTTCAAGGTCGACCCCGAGGTCGAGCGTATCACCATCGAGCGCCTCAATGAGTTGCGCCAAAGCCGAGATCAAGGGCGCCATGAAAAGGCCATGGCGGCCTTCACCAAAGCCATGGCCGCCTTTGCCGATAGCGAAATCAAGGACCTGGGCAAGGGCGATATCATCGAGGCTGCCATCGAAGCCTCGCGAGCCGACGCCACCAACGGCGAGTTGATGGGGGTCATGAAAGACGCGCTCGGTTGGGGCGCGCCGCACGAGTACTAGGCCACGAGACGGAGGAAGGCATAATGAGCGATCCCATACGCGTCCTGTTGGCCAAGCCGACCCAGGATGGCCATGACCGTGGCGTCCGCTACGTCGCCAAGAAGTTCCGCGATGCCGGTTTCGAGGTCATCTTCACAAACTTCTTGCTGGCCTCCGAAATCGTCGCCACGGCGCTGGAAGAAGACGTCAACGTGATCGGTGTCTCCAGTTCGTCCGGTGGCCACATGCCGGTCTTCGAAGATCTCATCGCCGGTCTCAAGGAAATCGGCCTTGATGACGTCACGCTGCTGGGCGGCGGCGTCATTCCGGCGGACGACGAAAAGCAGCTCAAGGAATGGGGCATAGCAGCCATCTTCGGCCCCGGCACCACCGCCGAAGCGGCCATCGAGCTGATCCAGGAAAACGTTGGGAAGGCAAGGGAGAACGCAGCATGAGCGCGGACGCATTCAAACACGTCGCTATCCTCGGTGGCGGTGGCCTGATGGGCCACGGCATCGCCTTGGCCTGTTTGCAGGCCAGCGCCGCCAAAGTGACCCTGATTTCGCGTAAACAGAAATCCATCGATCTTGGCATGGAGCTGATCGAGAAGGGCCCCTTCGGCCTGCAAAAGGGCGTCAAGCGCGGCAAGGTCACGGAGGAGCAGGCCACCGAGATCATGGGCCGTGTCGACGGCAGCACCGACTATGCCGAGGGGTTGGCCGGAGCGGATCTGGTGTTCGAGACCATTCCCGAGATCGTCGACGTCAAGCAGGAGGCGCTGTGCGAAGCCGAAAAGCATGTCGCCGACGACACCGTGTTCGCCTCCAACACGTCCTCGATCATGATCTCCGAGCTGGCGGCCAAGATGCAGAACACCAGCCGTCTGGTGGGCACCCACTGGTTCTATCCCTCTAATATCTTACCTTTGATCGAGGTGGGGCGTAGCGAGCTCACGAGCCAGGTCGCGTTGGACAAGGTGGTGGGCTACCTCTCGGCCATCGGCAAAAAGCCGGTGGTGGTCAAGGATTCGCCAGGCTTTTTCATGACGCGCTTCATCAACCTCTATATCGCCGAGGCGATCCGTCTGGTCGAGTTGGGCATCGCCGGCCCGGCCGAGATCGACGAGATGGTCAAGACCGGCCTGGGCTGGCCGATGGGGGTCTTCGAGCTGCTCGACGACACCGCTAGCTTCGATTCCTTCGTGCAAGCCCAGACCTATCTTTTCGAGACACTCGGCGAGCGCTATGCGGTGCCGCCGCTGGCGCGCAAAGTGATCCTGGCCGGCTACAAGGGCGATCCCAAGTTCAAGCCGGACTCCAAGGGCGGCTGGTACGAATTCCTCGGCGTCGAGCGTCCGGAAAAACCGAAAAAGGGCTAGCCCGCTAGGGCGACCGCTTGGCGATCTTACGCAGCAGCGTGAGCAGTTGCTGACGTTCCGAAGAGCTCAAAGGCTCGAAGAAATCATCCTCGGTTTCCAACAGCGTATCCAGCACCGCCTGCTTCCGTTCTGCCTCCCAGTCCGCCGGTTCGATGACGAACGAACGGCGGTCTCCGGGCGAAGGGGTGCGACGCACCAGTCCGGCCCGTTCCATGCGGTCGAGGGCGCCGCTCAGACTGGAACTGGCCAGCGACATTTGGCGCTGCAGGGCGCCCACCGAGAGCGGCCCCTGTCGCCACAATTCCATCAGCATGGTGGCGTGCAGCGGGGACAGGCCATGGAGCTTCAGGGTCTCGCTGAAGGTTCGGTTGAGGTGGCGAAAGGCCCGGCCCAACTCGATGGCCGCCGAGTTGTCAAAGTAGGTCCGCAAATCACTATCTCGCATACGAAATTCTTTCCTTGATTATACCTCGGGTACGAGATATTTTTTTCTACGCTGACCCGGCGATTTTAGTCGCCGCGGACGGTCCTCGGAAGGGCGGCGAAGGGACGGCAGGAAAAATATTGAAGCCTGGGATCGGGGAGTTGTCCCCCGCTGGGACATGCAGGGAGGCCATTATGGGCGCGAACGCTAAGGCAAAGAAGGCCGGGGTGGAGAACGAACTCAAGGAACCGACCGATTTTGGCGAGGGCGGCTATGTGGAAGCGCAGGTCCTCGTCACCAACGCCTGCAACCTGGAATGCAGCCACTGCTTCGTCTTCCGCGAAGATAATCCCAACTCACCGCGCGACAAGATGGACGACGCCAACATGCTGCACCAGTTGCGCCTGCTCAGGGACAAGCACGGCATCAAGTCGATGCTGTTCGTGGGCGGCGAGCCGATGATCCGCAAGGATCTGGTGTTCGAGGGTATGAAGCTCTTCGACAAGTGCACCATCGTCACCAACGGCACCTACGGCATTCCTTCCGTGCCCGGTCACGTGGTCGTGGTTTCGTTGGACGGGCCGGAGGGCCCCAGCGACGCCATCCGCGGCGCAGGCGTGTTCCAAAAGGTCAAGCAGGCCATCTTTGAGCGCGATCCGGCCGATGGCACCTCGGTGATCATGCAGATGGTGTTGACCAGGCAAAACGAGGAGCATCTCGAAGCCTTCGTCGAGGAGGTCAAGGACTGGCCCATCACGGGCCTTGCCTTCACATTCTATGTGCCTAACCGTGACGATCGGAGCTCTCTGGTCTGGCGCGATCTTAGGGGACGCGACCGCGTGGTCGAGCGTCTCATTGCGCTAAAACGCCGGTATCCCCGCCTGATCAAGGCGCACGTCGCGGCACTCGAGATGATGATGTCTGACGTCTGCATGGACGCTGTCGGCGAGAATGGCGAGAAGTGCCAATTGCGCAAGTCGCTGCCGCTCTATATGGGCGAAAATGGCCGTTTCGAACGCACCTTTTGCTGCTACGGCAACGACGTCGATTGCGAGCGCTGCGGCTCCTACATGGTTTTCAACCAGGCCTACCATTTGGCCCAGGGCAACTTGGGGCATTTTCCGATCACCGGCGGCACCATCTGAACGGCTTTCACGGCAGGTATCTCGCCACGCCGGCAGGCAGGCCTTGAACAGAGACCGGGCATGCAAGGCAATGGCAAATTGGTGTTCCGAATCGTAGGCGGCGGCCGAAATTGCCCAGCATGCCATGGCGGCCAACGCCATCGCCGCCACGGTGCAGCGTGCGCCGGGTTGCCGTTATCCCGCTCGTGGCATGAATAGCGCTGCCCGCCTCAGTAGGCCGACACGCGGATGCGGTATTCGCCGCTGCTTTGCGGGTTGTAATGGCGCACCCTGGCATAATAGCTGCCGGGCTCCAGGAAGGCGCTGATGCGGGCGTTGGTACCGCTGCCGCCGTCGTCGTCCTGAGCCAACAGGTTGGTGACACTATCGGGGCCAAACAGGCTCATCACGACGTCTGTCGAGCCCGAGGTTTCGATGACGTGCTGGGCCGCTGTGCTGACGCCGAAACGGTAAAGATCCTCCTCGCCCGCCTGGGAAATCTCGGCCGCCAGGGCGGCAGCAACGGGGATGTCGGTGGCCCGGTCCTCAGGCGCCTGTCGGCCCGGGTACATACGATCGCTTTGCACGAACATCTCGTCCAGGGACGAAAGCTCGTCGTTTTCATGGGTAGCGCCCATGTTTTGCGTCCAGGAATCGGGAAACTCGTAGAGCATGATGGACTGGGGATCGAAGTTGGTGCCCATGACTTGATCGGCGGCGTACTTGTTGAGCACATTGTGGCGGATAGTGGCTTCGTCCCAGTAGTTGGGTCGCCCCTTGAGGTCGCGGATGACCGCTTCCTCGTTCCAGACGATGCCGCCGTCGGGGTTTTGGTGTTCGTGACTGAGGCCGATCATGTGACCGAACTCGTGCAGGATGACGCCGCGATCCTGCCAGCCCAGGTTCAGGGTGGCGGCGTGCAGTGGAAGGTTCAGATTGTCGGTGCCGACATAGGACCAAGCGCCGTCGTC
Source organism: Rhodospirillaceae bacterium (assembly GCA_002690215.1). Taxonomy (GTDB): domain Bacteria; phylum Pseudomonadota; class Alphaproteobacteria; order UBA2966; family UBA2966. The sequence continues at coordinate 417 of NZDS01000009.1, read as the reverse complement.
GGCATCGAAAGTGACGCGGATCTGGGCCGTGGGATCGTCGCCGAACTCGAAATTGAGATTGGCGTGTTCGGTCCACAAGGGGGCGATATCGCGGACCAGGTCATGCTGCGCCTGCGTACCTTCCATGAAGCGGATTCTGATGGTGCTGCCGTTGATCCACTGTTTGCCCATTGGGCTTATGGCGCGGGTGCGGCCGCCGGGCAGGGAGGCCAGGCGCTGTAGCCGCCTGAGGTCCTGCGGCAGAACGCGATCGAAGCAGATCTTGGACGTCTGGGGCATATCGTCGTTCCCCCTAATTGTCCGAAGCCGCCGGCCGGCGGCCCCTGGCCATGTGCCCTGTTTATCCGCTTCGCGCCGCTCGAACAAGCCATCCATGAGCAATCCGGCGACACCGGCCACGATGGCGGCGTCGGCGAT
>NZDS01000008.1 GCA_002690215.1 Rhodospirillaceae bacterium | reverse complement strand
TGGTAAATAACTCTTTAACACTTGCCGTGGCGAATCCAGCCCGCACTTCTCACCTGGTCATGGCCTGCGCGGCGCCGCCCGATGACGCCGAGCCAGGGCCGCGGCGGGGTTCCGGAGTGGCCGCTGGCCAGCAACTCGCCGAAGATCGGTTGCAACAGGTCGATGGGCACGAACATGTTGCCCGGCTGCGCCGCCTCGCCCTGTCGGGCGTCGTTGACCATCAGCGAACCGATGCCCAGCAGCCGGCCTTCTGGTCCCACAAGTGCTGCGCCGCCCCAATTGAGATGAGGCGGTGTGGTGAATATGGCGCGCTCGAGCAGGTACTCCCAGTAGCCGGCGAAGGGCCGGCGCGAAGCCACGCGGGCAGCCGTGACGCCGGTGGCGCCGCCGTGCCCGATCACCAGCACAGGATCGCCGGCCGCGAGATCGTGTGAGCGACCGAGCCGCAGGGGCGTGACTCCGAGCGCTTGGCGGGCGCGCACCAGGCCGAAGCCGGTGTCGTGGTCGTAGGCCACGACCTCGGCCGGCACCACCCGGCCATCGGCCTGCGTCACGGTCACCGAATTGGCTTCGAGGATGAGGTAACCGATGGTCAGGATCAGGCCGTCATGGTCGATGACGACGCCGTTGCCGTTCCTCTCCAGGCCCAGCGAGCGGGCGGTGCGGGCCTCGGCCGGCACCAGGGCCGAGAGCTCGACCACGGCTGACAGGATGTCTTTCAATTGAGGCCTTGGCGGCGCCGGTTTTTCGGCCGCGCGGGCGCCGCCGACAAGCGCCACCGCTAGCAACAGAACAAGGCCGTAGACGAAGTTCACCGGACTGGCGCGCCGCATGGCATCCCCCAGACTAGCTGCCGATCCGCCCGCCCGTAGCGTAGCCTAATCGCCGCCCCGGCGCTACTTTGTCACCCTATTTTGAAGTGGCGACGAAGACTCCGTCCCAATCGGGCTCCGGGGGATCGGCCTGATAGGCCGCAATGCGCTCGTCGTAAAGCCCGTGCAGCACCTCGAACTCGCCGGCGCTGTCCAGGCGGCGGCACTCGGCCAGCGATTGCTGGGCCCGATGCCATTGCTGGGCGCGGTAGCTGTGCAACATCTCCTCGTGACGCACCACCAGGGTGCGGAAGGCCGGGTCGTCGAGTTTGCTGCGGTCACCGACCAGGGAAAAAATGCGTACCGCCTCTCCCTTACCTTTGACGGCGATGAGATCGAGCTCGAGAGTGGCGTAGTTGCGGGCGTCGATTTGGGTTTGCTCGCCGATGACGATACCGACGCCATAGTTCTTGGACTGGCCCTCGAGGCGGGAGGCCAAATTGACGGCATCGCCCAGCACCGAGTAGTCGAAACGTTGCTCGGCCCCCATGTTGCCGACACAGCATTCGCCGGTGTTGAGCCCGATGCCGATATTGATGGGATAAAATGGCTTCTGCTCGGCCTCGCGCTCGGCCTTGATTTCGGCGTTCAGACTTTCCAGGCGCTGGAACATGGCCAGCGCCGATTCGCAGGCGTTGGCGACGTGTTCGCCATCGTCCAGCGGCGCATTCCAGAACGCCATAATGCAATCGCCCATGTATTTGTCGATGGTGCCACGGCGCGAGAGAATCATGTCGGTCATGGGCGTGAGGAAGCGGTTGATCAGGTTGGTCAGGCCCTGAGGATCGGTCTTGAACTGCTCGGATATCGTGGTGAAGCCGCGGATGTCGGCGAACAGCAGCGTCATGTTGCGCATTTCGCCGCCCAGCATCAGGCGCTCCGGATCGTCGGCCAACTGCTCGACCAGGGCCGGCGACAGATAACGGCTGAAGGCGCCCCGCACTTGCTGGCGTTCGGCCTCGCTGCGCAGGTAGTTGATGAGCGAGCCGCTGAGATAGATCAACAGCACTACCACCGAGGGCGAGACGGGATCGAGCAACAGGCGGTAGCCGGCGAACAAGGTCCACGAAACGGTGATGGCGCCGGTGACGCCGACAACAGCGATGACGGCACACCACAGCGCGCCCAGCCAGGGCAATAGCCCGATCAGGGCGCCGCCCAGGACGATCAAAAAGATGATCTCCAGGCCGTTCGCCCAATCCGGTCGCTCGAGGAAATAGTTGAGCATGATTTGCTCCAGCGCCGCGACGTGGATCAGGGCGCCGGCCTGGGCAGGATTGAGCGGTGTCGCCCGCAGATCCTTAAGGCCTGCGGCGCTGGTGCCGATCATCATCAGTTGCCCTTCGACCCGGCTCTTGTCGAAATCGTCACTAAACAGCGTCCAAGCCGGCACCACCCGGTCGGGCACGTCTTCGGTGTAGTGCAGCCAGATGCGGCCGTTGGCGTCAGTGGGCACCACCAGACCGCCGATCTTGACGTGGTTGAGGCCGGTCTTTTCGCCATAAGCCGTTTCGCCGCTGGCGCCCGAAGATTTGATGATGGTGGTGCGCGCGCCTTGTGNCACCCGCAACAGTTCGGCCGACAGCGACGGGTAGATCTGGTCGCCCTTGCGAAACAAAAGCGGCACCCGCCGGACGATACCGTCGGCTTCCGGGACCAACGAGAAGCTGCCGTTGCCGGGCGCCGCTTTCTCGATCACTGGCAGGTTGGTCACGGCGCCCAGGTAGGTCGGCAGGAAGGGCTTGGGATCGTCGCCGGCCATGGCGAAACTGCCCTTAACCAGGGGCTCGCCACCGCCCTCTTCGGTGGTCAGCACGAAGCCTGTAACGACGTTGATTTGGGCAATGATTTCGGCCAGCAACCGGTCGTGGTCGGGCAACTCATCCGCACGTTGCAGCAGCGCCTTGATTTCCGGAGTCTCGGGCCAGATCGGCAAAATGTTGGCCGGTGAGGTGCGGTCGGGTTCGGCAAAGACGATGTCGAAGGCAATGGCGGCGGCACCGGCGTTGGCCAGCCGGGCCAGTAGTTCGGCGACTACGGTGCGCGGCCAGGGCCACTGGCCAAGTCGGCTCAGGCTTTCGTCGTCGAGGTCGATGAACTTCACCGGTGCCGGCTCGTAGGGTCGCGGCTTGATGCGCTGGTAGATATCGAAGACCTTGAGCTGAACCTCTTCCACCGGGCCGGGAAAGGCACCGCGCACCAGTAGCGCCAGACCCAGAATGGCCAGGGGTATCAGGATGTGAAGCCAGGGCCGCAGCCGGTGCATGGTCTTTGCCTACGTGCCGCCGGGGAGGTTGTCAACCAAGCCCGAATCAAAGGGTTCACAGTGGTCGTAATTTGAATCATTTGTTGCAAACGGGGTCGGGGGTGGTTAACCTTGAGCCACTTTGGAGGGGTCGATGCGAGTTTTGCCCGGGGGAAATAAGGCGACGAAGCCCGGGGGGTAGGGAGCGTGGGCCACGGATCCGGTGCAAGCCAGGATCCGCGGCCCGCACCCCCAAAAAAAATGCGCTTTCCGATCCGGTTGTTGATTAGAACGAAACCTGGCGCTGCCCGGGGGGGCCACTGGGATGGTAGAGCTGGTCCAGGTGACCGAGCGTATCGAGGCGGAGTTTCCGCGTCTAAGTCCGCAGCTCAAACGCGCCGCCCGTTATGTCCTCGATTCTCCCGACGATGTTGCACTGAGTTCCATGCGCGCATTGGCCACGCGAGCCGACGTCCATCCCTCGGCCCTGGTCAGGCTGGCAAAGGAGTTGGGCTTCAAAGGCTACGTGGAATTGCGCGAGCCTTTCCGCGAGACCTTGCGCCGGCGGCCCGAACGCTACGCCGAACGGGCGCGCAACCTGCAGGCGCGAGGCGGCGGCGAACTGAACGATCTTTACCGCGAACTTATCGAGGCCGGCAGCGACAATATCGCCGGAACTTTCGCCGAGTGCTCGCCCGAACGGCTGGCCAATCTGGCGGTAACCATGGAAGCGGCCCACCACATCTACGTCGTGGGCATGCGCAAGTGCCTGCCCGTGGCATTCTACATCCACTACGCCTGCCGCATGTTCCATCAGGGCGTCACGCTTGTGGGCGGCTTTGCCGGAACCATGGCTGACGAGCTTCGCGACCTGGGTGCTGATGACGTACTTCTGGCCATCAGCTTCGATCCCTATACCCGCGAGACTGTGCGCGCCGCCCGTCATGCAGTGGCCATGGGTGCCACAGTGGTGGCTATCACCGATAGCCCGCTGTCACCTCTGGCCGAGGGCGCGGTGGAGACCCTAGTGGTGGCCAACGCCAGTCCCTCCTTTTTTCACTCGTTGGTGGCGGCCATGGCGCTGGCCGAAGCTCTTGTCGCCTTTCTGGTGACCCGTGGCGGTGATCGGGCTATCGAAGCCCTAGCCCAGACCGAGGCCAAGCTCGACGACTTCGACATTTACCTGCAGCGGCCAGAGCGTCGGACGGGCAGGCAGCGGAGCCGGTGATGGGCCACATATTTCAACGCCAACTCGATACCGAGCTGCCGGTGGCGGTGGCTGGCGAGGGCGTCTATTTGATCGACGAGAGCGGTAAGCGCTACCTCGATGCCTCGGCCGGCGCCGCGGTCTCCGCGCTGGGTCATTCCGACACCGAGGTGCGCCAGGCCATCGTCGAGCAAGTCGAAAGCCTGGCCTTCGCTCACACCTCGTTCTTCACCACCCGGGTGGCCGAGGAANTGGCCGANCATNTGGCCCANGCCGCNCCNNCGGGNCTGGAGCNNGTNTNNTTCNTCAGCGGCGGNTCCGANGCCATNGAGGCGGCGCTCAAGCTCNNCCGNCAGTACTTCGTCGAGCAGGGCCAGCCCCAGCGGCGCCACTTCATTGCCCGGCACCGGAGCTACCACGGCAATACGCTCGGCGCCTTGGCGGTCGGCGGCCACCCGGCGCGGCGTGCCGTCTATGCGCCCTTGCTGATTGAAACCACCCACGTTTCGCCTTGCTACGCCTACCGCGAACAGGGGCCGGAGGAAAGCGAGGAACAATACGGCCAGCGACTGGCCGACGAGTTGGAAACCGCCATCCAGCGCCTGGGGCCCGACAGCGTGGCCGCTTTCGTGGCTGAAACGGTCGTTGGCTCGGCGCTCGGCGCTGTGCCACCGGTGGCCGGCTATTTCCGCCGCATCCACGAGATCTGCCAGCGCTATGGCGTGTTGCTGATCCTCGACGAGGTGATGTGCGGCATGGGCCGTACGGGAACCCTCTTTGCCTGCGAGCAGGAGGGCGTGGTGCCCGATCTGGTGACCGTTGCCAAGGGCCTGGGGGCGGGCTACCAGCCGATCGGCGCGGTGATTGCCAGCCAGCGCATTTACGACACCCTGCGTCGGGGTTCGGGTGCGGTCCAGCACGGCCACACCTATATCGGCCATCCCGTGGCCTGTGCCGCTGGCCTGGCGGTGCAGCGAGCGATTGCTGAGCGCGACTTGTTGGCCAACGTGATGGCACAGGGCGAATACCTTGAGGCGGCGCTTTATGAGCGCTTCGGCAACCACCCCTTTGTGGGCGACATTCGCGGCCGCGGCCTTTTTCGCGCCATCGAGCTAGTCGCCGACCGCGAGACCAAGCGGCCCTTCGATGCCGGCCTCAAGCTGCACGCCTGCATCAAGGCCAGGGCCATGGCCGGTGGCCTGATTTGCTATCCGGCCGCCGGATCGAGCGACGGCGCGGCCGGCGATCACGTACTGCTGGCACCGCCCTACATCATCCAGGCGGCCGAGATCGACATCATCGTCGAACGCCTGGGGGTTGCCGTCGATAGCTGTCTGGCCGACATCGGCACCGCAGGGAGGGCAGCCTGATGGAAGCAGCCCTTAAGTTTGGCCCCAGACCGACCGCCGCGACGGTCCTGGCCCACGACCACATCAGTTTCGCGGTGATCACCAGCGGCCACTACGCGACAGCCGCAGATTGCACACGCTTCAAACCAGACCATCAGCAAATGGAGGACTTTACGTTATGAAAAAACTAGCTCTCGCAATTGGTGCCGTGGCGTTCGTGGTGGCGCTCGGCATGGCTGCGCCCGGTTCGGTGCAGGCCAAGAAGCGCTTTATTTCCATTGGCACCGGCGGCCCCACGGGCGTCTATTTCGTGGTTGGCCAATCGGTCTGCCGTATGGTCCACAAGGAGGCGGCGGAAGGTCGCTCGAAGGGCCGCAAGCACGGCATCCGCTGTTCGGCTCCATCGACCGCCGGCTCGACCTACAACATCGCCAACATCCAGGCCGACGAGCTTGATTTCGGCGTCGCCCAGTCGGATTGGCAGTACCATGCGGTCAACGGCACCAGCAAGTTCAAGGGCAAGGCCTTCAAGGGCTTGCGCGCCGTGTTTTCGGTGCACGCCGAGCCTTACCACATTATCGTTGGGGCCAATTCCGGCATCGGCTCGTGGGGCGACCTCAAGGGCAAGCGCTTCAACATCGGCAACCCCGGTTCCGGCCAGCGCGGCACCACCGAGGTGTTGATGGAGGCTCATGGCACCATGAAAAGCGACTTCAAGGTGGCTACCGAGCTGACCTCGACGGAGCAGTCCAAGGCGCTCTGTGACGGCAAGATCGACGCCTACGGCTATACCGTCGGCGTGCCCAATGCCGGTGTTTCCGTGGCCACCGACGGCTGCGGGGCCAAGATCATCAGTCTCGCGGGTTCGGTGGAGAAGAAGCTAGTCGGCAACACGCCCTACTACGCTTTTACCACCATTCCCAAGGGTACCTACAAGACCACCGCCAGCGACGTCACCACGTTCGGCGTCATGGCCACTTTCGTTACCAATGCCAGCGTGCCGGACGACGTGGTCTACGAGGTGGTTCGGGCGGTCTTCGAGAATCTCGACGACTTCCGCGGGCTCCATCCGGCCTTCAAGAACCTCGATCCCAAGAACATGATGAAAAACGGCCTGTCGGCGCCGCTGCATCCCGGTGCCATCAAGTACTACAAGGAAAAGGGCCTGATGTAGGTATCTCCACCTCTCGACTGCCGGCGCCCCTTGGGGCGCCGGCCTCCTTTTAGATCATTTCTCCGCCCACGGAATTTCGCCATGGCCGACGACAACATTCAGGATCCAGGCGTCATCGACGCCGAAACCCGGGAAAAGCTAGAAGAGCTCGAGCATTCGGGTCGCAAGCACGCCCCCAAACTTGCCCTGTTGATCGGTCTAATCGGTTTTTGCTGGTCGCTTTTTCAGCTCTGGATCGCCTCGCCGCTGCCCTTTATGTACGACTTCGGCATAATCATCGACGTGCCGGCCCGCGGCATCCATCTTTCGTTCGCACTATTGCTGGTCTTCCTCATGTTTCCGGCCGCACGGCGGCTGAGTACGGCCAACATCCCGCTCTACGACGTTGCGCTGGCGCTGGCCGGTGTGGTCTGCGCCTCCTACCTTTTTTGGGGCTATGACGGCCTGGTGGAGCGCCAGGGCATTCTCTGGGTCTGGGACATCAACCTTTTCGGTAGCGATTACCGCTTCCCCTTCGAGGCCATCTTGGGCGGTATCGGCATTGTCCTGCTGCTCGAGGCGACGCGGCGCTCGATCGGTATTCCCTTGGTCATCGTTGCCGGCGCCTTTTTGATCTATTCGATCTTCGGGCAGGACATGCCCGAAATTATCTCCCACAAGGGTGTTTCGCCGAGTCGCCTGATTGGTTACCAGTGGCTGGGCGGCGAAGGCATCTTCGGCATTGCCATGGATGTCTCGGTCAGTTTCGTCTACCTCTTCGTGCTGTTCGGCGCACTTTTGGACCGGGCCGGCGCCGGCAAATATTTCCTCGACTTGGCCTTCGCCATGGTTGGCCGTTTCCGCGGCGGGCCGGCAAAGGCAGCCATCCTGGGCTCGGGCATGATGGGCATGATCTCGGGCTCCTCGATCGCCAACGTGGCCACCACCGGTATCTTCACCATTCCAGTGATGCGGCGCTCCGGCATGCCGGCAGTCAAGGCCGGTGCCATCGAGGTGGCGGCATCGACCAACGGCCAGATCATGCCGCCGGTGATGGGTGCGGCGGCTTTCGTAATCGCCGAGTTCATCGGCATCTCCTATTTCGACGTCATCGTGGCGGCCTTCATTCCGGCGGTCATCAGCTACTTGGCGCTGCTCTACATCTCGCACCTGGAAGCCTTGAAGCTGGGCCTGGCCGGCATGCCGAGGGAGGAAATTCCACCGCTCGGCGAGACTTTCAAGAGTGGAATTCACTACCTCATCCCCATCGCGGTCCTGATCTATCTGCTGATGGTCGAGCGTTGGACGCCGGCAAGTTCGGTCTTCTATTCGATCCTGGTACTGGTGGCTATTATCGTCGGCCAGGAGGTGCTGGCGGCCGCGCGCGGTGGCGGCGCTGCTGGGGCCGCCTTCATGCGGGGCCTGATGCTGGTCTATGACGGCCTGGTTGGGGCCTCGCGCAACATGGTCAACATCGCTGTGGCCATTGCCACCGCAGGCATCATTGTCGGCGCCGTCTCCTCGACCGGCCTCAACAATGCTTTGGTGGGCGTGGTCGAAGCGCTGTCGGGCGGCAATGTCTACGTCCTGCTGGGCCTGACGGCGGTGCTCTGCTTGATCCTTGGCATGGGTTTGCCGACCACGGCAAACTACCTGGTGGTGGCCTCGTTGCTGGCCGGCGTGCTGGTCGAACTCGGCAACGCCGCCGGACTGGTGCTGCCGCTTATTGCCGTCCACCTCTACGTCTTCTTCTTCGGCCTGATGGCGGATTCGACGCCGCCCGTCTGTCTGGCGGCCTTCGCCGCCTCGGCCATATCCCGGGCCAACCCGATGAAGACCGGGGTGCAGTCCTTCCTCTACGACATCCGCACCTCGATGCTGCCGCTGGTCTTCATCTTCAATACAGAGCTCTTGCTGGTGGGCGTAACCAGCGTCTGGCACGGGCTGATGATCTTCTGCGTCTCTCTGATCGCCATCTTGGCCTTCAGCTCGGTCACCCAGTGGTGGTTCATCGTCAAGCTCAAGTGGCACGAAGCGCTGTTGCTGGTGGTGGTCATCATCAGCCTGTTCCGGCCGGGCTTCGTGATGGATTTTTTCTATCCTTCGTTTGTGCCGCTCGACATAGAGAAGTTTGTCAGCGGCGAGAAGGCCTCGACGCCGGGATTGACCATGCGCGTTCATATCGTGCGCGAGACCGACTACGGCGACCGCCTCAAGCTTTACCGAATCCCCACGCCCGACATTACCGGTCCGGGCCAGATCGAAGCCTTCGGTATGACTCTGGAGGCCGACGCGGAGGCAGGCAGCTTCCGCGTCATAGAGGTGCTACCCAAGAGCTTGGCCGAGGATGCCGGCGTTTGGGTCAATGATCGCATCGATGAACTCGACGTGGAACAGGTGGGCCTGCCGCCTAAGCAGCTGGTTTATCCCTTCGGTCTGGCCGTGCTTGGCATCGTCGTCTTGCTGCAACTGGCGCGGCGCCGACGTGACCAGGAGGGTGACGCGGCCGCGGCGCCCGCCTCGGGCTAGGAGGGCATCATGTACCAGAACGTCCTGTTGACGGTGGATCTCAACGACGAGGCCTCATGGCAGAAGGCGCTGCCGGTGGCGGTGGAGATCTGCCAGAAATTCGACTCGAAACTCCATGTCTTCACTGTGGTGCCGGATTTCGGCCTCAATTTCGTCGGCCAGTTCTTTCCCGAGGATTACGAGCAAACCATCTTCGAGGAGGCAGCGCGCCGGATCGAGGGCTTTGCCAAGGAGCACGTGCCGGCCGCCGTCGACTGCCACAGCGGGATCGGCAACGGCACGGTCTACGAGGTGGTGCTGCAGAAGGCCGAGCAGGTGGGGGCCGACCTGGTGGTCATCGCCTCGCACCGACCGGAGCTCAAGGACTACCTACTTGGGCCCAATGCGGCGCGGGTGGTTCGCCACGCCGAATGTTCGGTGCTGGTCGTCAGGGACTGAAACGGTAGAACGAAAAATGCCCCCGCCGATGGGGCGGTGGCATTTGGCTTTGGATGTTTCTCCGCCGTGCCTATTTCGTCGCCTGCTTGAGGTAGGCGATGACGTCGGCCCGCTGTTTGGTCTTCTTGAGGCCGGGGAAGGTCATCTTGCCCTTCTTGATCACGGCCTTGGGCTTTTTGATGTATTTGTCCATGATGGCGTCGTCCCAGACGATGCCCGAGGCCTTGATGGCCTTGGAAAACTTCTTGTAGCCGGCGGCCGTGCCCGCCTTGCGGCCGAAAACGCCGTGCAGGTTGGGGCCGACCTTGTGCTTGCCGCCCTTCTTGACTGTGTGGCAGGCCTTGCATTTGTTGAAGACCTTCTTGCCTTTGGCGGCGTCGCCGGCCGCCAGCGCCGAAGCGCTCGAGAGCGCAATAAGGCAGGCCGCGCCGATGCCAATTAGCTTTTTGATCGTCATAGAAAGCTCTCCTATTTACCGAATTTGGAGGCGGCACCTCTGGCCGCACGTTCGTTCCAAGGTCGTCCACCCCACCGCGACCGAGCGGCGTATGTAGCACAGGCTGTCAGGAAATGTAAGCGGCCTTTGCGGCCAAATTGTGGTCTGCGGCGACTGGTCTCACGCGCCCAAAAAAGCCCGGCGACGACGGCTTCCTTGCGGAGGCCGCCGCCGGTCCACTGGAGGGAAGGGCGGGTCTCCCCCAGGGAACGCATGGTTTTGCCGCCTACAAACGGTGCTCCTCGGGCAGGAAGAAGAGGTGATCTTGGTCCTCTGCCGAAGCATGGCACCCGATGCAGAAGGCGACCTTGGCCGAGCCTTTGCCATTGGTCGTGCCGAAGACGCTACCGTTGGGCATGACCATGGAATAGCGCCAATTACCGCTCGGCTTGTTGAAGCCGGCAGCCATCTTTTCCATGGTGAACAGCGGTCCGGCGATCACGCGTCCGCTGGCATTGGCGACGAAGCTGTCCTTCGCCAGCATGGCGCCGACCGGCAGTGGGCCGCCCTTTTCATACTTGCCGTAGCCCCGGGCCTTGGCGTTGCCGAAGTTGTTGACGTAACGCCCACCGTGGGTGTCGGACTGGTAAGGCCGCAGTGAAAAGCGGCTCCAATCGGCGTAGTCCCCGGCATAAGTCAAACCGGACTTGGCGTAGGCCGCCCTTAACGCCTTGCGGGCGCAATCGTAGGCGGCCACGGCCTCGGCCTGGGTCAGCTCTGGAACCTCGGCGGCGGCACATGGGTTACAGGGATTGCAGGCGTTGCAAGCTTGGGCAGCACAGGGATTCTTTGCTGCACAGGGATTACAGGCCTTGGCGGCGCAGGGGTTCTTTGCTGCACAGGGATTACAGGCCTTGGCAGCACAAGGGTTCTTTGCGGCGCAGGGATTGCAGCCTTTCGCCGCGCAGGGGTTCTTGGCCGCCGCCGCCATCAGGCGCGGCACCAGGCAGGCGATGCTCTTGGCGGCGCAAGGATTACAGGGATTGCAGGCTTTGGCCGCACAAGGATTACAGGCCTTGGCGGCGCACGGGTTTTTTGCCGCACAAGGGTTTTTTCCGGCACAGGGGTTTTTCGCCGCACAGGGATTCTTTCCCGCGCAGCGGTTTTTTGCCGCACAGGCTGCCCGCGATGCTATCGGAGCCACGATGGCTGAGGTGGCCACGGTACCGATGCCCAGCATGATGGGGATGACCGTTGTCGTCAGCAGCCGGTTGTGAATGGATTTCATGGCAATGCGCCCTTCCCAATTTGAATGTGACAAACTTGAATTGCCCATCAACAATCTATGCCGGTGATTGGCCGTTGCCGATTCACGCCTATTCACGTGTGCGTGAGTTGACAGACGGCAGGACGGCACCAGTCATGATCGCGGATCGCAGAACGGGAGATGACGATGACGAGAGGATTCTGTCGGCAGGGGCTGGCGACCGGCCTGGCGGTATTCATCCTGGTGCCGGCTCTCGCCATTGCGGCCCCGCTGCCAGAAGTCATCGCCATCCCCGGTGGCCCTTTTATCATCGGCTCCGACCGGGCTGAGCGCGAGAGCGCCTACCGCCTGGACGAAGCCGCCTATGGCCATAGCATCACTCGTCAACGCGGCTGGTACGAGGCTGAGAGCGAGCGCCGGCTGGCCACCACTGCTGCTTTCACTATTACGCGCAACCTCATCACCAACGCCCACTACGCTGACTTCATCGCCGCTACCGAGCACGCCGCACCCGGAGTTGATGCCGCCACCTGGGCGTCGTATGGCCTCATCCATCCTTTCAGCCGTACGCACCGTCATGCCTGGCGCAAACGCCGGCCACCGCCGGGACGCGAAGAGCATCCGGTGGTTCTGGTTTCGCACCACGATGCGCTTGCCTATGCCGCCTGGCTGGGCCGCATCACCGGCCGCAATTGGCGCCTGCCCAGCGAGAAGGAATGGCAAAAGGCGGCCCGGGGCAGCGATGGCGCGCGCTTTCCCTGGGGCAACCA
>NZDS01000007.1 GCA_002690215.1 Rhodospirillaceae bacterium | reverse complement strand
TCGTAGGCGGTTAGTCCGACAAAGATCAGAACCCCAATCACCGAGATGGCGAAGTGGAGCGCCGACGAGGCCAGGAAGATGTTGACCACGCTGGCAATGATGATGCCGATCAGGCCCATGAAGAGAAAAGAGCCCCAGCCGCTGAGGTCTTTCTTGGTGGTGTAGCCGTAGAAGCTCATGGCGCCGAAGGTGCCGGCGGTGATGAAGAACACCCGCACGATGCTGACCGGTGTGTAGACCAGGAAGATCGAGGCCAGCGATACCCCCATCAGCCCGGCGAAGATCCAGAATGTGGTCTGGGCGGCCGAGGCGCTCATCTTGTTGACGCGCGCGCTGAGGAAGAAGACCAGGCCCAACGGCGCCAGTATGACCACCCACTGCAACGGTGAGCCGAAAATCAGAGCGACCAGGGAATCGCTCGACGATACCGCCAAGGCGACAACGCCGCTCAGCGCCAGGGCCGACGCCATGTAGTTGTAGACCCGCAGCATGTAGGCCCTGAGGCCTTCGTCGACGGCGGCGTCGATGGGGCTGCTGCCAGCCAGACTGACGCGGGTTCTGATTTCTTCAGCCATCGCTGAATCCTTTGCAAGTTGCACTTTTGCTGGCGATTATATGGGCCGAACCGGCTAGGATTGCAAGGATTTCAGCCGGCGCCCCCGCTGGGCTGGACTGCGGGATCACGACTCTGTAGTGTGCAACTATAATAATGAATGCGTTCATTCTCTCGCGTATGAGGCGATAGATGGAAAACGAATCGGCGAAAAAGGTGAGGAAAGCTTCCCACAAACCTAAAGCGGGCACTGGTGCCAGCGGTCCCTGGCCCCGGCGGCGTTGGCTGGAAGATATCGACGCAGCCGTCGATTGGTCCCAATTCGAACGATTTCTGCGCTGGCTCGAGGCCGACCGCGAGGAGCTTGGCGGTCAGCCTGCATTGGTAATCTTCAAGGCCATGCTACTGCAACAGTGGCACGCGCTGATCGCCTACGAATTCGACCGGGAACTCGAGGACCGCCTGTCGTTCCGGCGTTTTGTCGGAATCGGCATGGAGGCGCTGGCGCCGGGCCATGACGAAGTCTGCGCCTTTCGCCGCCTGATCGTCGAGCGTGGAATCGCTGCTGACATCTTTGGCGAGTTGCAGCGTCAGTTGGACGGGGCGGAACCCTTCGACGCAGACGGCCGAGACGACGGCCAGGGCGATGGCAAGGGCGACAGATTGGGCGGCTACTATTCCCTGGCCAGCGACTACCAGTTATTCCGGCCACCGCTGTGGGTTTCGTTGGAAGCGGATTTCATCGCTTATTGGCGGGGGCTCGAGCGCCATAACGGGCGGGCCACGGTCGACCGCCTGGAAGCCGGCAGCATCACCGAGGGCAATGCCTCCGGCATTCCCCCTAGCATACCCGCGTCACTCAGGCGGCATATCGTCCTGGTCCGGCCGTTGGCAGCCGACGACTTCCAATTCGACTTCGTCGGCGCCGACATCGTGGCCGCCAATCAGGGGCCACTGGCGGGTTACCGGCTCGGTTTGAAGGCGCAGCGAAACTTACGCGAATACGGCCACGAAGGCCTGCCTGGACAGTTGCTGGGGTGCTGCCGGACGGCCCTGTTGCGGGGCGAACCGGTCGGGCTCTCGACCTACCAGCTCAACGCCCTGGGCCGGCGCTGCTACAATTGGACTTTGGTGGCGCCGTTGCACGAGCGCCACAGTGGTCAGGACTTCGTGCTCGCCGTGAGCCTGATCGCCGAGGTTGATCCGGCAACCTTGCTGCGGCCCTTGAGCGGCGATCCCGAGGCAAAATTGCCAGATCTTTGGCGCTCGCCCTCGGGCCCGGCCGAATGGGTCGAGGTGGAGGAACGCTTCCTTGAATTCTGGCAGACCAAGCGGGCCGGCCGCCGAGCGCCGACAACCAGCGACATCCAGCTCAAGGAATTGAAGGGCTTTGAGGCCCATCTCACCCTGATCGGGCTGACTGCCGATGGCGGCTTGCAATACGAGTTGGTGGGCCCGGCCGTCGAACAGGCCAACGGTGCTTCCCTGGTGGGCCTCACAATCGAAACCAAGGCCCGGACGAACCATGAACGCCACGGTCATGCGGGCCTGCAGGGCGAATTGGCGGCCATGCTGGAACGTGCCGCCCGGCGCATCCAGCCGGTGCGGCTTTCGACCTACTTCATGAACGCGGCGGGCCAGCGTTGCCAGATCTGGACCGTGCATGCGCCGCTGGCCAACGACGAAGGCGAGGTTTGCAAATTTCTCGGCCTGGCTCTGATCAAGCCCCTCAAGCTGAACTGACGGTCTCTTCTCAAGATTGCCTAGCCCGCATTTCTCATCGGGTCATGCTGCCATGGCGCGTTGGCCTTGGCGCAACCATTGGCGCATGGCTCGCACCGTTTCGACTGGCCGCTCCAGGGTGACCATATGGGCGCAGCGCTCGAGCTGTACCAGCTTGGAGCGACCGATGCCGCGAGCCATACGGGCTTGGGCGGTGGACCGGGTGACGTAGTCCTGGCGGCCGCTAACGACCAGCGTAGGGCATTGGATTTTGGGCAGTAGATGCCGGTAGTCGGGGCGCTTCATCATGGCCACGTGGTGCTGTCGGTAGGCTTCGGGTCCGATCTCGAATGCCTGGCGCACCATAAGCTCGACGATAACGCCGTCGCGCCGCCGCTCGGGGTGCAAAAACCGCGGCGACAACGACCGAATTTCGGCCAGAAACCCGCCATCCTCGATAGCCACCAAGGAGGCTCGGCGGCGTTTCGAAACCTCGCCCGTTTCAGGTTCGGGGGTGGTGCTCATGAGGGCCAGTTTGAGTACTCGCTCGGGCGCTCGCTGCAAAATCTCGAAGGCCAGGTAACCGCCCATCGACCAGCCCGCCACGGCGAAGCGCGGCGGCGCCTCGGCCAGGATGTATTGCGCCATGTCACCGAGGTCGTCCCAGGCCGGCAGCGGCGCCACCCAGCAATCGGCGAGATCGCCGAGACCCTGAATCTGGGGCTCCCACATGGTCTTGTTGCCGGCCAGTCCAGGGATCAACAAAAGCGGTAATTTACATGCCATGATCTCTCTCTTTCGCTTGAAAAAAAAGATTATTGCGCCTATTATCTGCATTATCATGACACGATTTGGCACGTGAAATACGCTAATTTCCCGGCATTTTTGAACATCGCTGATGCTCGAGCTGGCAATAGGAGATTGATAGGTGTTTGCCTATTCGGCGCATGCCATTGTCGTCGTTTGTGTGGCGGGGCCCGAGAGTGCTACAAGGGAGACATGTCACGGCCGGCCAAAAGACTAGACCCCGTCCGGCGCCGTTTACTGGGATTGGTAGAGGCAAACGACACCAACCTCAAAGCGGTGTCGCTGGCCATCGGGCGTAATCACGCCTACCTGCAGCAGTTCCTGCGCCGCCAGCGGCCACAGCTTTTGGCCGAGGACGACCGTCGTGCCCTGGCCCGCCATTTCGGCATCGACGAGGCGGATCTGCTGATGCCGACGCAGGCATCGGCGGTGCCCGAGCCGCCACGGCGCCGGCTCACGCAATGGCTGCCCTCGTTCGCCGCCCGCCTGGCGGTGGCACGGGGACAGAGCGAGCACAAGCTGCCGGGGCGTTTCGCCAGCGCCGCCGGTATTGCCCAGGGACGCTACCGGGCGCTCGAGGATGGCGCCGACGATCCCACGCTGGACGAGCTTGATCGCATCTCGCGGACTTCCGGCAGGAGCTTGCAGTGGTTGGTTCGGGGCGATGCTTCCGAGGCCGACGGCGCCCTCACCGAGACTGGGCCCGAAGCCACCGATAGGCTAAATCCTATTGACCAATAGGTTGCAACCTAGCATTCTGGCGGGTGCAGGGGGCGGCCATCATCAAGTTGTGGTGGTCGCGGCGGCTGGCAAAATGCGACTGAGCGGCAATTAGGCGGCACAATGACCAAGCGCATGAAATCGCTCAACTCCCACGGCAGTGCTGCGTCATTTGCGGCTTCCCCGACGCGGGGTGTCAGTCAGGAACCGTCTCTGATCCCAGGAGCCGCAAGCCGCGAGCTCCACATGTTGCCCGAGGAAACCCGGGATCTGGTGCGTGCCTTCAACGCCATCCGAGACCCGGCCATGCGCCAGCGTGCCATGAAGTACCTGCGCGATTTGGGTGAGCCCCCGAGCCACAGCTAACGACGCAAACCCGTCCCCAGCAATTGATCAATCGACGATAGCGCCGTAGACCAGGGCCTTGAGTTCACGCCGCAAGGGGTAGGTCGACGAGGGCAGCAGCTGGGTCAGTTGGATCACCATCAGATCCTCCTCGGGGTCGATCCAGAAGATCGTGCTGGCCGCCCCGCCCCATGAGTACTCACCCGGCGAGCCCACCACCTGGGCCTTGGCCGGATCGAGCATGACCGCGAAACCGAGCCCGAAGCCGACGCCATCATAGGAGGTTTCGCTGAACACCGGCTGGCCCATCTCGGCGAGGTCGCCGGGAAGATGATTCTGGGTCATGAAGTCGAGCGTCTTGCGGCCCAGCAAACGTATGCCGTTGTGCTCACCCCGGCCCCGCAGCAGGCGGCAAAAACGCAAATAATCGGCGGCGGTAGAGACCAAACCGCCGCCACCCGAGAAAGTCACAGCGGGCTCGGCAAAGCGGCTTTCGCGTGGCGCATCGACGAGTTCGATGCCGCCTCCCTTGGTGGGCACGTAATTGGCGGCGAAGCGCCCGACGTGGCCTGCGGGTACGCTGAAGCCGGTGTCGGTCATGCCGAGCGGGCCCAGAATTCTCTCGGCGAAAAAGCGGTCAAGCGGCTGGCCCGAAAGCACCTCGATCAGGTGACCCAGCACATCGGTGGCGACGCTGTAATTCCACTCGCTGCCAGGCTGGCTGAGTAGCGGTATCTGCGCCAGT
Source organism: Rhodospirillaceae bacterium (assembly GCA_002690215.1). GTDB lineage: Bacteria > Pseudomonadota > Alphaproteobacteria > UBA2966 > UBA2966. The sequence continues at coordinate 13,320 of NZDS01000007.1, read as the reverse complement.
TCGGCCACCAGCTCAGCCAGCAGCCGGCCCGAACCTGCGAAATCGACGCCGCGCGCACGATATTGGGCATCGACTGCCGTCTCCTCGAAGAAGCCGTAGGTCAGCCCTGCGGTATGGGTCAGCAATTGCCGGATGGTGATGGGCCGGTCGGCCGGCAGACTGCGCATGCCGGCACCCTCGCCGCCGGCATAAACCGTCATTTCGGCGAAGTCGGTCAGGAATCGGGCGACGGGGTCGTCGAGCTGAAAACAGCCCTCCTCGTAAAGCATCATCAGGGCCAGACTGGTGATCGGCTTGGTCATGGAATAGATACGGAAAATAGTGTCCGGCTCCAGCGCCAGGCCGGCTTCGACGTCCCTCAAACCACAACCGCGCCAGTAGGCGACGTGGCCCCGCCGGGCGATCACCGTCATCATGCCTGGCAAATTGCCGGCATCGACGTAGCCTGCCATCCAGCGGTCCACCCGTTCCAGCCTCTCGCTCGCCAGGCCGACGTCAGCGGGAGCGACCTCTTCGGGTCCGACAAATTCGTGGCCGGCTGTGCTAGGCATGGCAGGTGTCCTTATTTGTGCTCACGAAATTCTGTTCGCGGAGGGGGAATTGTGACTTAATGATGCGGTCGGGGGAGCTATTGTTCTGACTAGGCCGACTGTCTCAGGTGACGGCGGCCGTTGGCGTCAGCAAAGCGAAAGCGAAACCCCATGATGCTTCGCAGCATTCTCGTACTCTGCTTTTGCCTCGCTGTCACGGTGTCGGCTCAGGCTGACTTCAAGGCAGGCAGCGCCGCCTTCCGCTCGGGCGACTTCGACACCGCCTTCAAGGAATGGAAATCGGCCGCCGAGGCCGGTGACCCCCTGGCCCAGACCAACCTGGGTATTCTGTACGCCTCGGGCCGAGGTGTCGGACGCAATCTCGAGACCGCCGCCAAATGGTATCGCGAAGCAGCCGAGCAGGGCTATGCCAAGGGCCAGTACAACTTCGCCCTGGCGTTGCGCTCGGGGCGCGGCGTGGCCAAAGACGACGTGGCTGCCGCCAAGTGGTTTCGCGAGGCGGCGACCAAAGGCTTGGCCAGCGCGCGTTACATGCTGGGGTTGGCACTTTTGCAGGGCCGAGGCGTGAGTAAGGACCCGGAAGCCGGCTTGAAGGCGATCACCGCGGCCGCCAAGGTCGGTTTTGACAAGGCCCAGGTGCAACTCGGCCGCATGCTCGAGCGCGGCAACGTTGCCGCCAAGGCTCCGGCCAAGGCGGCTGAATGGTACCGCCGCGCCGTCAAGCAGCGTAGCGCCAGCGCCCAGTATTACTTGGGTCTCATGCATCGCGACGGCCGCGGCGTCAAACTTGATGCCGTGCAGGCCTATAGCCTGCTCAGCCAGGCGGCCGATCGGGGTCGCGGCAAGATCAAAAAGTCCGCCAGCAAGGCCCGCGACAAGCTGGCCCCCACCTTGTCGGCTGGCGAGCTGGAACAGGCCCGCACCCTGATCCTGCACGCCACAGGCAAAAAGCCGAAGAAAAAGAAGAAATAGCGTCCCCGCCGGTCGTCTGGCGCGCCCGGGCAGAAGCGGACCGATCAGGTCCGCTGCCGTGAGGGAAAAACCGCCCCTGAAAAGGGGCGGGCCGACCCGACGGCATTGGGGGGAGAGGCTGGGGGAGAGCCGCCGGGTCGGCCCAAACGCGATTTCAACGCCAACACAGAGAGAGTATGCAGAGATCATAATCGGCAATTGTAACGCTAGTATTTCAGCCTTCAGCGACACGATGTCGCAGCGGTGGGCTGGCCATCGACCGGGCGCAGGTCGTCAATACCCGAGGTTGGTCAAGGGTTTCCGGGCTTCACCAAAGACCATCCGGCGACCCAGCGGACTCGCCCGATGGCGTCGCCGGCTGTAACATTCTGTCATTATTCATGGCAGCAACGGCCACAATGACTATGACGGCGGAAGACCTCATCGCCCGACTCGGCTTGGAACGCCATCCCGAGGGCGGCCATTTCGTCGAAACCTACCGCCAGCGCCAGGCCGCCGGCCGTGGCGCCATGACGGCGATCTATTATCTATTGCGGGCCGGCGAGATCTCGGCCTGGCACCGGCTCAACGATGCCGACGAGATTTGGCATCACTACGCCGGCGCCACCCTCGAGCTCGACCTCAGCGTCGACGGCCGCACTGTCGAGCATCGTCTATTGGGGCCCGAAGTGGCTGCTGGCCAGTGCCCCCAAATAGTGGTGCCTACCGGCTGCTGGCAGGCGGCGCGTAGCTTGGGAGCCTGGACACTGGTCGGCTGCACGGTGGCGCCGGCATTCGACTTCGCCTCCTTCGAACTGGCTCCGCCGGGCTGGCAACCGGGAGACCAGCGCGACCGCTGAAGCGCTTTCTTTGGCGCTGACACGGGTGTAGGCTTGGCCGGCGCCGACATAGCGCATGGCACCGCATTGGTGTTCATCGACATAACTATGCCCCGCCTTGGAGCGGGGCGCTTTTTTCGCCAGATTTGGCTCGACCCCGGGGTTGCGCAAAGGCAGCAGTGGGAAATAGGCGGTGACCACGGGCAGGCAAAAGCGCAAGGAAGACCGCCAGGCAGTGTCGCTACCGGCCAAGGTTTCTTCGGCTGCAGGCGAGGTCTCGTGCGGGGTGCTCGATATTTCGCCGAGCGGCGCCAAGATCGAGGCCGAGGGCGAGTTCGACAAGGACGCCAAAATCGAGCTCATGTTTGACGGTTACGGCCGTTTCGATGGCCAGGTGGCCTGGCGCCAGGCCAAATTCCATGGCCCGCAGTTCAAGGGCGATCGTGACAAAACCGACGAAATTCTCCTGGCCATCGCGCTATACCGCTCCAAATAACGGGACCGGGGCAACGATCCGAAACAGGGCATGGCTTGATTCCCGGCGCCGTCTGCATCATGGTCCTGGGCGGTCCGGCAAACGGGTAAAACCGACAGGGGGCCACAAGAGAACTGAAAGGGCCACGAGCGGCTAGAGTCAGCAAGAACAAGTAGGGAATATCATGGGCGACATGCGGTACGAAGCCCCGGACTCGCTAGATCAGGCAGTGGCCTTGATGGCCGCCGCCGATGGCGAGGCCCGGGTGTTGGCCGGCGGCACCGACCTTTTGGTGCAGATGCGTTCCGGCCTGATCGAGCCCGGCCTGGTGGTCGACATCAAGAAAATCGACGAATTGCGTAGCATCGGCGAGGAAGCCGGGGGTTGGCGCCTGGGCGCTGCCGTTACCGGCGCCGAGATCGGCGAACACGCCGCCCTGAAAAGCGCCTGGCCCGGCGTCTGCGAGGCCATCGAGCTGATCGGCTCGACCCAGGTCCAGGGCCGCGCCACCGTCGGTGGCAACCTTTGCAATGCCTCGCCGGCGGCCGACAGCGTACCGGCACTGATCGCCGCCGGCGCCCGCGCCAGCATCGCCGGGCCCGGCGGCCGGCGCGAGCTGGCGGTCGAAGAGGTGGCCACCGGCCCCGGCCAGACTGCGCTAACGCCGGGCGAGATCGTGGTCTCGCTGCTGCTGCCCAAGGCACCAGCGGCTACCGGTGACGCCTACTTGCGCATGATCCCGCGCACCGAGATGGATATCGCCATCGTCGGCTCCGGCGTCTGCTTGACCATGGACGGTGATACCTGCAGCGCCGCCCGGGTGGCGTTGGGTGCCGTGGCCGAACGCGCCTTGTTGGTGCCCGAGGCGGCCCAGGCGCTGGTTGGCACGAGCCTCGACGAGGCCGCCATGGCTGCCCTGGCGGCTGCCGCCAGTGCCGCCTGCCGGCCCATCGATGACAAGCGCGGCACCAAGGAATACCGCATCAAGGTGGCAGGGGTTCTGGCCTGCCGGGCGGCACAGACGGCGCGCCAACGGGCGCAGCAGTAGGCCAGGCGGGAGTACGGAGACAATGGCAAAATATCACGTTACCACCACCATCAACGGCGACGCCGTCGAGTTTCTATGCGAGCCCGAGCAAACGTTGCTGGACGTGCTCAGGGACGAGCTCTATCTCACTGGCAGCAAGGAGGGCTGTGCCACCGGCGACTGCGGTGCCTGCTCGATCACGCTCGACGGCCGCCTGGTCTGTTCCTGCCTGGTGCTGGGCGTCGAGGCCGAGGGCCGCAACGTCGAAACCATCGAGGGCATGGCCGATGGCGACAAGCTGCATCCCTTGCAGCAGAAGTTCCTCGACCACGCGGCGCTGCAGTGCGGCGTCTGCACGCCGGGGGTGCTGGTGGCCGCAAAATCGCTGCTGGAGAAGAATCCCGATCCCAGCGAGACCGAGGTGCGCTACTGGCTGGCCGGCAACCTCTGCCGTTGCACCGGCTATGACAAGATCGTGCGCGCCGTGCTCGACGCGGCGGCCGAAATGAGGGGGGCCTAGCCATGAACGACGTAGCCCAAGACGAGTACAAATGGGTCGGCACCCGGCCCCCCCGGCCCGACGGTGTCGACAAGGTGACGGGACGGGCCAAGTTCGGCGCCGACGCGGCGCTGCCCAACATGCTGGTGGGCGGCGTGCTGCGCAGCCCCCACGCCCATGCCATCATCAAGTCGATCGACACCTCGAAGGCCGAGGCGCTGGCCGGCGTCAAGGCCGTTGTGACCCGCGACGACTTTCAGGACATGCCTTCCGAGATGGTGCCGGCGGGCGAGATGATGGTCAATTACCGTGACATGGTGCGCAACGTCATGGCTCGCGAAAAGGCGCTCTACGACGGCCATGCCGTGGCCGCCGTGGCGGCTACCAGCGCTTCGCAGGTCAGACGCGCGCTGGCACTCATCGAGGTCGACTACGAAGTGCTGCCCCACGTCATCGACGTCATGGAAGCCATGAAGCCGGATGCGCCGCTACTGCATGACGACATCTTCACCGAAGGCGTCGAGCCGGTGCCCGACAAGCCTTCCAACGTGGCCAAGCGCATCGAGATCGGCTTTGGCGACATGGAAGCCGGTTTTGCCGCCGCCGCCGAAGTCATCGAGCGCAGTTTCGACACCCAGCCAGTGCATCAGGGCTACATCGAGCCCCACGCCTGCCTGGCCGACGTCAGCGAGGACGGCCAGGCCGAGCTTTGGTGCACCACCCAGGGCCATTATTTGGTGCGGGCGCATTGCGCTCGGCTGCTGCAAATGGATATTTCGCAGCTCCGCGTCACGGCCTCTGAGATCGGCGGCGGCTTCGGCGGCAAGACAGTCGTTTACGGCGAACCTGTGGCGCTGGCGCTGTCGCGCAAGGCCTGTCGGCCGGTCAAGCTGGTGATGACCCGCGATGAGGTGTTCCGCTCCACCGGCCCGACGTCCGGCGCCCGGGTTCGGGTCAAGCTGGGCGCCGCCAAGGACGGCACCATCACGGCTGCCGAGGCCGAGCTATTCTACCAGGCCGGCGCCTTCCAGGGCTCGTCGGTGCAGCCCGCCGCCATGTGCGCCTTCGCGCCCTACGCCCTCGAGGCGGTCAAGGTGGTGGGCTGGGACGTGGTCTCGAACCGGCCCAAGATCGCCGCCTACCGGGCGCCCGGGGCGCCGATTTCGGTCTATGCCGTGGAGTGCGTGCTCGACGAGATGGCCGCCAAATTGGGCCTGGATCCAGTTGATTTCCGCCTCAAGAACGCCGCCAAGGAAGGTACCCGGGCGGCTTATGGCCCCAAGTTCGGTCCCATCGGCATGGTCGAATCGCTGGAGGCGGCCAAGGCCCACGCGCACTACCAGGCGCCGTTGGGGCCCAACCAGGGCCGTGGCGTGGCTTCCGGGTTTTGGTTCAACATCGGCGGCGAGACCTGCGTCTCGCTCAACCTCAACGAGGATGGCACGCTGAACCTGCTGGTCGGCACCCCCGACATCGGCGGTTCGCGGGCCTCGATGGCCATGATGGCAGCCGAGGAATTGGGCGTCGAGATGGACAGTATTCGGCCCATGATCGGCGATACCGGCTCGCTCGGCTTCAACTTCCTGGCCGCCGGCAGCCGCACCACCTTCTCCACCGGCATGGCCACCGTCGAGGCGGCGCGCACGGTGATCGAAGAGCTGCGCCGGCGCGCCGCCAAGATCTGGGAGATCGACGTCGACGCCGTGGTCTGGGAGGACGGCTGCGCCAAACCTGCCGGCAGCAACGCAGGCGAGTTCGAGCCGCTGGGCATTGCCGACCTGGCCAAACAGGCCGGCGCAACCGGCGGCCCCATCGCCGGCCACGCCGAGATCAACGCCCAAGGCGCCGGACCCAGCCTGGGCACCCAGATCGTCGACGTCGAGGTGGACCGCGAAACCGGCCGCGTCACGGTGCTGCGCCATACCGTGATTCAGGATGCCGGCAAGGCTATCCACCCGTCCTACGTCGAGGGCCAGTACCAGGGCGGTGCGGCCCAGTGCATCGGCTGGGCGTTGAACGAGGAGTACGTATACGGCGAGGACGGCCGGCTGGAAAACCCGGGCTTCCTCGACTACCGCATTCCGGTGGCCTCGGATCTGCCGATGATCGATACCGTCATCGTCGAGGTGCCCAACCCGAAACATCCCTATGGCGTGCGTGGGGTCGGTGAGACGCCGATCATTCCCGGCATTGCCGCGGTGGCCAATGCCGTGTCGGGCGCACTTGGCATCCGGCTCAGCGAGATCCCGATGTCGCCGCCCCGGGTGCTCAAGGCTATCGAGCAAGCGGGCTGAGGATCGGTGCCGTGGCTCGGGTGGTGCTGACCGCCAACTTCGCCCTCTATACCGGGGGTGAGAGCGAGTTGGAGCTGGAGGCCGAGAGCATTCGCCAGCTATTACGCTGTCTGGGTCAGCGCTTTCCCGCCCTGGCGCCGCACCTGGAGCAGGGCCTGGCCGTGGCCGTGGATGGCCAGATCTACCAGGAAGACTGGTTCCAGCCGCTGGCGCCGGACAGCGAAGTCCACCTCTTGCCGCAGATCGCCGGCGGTTCTGACGCGTGCTAATATGGATTGAGTGAGATGCCATGCCTTACTGTCTTTGCATGAACTGCGGTGCCGAGAAGGACAACGTCTTCGCGCCTTGCGGTAACTGCGAGCACAGCCTCAAGAATATGCACGAGGTGGCTTACGCGCTCGGCCTCAGCGAACGTTACACTCAACGTCAGGAGCTCGACGAATTCCGGGCCCAGATCCGGCGCGGCGAGGCCCCCAAGTTCGGCGCCCGCAAGTGGCAGAAACTGGTCACCGCGGCCCAGGGCACCAAGGCCGACGAGATCCTCGAGCTGGAAGACGGCCCGGCCGCCGGTGTGGCCAAGCCAACGTCGCTGTTGGGCTTGCTGTTCGGCAAGAAATAACGCTGCATCCCCGACCAATAATCGGCCCAAAATGGTTATTCTTGCATAAGTAAATTGCCTGACGCGGCCAAGCCGATTAGATTGGTTTAGCTGGTCCTGCCAAGAGGCCGCGAATCACCGCAGGGATTTTCGCGAGCATGATCGGAATATTGAAAAACAAGCCGGTTTCGGCCGCGGCGCAGGGTGCGCCGGATCCTTTCTTGCCCTGGTCGGAGAAATACAGTGTCGGTGTGGAAACCGTCGACATCGACCACCATCGGCTGTTCGAGCTGATCAACGAATTTCATGCTGCCCTCGGCAGCGGCCAGGCACCGCGGGTCGTTAAGACGACGCTGCAAGAGCTGGCCGACTATGTCAGGCAGCATTTCGAGCGCGAAGAAGAAGTCATGACAGCGGCCGGCTACCCCGATCTGGCCCGGCACAAAGAGATGCACGCCAGACTTCGCCGCGCCGTCGAAGCGACCCAGATGAGCTATGACGTGGCAGCCCGGATGTTTGATTTCCAGAGCTTCCTCGGCTTCCTCCAGAGCTGGCTGACCAATCACATTCTCGTCGAAGACCGCAAGTTCGCGGAATTCTCCAAAAAAACCTAGCCCGCATTTCTTACCGGGCGATGCTCTAGAACTGCACACCCCGAGTCAGGGCGCCGTCGACCAGCAAGTTGGTGCCGGAGATGAAGCTGGCGGCCGGGCTGGACAGGAAGACGGCGGCGTTGGCCACTTCCTGGGCACTGCCCATGCGGCCCATGGGGTTCATGGCCAGCGCCGCGGCATGGATCTCGGGCTCCTCGAGCTGGCGCCGGTGCCACACTCCGCCCTCGAAGAAAATCGTGCCGGGAGACACCGTGTTGACGCGAATGCCGCTTTCGGCCAGCGCCGAAGCCAGGCTGGAGGCATAGTTGATGAGGCCAGCCTTGAGGGCGTTGTAGGCGCGCACACCGCCGAAGAATTCGATGCCGGCAATGCTCGAGATGGCAACGATGGCAGCGTTCTCCGAGCGCTCGAGGAAGGGCAATGCCGCTTCCACCGTGCGCACCGTGCCCAGCAGATCGATCTCGAAGCTCTGGCGCCAGGCTTCCTCGCTGCCTGCGGCGCCAAGCGCGCTGACGTTGGCGACCACGACATCGAGACCGCCAAGGTCGCTGGCGGCGCTTTCGATCCAGGCTTTCAGGGCCGCTCCGTCGGCGACGTCAACGGCACTGCCAATGGCCTTGACGCCCTGTCCGCCGAGCTCGGCAACCACTTCTTGCAACGGACCCTCGTTGCGGGCGCAGATGGCGATATCGGCGCCTTCCCCGGCCAGCCCCTCGGCGATGGCCCGTCCGATGCCCCGGCTGGCGCCGGTGACCAATGCCTTCTTGCCCTGCAATCCGAGATCCATGGCGCGACTCCCTGTGCCGTCCTGTGTACTTTCGTCGAGCAGAATAAGGCGCCGCGGGCGCTGCCGCCAGTGTGGGCTCTCCCGCATTTCTTACCTGGACGCCACGTTGGCCATAATCCGGTGAGAAATCCGGGCGAGCAGGCGGTCGGACTTGCGGGCGACAAACCGCTTGTCCAGGGCCCCTCCGACACCAACCGAAGGCGCGTTGACCGCCCCGTAACCGCGCACTACGGTGAGCCCGCCATGTTCAAGCCCGGCCCGCGCAACCTGATCACCGACGTCGACGGCATCGCCGTGGGCAACGCCGAGGATGTGGGCGCCCGATCCGGCACTACGGTGGTGTTGCCCGAACGTCCGGCGGTAGGCGGGGTCGACGTGCGCGGCGGCGCGCCGGGCACCCGCGAGACCAATTTGATGGACCCTACCTGCGACGTCAGCATGATAGACGCCGTGGTGCTTTCGGGCGGCTCGGCTTTCGGCCTCGATGCTGCGTCGGGAGCCAGCGACTGGCTGCGCGCGGCTGGCCGCGGCTATCCCGTGGAATCGGTGCGGGTACCCATCGTGCCGGCAGCGATCCTGTTCGATTTGCTCAACGGCGGCGACACCAGTTGGCAGCCCCCGCCTTACCGCGAGCTCGGCCGGGCCGCCTGCGAGGCGGCCGGGGCCGACTTCGCGTTGGGCAACGCCGGCGCCGGCCTGGGCGCCAGGGCGGCCGACCTCAAAGGCGGGCTGGGATCGGTCTCGGCGCTGACGGAGGACGGCCTGCAGGTGGGCGCCGTGGTGGCTGTCAATCCGTACGGCTCGGTGGTCGTGCCGGGCTCCTCCAGCTTCTGGGCCTGGCCTTTCGAGCGCGACGGCGAACTCGGCGGACAGCAGCCGCCACACCTGGCCGAACTCGACGTCGAACACAAATTCGTGAGCGCGCTTGGTGCCAACACCACCATCGGCGTGGTCGCCACCAATGCGCGCCTCGACAAGGCCCAGGCCGAGCGCCTTGCCATCATGGCTCAGGACGGCCTGTCCCGCGCTATTCGGCCGGTTCACACACCCTTCGACGGTGACGTCATCTTCGTTTTGGCCACCGGGCGTTGCGATCTGCCTGAACCGACGGACGTCAGCCTGACACGCATCGGCAGCCTGGCCGCCGACTGCGTCGCCCGAGCCACCGCCCGCGGGGTTTATTTGGCCGACACTTTGGGCGATATTGAGAGCTACAGAACACGCCATGCCGGCGCTTCCGCCGGCGCCTGAGAGGGAGGGACCCATGAAGAAATTGTTCGCGGCGGCGCTTGGCTTGGCTTTGGTCATGCCGCTCACGGCCCATGCGGCCAAGGATACTCTGGTGCTCGGCATGCGCCTCGAGCCGCCTGGCCTCGATCCCACCACCGGTGCCGCTGCCGCCATCGCCCAGATCACGCTCTACAACGTCTTCGAAGGCCTGACGCGGATCGACGCCCGCGGCGAAGTGGGCCCCGGCCTGGCCACCAGTTGGACCATCTCGGACGATCTCAAGACCTTTACCTTCAAGCTGCGCACGGGCCTCAAGTTTCACGACGGCAGTGCCTTCGACAGCTCTGACGTCAAGTTCACCTTTGAACGCAACGCCGGCGAAAAGAGCACCAACAAGCGCAAGAAGCGCTTCACCAACATGAAGGTCATCGATGCCTCGAACCCGGCCACCGTGGTCATCACGCTGGACAAGACCAACCCGCTGTTTCTCTTCCAGATGGGCGAATCGACGGGCGTCATCGTGGCCCCGGAGACGGCTGACCAAAACAAGACCCATCCCGTCGGCACCGGCCCCTTCAAGTTCGTCAAATGGACAAAGGGCGATAGCGTGGTGTTGCAGAAGGCCGACACATACCGCGACCCGGGCGCCATCAAGCTCAACCGCGTGACCTTCAAGTTCGTCGGCGATCCTTCGGCTCAGGTGGCGGCCATGAAGGCCGGCGATGTCGATGTCTTCCCCTACTTCGGCTCGCCCGAAAGTCTGGCCCAGTTCAAGAGCGACAAGCGCTTCGTGGTCCAAGAGGGCACCACCGAAGGCGAGACCATCCTCAGCACCAACAACAAGCACCCCATCCTCAAGGACGTGCGGGTGCGCCGCGCCATCGCCCACGCCCTGGACCGTCAGGCCATCGTCGACGGCGCCATGTTCGGCTACGGCACGCCCATCGGCAGCCATTTTGCGCCACACCACCCGGCTTATGTGGACCTGACCGGGGCCTACCCGCACGACGTGGCCAAGGCCAAGGCACTGCTGGCCGAGGCCGGCCATCCCAATGGCTTCGAGGTTTCGCTCAAGCTGCCGCCTCCGACGTATGCGCGGCGCGGCGGCGAGATCATCGCGGCCCAGCTTGCCGCGGTTGGCATCACCGCCAAGATCGAGCAGGTCGAGTGGGCCCAGTGGCTGGACGTGGTTTACAAGAAGCGCAACTACGGTCTCTCCATCGTCAGCCACGTCGAACCCAACGACATCAACAAGTACGCTCAAAAAAATTATTACTTCCAGTACGATAGCGCGGAACTCCAAGCCATCATCGAGAAGGCCGACACCACCGTCGACGTGCAGCAGCGTTACGAGTGGCTGAGAAAGGCCCAGCGCAAGATCTCCGAGGATGCCGTCAACGGCTTCCTCTTCCAGCTCGCCAAGACGGCGGTGTTCCGCAAGGGCCTCAAGGGTATCTGGCAGAACTCGCCGATGTTCGTCAACGACTTGGCCGGCGTATCCTGGCAATAGGCCCCAGCCCCACGGGGGCTTTCTAGATGAGCCCGCCCGGGAGACCGGGCGGGTTCTTTTTTGGCGCCGTGTGGACGCCCTTTGGGCGCGCGTGTAGGGTGGCGCCCTCAGGAAACGGAGATCACGGGAGAACGCTATGGCGGAACCGCAATACCTGCGCTTCGGCACCCTCAGCTTGCATGGGGGCCAGCATCCCGATCCGGCCACCGGTGCCCGGGCGGTGCCGATCTACCAGAGCACTTCTTTCGTCTTCGACGACGTCGACCATGCTGCGGCGCTTTTCAATCTGGAACGCGCGGGCCACATCTATTCGCGCATCTCCAACCCCACCACGGCGGTGCTGGAGGAGCGTCTGGCCGGGCTCGAGGGCGGCGTCGGCACGGTCTGCACGGCCAGCGGACAGGCGGCGCTGACGCTGGCCGTCATGACCTTGATGGATGCCGGTAGCCATATCGTCTCCTCGGCTTCGATCTACGGCGGTTCGCACAATCTCTTTACCCACACGCTGCCGCGCTTCGGTATCGAAACCACCTTCGTCGACCCCCGCGATCCCGACGCCTTCCGCCAGGCCATCCGGCCCAACACGCGCATGCTGTTCGGCGAGACGCTCGGCAACCCGGGGCTCGAGGTCATGGACATCGCCCAGGTTTCGGCGGTGGGGCACGAACGCGGCATTCCGCTGGTCGTCGATGCCACCTTCACCACGCCCTATCTTTGCCGGCCCATCGATTTGGGGGCCGATCTGGTGATGCATTCGGCGACCAAATTCCTGGGCGGCCACGGCGTCGCCATCGGCGGTGCCATCATCGACGGCGGCCGCTTCGACTGGGAGGCCTCGGGTCTTTTCCCGACGCTGACCGAACCCTACGCCGGCTACCACGGCCTCGACTTCGCCGAGGAGTTCGGGCCCCAGGCCTTCATCATGCGGGCCCGGGCCGAGGGGCTCAGGGATTTCGGCGCCTGCATGGCTCCGGCCACCGCGTTTTACCTGTTGCAGGGCGTCGAGACGTTGCCGCTGCGTATGGAAAAGCACGTCGCCAACACGCGCAAGATTGTGGCGTTCCTAAAGGCCGCGCCGGCTGTGGATTGGGTGACCTATCCCGAACTCCCAGAGCACCCGGACTATGAGCTGGCCAAGAAGGTGCTGCCGCGCGGTTCCGGCTCGATCTTCAGCTTTGGCATCCAGGGCGGCCGGCCGGCCGGCCGGCGCTTCATCGAGGCGGTGCGCCTGTTTTCCCACCTGGCCAACGTCGGCGACGCCAAGTCGCTGGTCATCCATCCTGCCAGCACCACCCATCAGCAGATGGACGCGGCGGCGCTGGAGGCGGCCGGTGTCGGCGAGGATCTAGTTCGGCTCTCGATCGGGCTCGAGGATTCCGACGACCTCATCGACGATCTGGGCCGGGCCCTTAGAGCCTCGCAGAAGTCTTAGGAACTAAAATATGGAACTACAGGTCGACGGCAAAACGGTCTTCTATGGCAGTGGCGGACGCGAGCCCGATCCTGGCCAACCCTCCGTGGTCTTCATCCATAGCGCTGGCGCCGACCACACCGCCTGGGTGCTGCAGACGCGTTATTTCGCCCACCACGGGCGCAACGTGCTGGCCATAGATTTGCCCGGCCACGGCCGCTCGGAGGGTCCGGCCATCGACACCATCGGCGGTCTGGCCGATTGGCTGATGACACTGTTGGACGCGGCGGGCATCGAGAAGGCCGCCGTGGTGGGCCACAGCATGGGCTCTATGGTGGCGCTAGAAGCGGCGGCGCGGGTGCCGGAACGGATCTGGGCCATCGCACTGCTGGGCACCAGCATCCCCATGGCGGTGAGCGACGGCCTGTTGGCGGCGGCCCTGGCCAACGACCCGGCGGCCTTCGACATGTTAACCATCTGGGCCCACGGCGAAGCGGCCCAGATCGGCCGCCACAAAGTGCCCGGCTTGTGGAT
>NZDS01000006.1 GCA_002690215.1 Rhodospirillaceae bacterium | reverse complement strand
CAAGCCCTTCAACTGGACCGCCGATCCGGACCAGATCATCGCCGCCGTCAATCGGGGGTACCAAGCGTTAGACTCCATCCACTAGCGGCGATCGCTTGCGATCGTCGCGGGTCGGATAACCGGCGCTTGCGTGAGCCCAACTATGGCACCGCAGGCACCCCGACAAAGGTGGGAAATATTCCTTACTCGGTCGCGTCGTCCGTCGCTGCCTCGCTGAGGAACGGCTTGAAGTCGAGGTCGGCGTTGATGACGTCGTCCATCATGAAATAAACCAATTCCTTGCGCAGGCTTTGGCGCGCCGGCTCGCTTTCGGTGACGTTGGCGGCCAACTTCAGCAGGTTCTCCAGATTGTCGTGCAGGCGGCGGTGATGCTCGCGGTGTTTCGCGAGCTGAGGGTAGTCGTAGCGCTCCAGCAGCGCTTCCTCGCGCTGGAAATGCTTCTTGGTGAAGGCTACGAAATCGGGCACGAGCTGAGCGCACTCTTCCGGACGGCCTTCGTCGAGCACCTTGATGATGTCATTGACCAGGGCGATGAGACCGCGATGGTCCTCGTCTACCGGCTTGTTTTCCAACTCGAACGATCGCGTCAGCTCGACCATGGATGCCTCTCCGAGGGATGTCTCCGGCCGTCGCGTTTCCCCCCGCGACCACACCCGAAAGCATACCACGAACCGGCCGTCACGTAAGCCAGAAGGCGCCGTTTTCGTGAATAGAAACGTCAGTCCGTCCGGCGGCCGAGGCCGCAAGCCGATTACGCGCTATGGAGCCTGCTCAGGCGCTGGCAGACGGTGAAGGGGCCGTTGCCGCCGCGGCCGGTGCCACCGTGGCCGTTTCGATTGCCAGGCTGTCGCCGTTAGCCGCCGTGGTCCCTGTGGTCCCTGTGGCCCCGGCCGCCCGGTGCAGACGGTAGCAATAGCCACGCACCCGGCGTTCATCCAAAGGCGTGCCGTCGTCGTAGAAGAAGAAGAACGGAATGTCCTTGCGATAGCGCAACAGGCCTTCGGAAACCAGGCTGCTATCGCAGCCCCAGCAACTGGCCATGACGACGCCCTCGTAGAGCCCGGTTTCCCAGTTGGTCAGCACGCTGCCCACCTCGAAGGCGGCCGGGCCGTAGGTCGCCGGGTCGATCAGCTCCGCGGCTTTGGCGGTCGAGGCCAAGACGTTGGGCTGCGGCAGCCAGGGGTGCAGCTCGCCGACGGCGGCGTAGTAACCGGCCCGCAGCTCGGCCTGCATCAGGATCATCGGCATCACTCTTTCCCGCGTTGCCGAGCGGCCGAACAGCAAGTGCGGGTGCTGGCGTCCGAGGTATTCGAAGAACTCGGTAATCGGCTCGGCCACTAGCCTCAGACCCTGCTCGCTCATGCGCAGGAAGAGGCCGGCATTGGCCACGTCGTTGCCTTTTGTCATAGCATCGCCCGAGACGTAGACCAGACGGAAATCCTTGTCGCCCGGCCAGCGCGCCTCCATCTCGGCGTAGCGCCGCGCGGCCTCCTGCAATAGCTCTCCGACCTCGACCGCTTTGCGCTGGTATTCAGCCTGGGCCGCGGCTTCGTCGCCGTGGGGCGTCTCGAGGATGGTCACGACCTTCTCGCCGCACTCGTCGAACAGCGCCCGCGCCTCGCCGGGCCGGCCCTCGACGGGCAGGTGGTAGACGTAGAGCTGGCGCAACAGATCGATGGCCGAAAGGCCGGACCAGATCAACAAAGCCATGGCGGGATCGGAGCCGAACTTGAGACCATCGACGGTGACGTTGCTGTCGAGACCCATCTTCTCGATGTTGATCTTGTCCTTAACGTCGTAGACGCCGGCCCGGCACATGCGGCCGGTGAGCTGTAAGAGCTCGGTCTGTTTGACCGGCGGGTTTTCCTCCAGATAGGTGCGGAAGGCGCCCCAGACGAGCTGATAGGACATGCATTCCTTGCCCGAACAGTCGGCCTTGCCCGAACGCGTGGTTTCCTCGCTGATGGTCGGTGCGGCCACCGCATCGAAGCCGTAGGCACGGTAGACGGCGGCAAAGACGGGACCGAAAAAATCGGTGACACTGAGCACCACATAGCGCGAGTCGGGGTCCATGTAGCCGCCCTTCTGACGTTTGGGATCGACGAAGGAGATGGCTTTGCTGTTGTCGGGCACCTGAGCCAGCGCCTCGGCTTCGGCGCGGAACTGGTGCACCGACTGCAGGAACGCCTGGATACGCGTCACGAATCCGGCCTCGCCGCCGTGGCCGTCACTTTCCAGGATGGTGTGGGGAAAGCCTTCCATCAGCGACTGGAAGATCTGCTCCGAAAATGAGCTCGGGCCGCAGCCGAACGAGGCCAGCATCACGGGAAATGCATCGCCCCGGTCGCGCGCGCAGACGGAGGCCCTGAGTGCCCTGTTGTCGTTGCCCCAATAGGCCTTCCATAGCGCCGGCGTCGTATCGTCGACGGGGTAGCAGTCGACCGGGATGGCCATGGCACCGTTGCGCCTGAGCAGCATCGGGATGTTGGCGTTCGAGGCCCGGTCGCAGATGACATGAAGGTGGCCGGCCAGGATCACCGCCGGCACATCGTTCGACTTGGCGTAATCGAGGGCTTGGCGGCCGATTTCCATCAAGCCGGCCTCAAAGGCCTCCTGAGCCTCGGCAGCCTGCGCCACAGCCGCGGCAACCTGGCCCGCCTCGACGCCCAGCTCGGGCGCCACGCGCTCCATCTCGGCCACCAGCTCGGCCGTCTCCAGGCCTTCTCCAAAGGTGATGCAGGGCCGTACTACCTTAATATCTCGGCCGCGCGAGATCAGCGACTGNTCGACCATCTCGGGCATGGCCTGTTCGGTCAGGCAGGTNTGGCCGCCGCGGCCGTTGCCGGCCGANATGCGGAAGATCTTGGGGATCAGCAAAAGATCGACGTCGGCGCCGGCATCGGCTACGGCGTGGGCGATTTTGACCGGGCCGCAGGAATCGAAGCTGTTGCAAAGCTGCTCGCCCGCCGCCAGCGAGTTCTTGTCGGACCGCATGAGCTTGACCGAAAAACCAAGCTCGGCGGCAAAGGCGGCCAGCCACGGCACATGACCGGCCACGGCGCCGATCTCGGGAATGCCGATGACCGGCGCGCCGGAGGTCTCACGAATGAAGCCGTCGGTCAGCTCTTCCCTGAGCTCGAAGGGGTTGGGGGCTTCCTTGGCCAGCTTGGGTTGGGTCTTGGTCGAGACCTCGAACTTGGGGCAGGCCCCGCCCGACACTGCCTGGCGGCTGGTCTCGCCGACCTGAATGGTGGTGCGCTCGATGGGGCAGAGGATCTGGCAGTCGGCATCCCGGCACTGGAATTCCGAGCGATCGGTGATCTCAGCCTCGAGGATCTGGCCCAAGTCGAGTGCGTTTGCCAGGGCTTCGCTGCCCATCTGCTCGATGGCGCAAAGACCGATCCCCCAGGCCCCCATGGCGCCTGGGTTGGGCGGCACCACGATCTCACGTCCCGTCACCGCCGCCAGNGTCCAGGCCAGCGAGGGATTGGACGCCGGCTTGCCTTGGAAGAAAACGCGCTGACCGAGCGTGCGCTGGCCCATGACGCGGTTGAGGTAATTGTGGATCACTGAATACTGGAAGCCGGCGAAGATGTCGTCGCGGCCAAATCCTTCTTTGACTGCCAGGGCCGCCGCGTCGGCCACGAAGACGGTGCACATCTGGCCCAGCTCCGGTGGCCGCTGGGCAGACGAGGCGAGGTCGATGAATTCCTGAATGTCGTGCACGTCATAAAGGTTCGCCTGTTCTTCGAGGAACGAACCGGTGCCGGCGCTACAAGCCTTGTTCATGTCGCTCTCGACGATGCGGCCTCCTTGGACGCGGATGTATTTGGCGTCCTGGCCGCCGATCTCGATCACCGATAGATCGGCACCATCGTCGACGTCACAGCGGCTGGCCGCCGTGGCGTGGGCCACGATCTCGTTGAGCACGACGATGTTGTCGCTGTCGGGATAGACGGCACGCAGGAGCGTCGCCACCGCCTCGCGGCCCGAACCGGTAACACCGATGGCGCGGACGTCGGCTTGGGTGCGCTCCAAGAGCGTTGTGACCAAACGGCGTGCCGCATCGACCGGGTTGCCCCGCGTACTGTCGTAGACGTCGAGCACCACTTCGCCCGTCTCGATCGAGGTCAACACAGCCTTGGCGCCGGTGGAGCCCAGATCCAATCCGAGGATGGCGGGTTGGCGGGCGGCACCTTCGGGAATCAAGGGCTCGGCCATGATGGTCACGTTGTCTTGCTGGTTGCTGGCCGGCTCCAGTACCTGAAAGCGGTTTTCGCTGGCCTGGATCAACTCGGCCGGATCGGCCGGCAAAGCCGCGGGCTGCGCGCCTCGTGCCTGCTGAGCGGCGATGGCGGCAGCGCCGGCGGCCTCGAAGCATTCCGCCAAGGGCGGGGTTTGGACGGGTTTGCCGAGGATCTCCTCGAAGGCTTGGCGCACCGAACCGATACGCGCCGGACCGCCCATCAGATAGACCGGGCCGTCGACGTGGTTGCGGGCCAGCAGAGCACGCGTGTTGCGCGCCACCGAGCCGAAGTAGCCCTTAAAGAGCTCACCCGTCGGCTTGCCCTGGTTGGCGAAGTGGGTCATTTCGGATTTGGCGAAAACCGTGCAGCGCGCAGTGATGGGGATGGCCTCGCCGGCCAGCATGGCCATCTGATCGGCCTCTTCTACGCCCAGGCCGAAGCGATCGGCGATCTTCTGGATGTTCTCGCCGGTGCCCGACGAGCACTTGTCGTTTTCGAGATATTGATAGTGAAATTTAGTGCCGCCATTGGTCGTAGTCCGGCGGCTCAGCACGCCGTAGCCCCTGGCACCGATGCTGACCAGGTTGAGCGAGCCTTCAAGCTCGGGCGATAATTCGAGCGCCGCTTCCTGGCAGGAATCTTCAGGCAGCACCAGTACCGGGTTGCTGAGTTCGTCGGCGTAGACGCCGGTGGCTGCCAAAGTGGCGCATGAAGCGACATCGTTATCGCGGTACCAGGCCTGGAACAGACCCATGGGGTCGCCTTCATGCAGCTCGTAGCGCGTGCCCTCGAAGGTCACCTTGCCGTCGTCGCCCACTGTGGCGATGGCAAAACCCACTGAAGCCGTGCCCAGATCGCAACCCGCTATTCTCACCGCAATTCTCCCCGATAGCCCCCCGACTAGCGGGCAAAACCCTAACAAAGTAAGTTGCGTCATGCAACTTTAGTCTGGCTGGCGATCCCCGGAGCTTAGGCGGAAAGGTCCTCGGTGGATTCGCTGAATCCTATGTCGTGGCCCTCGAGCTCGTCCAGGATGGGCTGATAGAACTGCCGGGTTACCGGAACATGCAGGCCGGGGCTGTCGATGCGGTCCTCGATGACCAGGCGCGTTGCGATGGCGGCCGGCAGGCCGACCGTGCGGGCCATCGAGGAATCGCCGTCGGGCTGGCCGTAGTCGATCATTGTTGCCGTTGTGCGCTGGCGCCGCCCGTCGGGGTATTCGGCATCGAAGGTGTGCACTTGTACCAGCAAGTCGCGCTCGCCCGGACGGAACGGCATGGTCTCCAGCATGCGCTCGGAAAGCACGTCAAGCGCCGTCGTCGCTTGGCCGGCGCCCGGGATGGCTTGCGATTCGAACAAACCGAGCCATTCCAGGTTGTCGAGCGCCGCGGCGTCCGGCGCCAAGCCCAACTGCGATGCCACGCCCGCCCGGACGCTAGCGCCCGCGGAGTTCTTGAGAAACGAACCCGTGTAGTCGGCATACGTAGTGCCGGCGGCATAGGTCACGGGATCCTGGCTAAGTAATCCCAGGTCGACGATGGCCTTCAGGGTGTCGCACCAGCCGGCATAACGTAGCGTGCCGCGGAACATGGTGCGCACGCCAGCCAACCCGTAGACCTCGATGTAGTCGAGCGAGTTGCGGTTGGGGAAGGCCTCCAGCGCTCCCAGGCCCTCGACATCCAGCAAGTGGAAATCGGCAAAGAGCTCTCGGCCGGGGGTCTCAATCCTGTTGCCATCTTCGAGGTAGACCGCGTCGTTACTGGCCGCCGTCAGGACGCCACGGGGGCTCCAAGAAAACTTGTAGCCGAAGGGGTTGTCGTTGGCTTCCGGCGCCGGCAGGCCGCCGCAGTAGGAGCGGAAACCCGTGACTTGGCCGCCGGCCTCGCGAATGCGGTCGATGGTGCGCATGGCCGCCATGTGATCGAGGCCGGGGTCGACGCCGACCTCGTTGACGATGATGACGCCGGCCGCCCGAGCCGGGCCATCGAGATCGCGCATGGCCGGGGTCGAATAGGACGTCGTCACCATGTGCTTGCGGTGTTCCACGCAAAGTGCAGCCACAGCGGTGTGCAGCCTGGGCGGCAGCAGGCTGATGGCCAGGTCGTGATCAGCGACGAGTTTCGCCATGGCGGCGCCGTCGTCGGCATCCAGCGCCAGCGTCGTGCCGTCGGCATGGCCGGCCACCATGGCATCGGCTTTTGCTTTGGTGCGGCTGGCCACCGTCAATTGGACGCCCGGGAGATCGAGCAGGTAGCGCACTAGTGGTCGCGCCACCAGGCCGGCCCCTAGGACCAGAATCTTCTTCATATCGATTCCTCCAAGTAACGATAACGCTCGGTCAATTTCCCCTGGTAGACGATGGTGGCGCCTTGCAGCTCCGGCGGCAAGCCGCTCTCGGCGAGCGGCGCAGAAAAATCGGCTGCCGCCAGAGCCGGAACAAAGGGCTTGAGCGCCCGGCTGAAATCGACCGAAGCATCTACCGGCAGCTCGCAGGGCAACGTATCGACGGCCAGCACCACCGGCCCGTCACCGGCGACGCCGTCCACCACGGATTCGGTCCGGGGCTCGAATACGTACGCGGGCTCGCCTGGATCGGTGGCTTTCACGGTGCACTCGATGGCGCCCTCGATGTCACAGGTGATGTCGGCGATGAGGCGCAATCGCGGTGCCGCTCCGTCATAGAGATCCGCCAGATCCTGGCGGCTGAGCAAACGGGGATACTTCGATTCCCAATAGATGCCGTTGACCAATAGGGTCAGATGGGGGAGGTAGGCGGCGAAGCGGCCGCGATAGAGCTCGGGCCGGTCGTAATATTCCTGCAGCTCGAAGGCCGCTCCGTCGCAGCGTTCCACCATGTCCTCTTCGCGGAAGACGGTCTTGACACAAAGGCCGTCGGCCTCGGGCAGATCGCCGGGTGCGACTTCCGTCACCGGCAGCAGATCGAATATCTCCTGGGCGCCCCGCGAGACATGACCATAGCCGGCGAAGCCGCACACCAGCGGCCGGCAGGTTTCGGGCAGGCCATGGCGTTCGAGCCGTTGGGCCAGTACAGCGACGGCTTCCTTGGCGGCGGCCACGTCGGCATAGGCGATGGCCTGTTGCATATCAGCAAACGGCGTCTCAAGGCCCTCGTGCTGCCAACGCCGGCCCAACAGCCAGAGCGCATCTATCATTCCGGCCAGTCCGGCATGGCGGCCGAAGAAGACGGTGCGCCGCCCCGCCTCGTCGACGATCAGTTCGTAATCGATGAGCGTGCAGCCCAGTTCCATCAGGCGGCGCAGCATGGCCATGTTGTAGGGCTGGCCCTTGATGGTGTGGGAGAAGAAGACGTAGGCACAGCCGGGTTGCAGTTGCGCCGCCGGGATCTCTTTTACACCCAGCACGACCGAGCTTTGCAAGGGGCCCGCCACCAGGCTGGCTCCGGCCTTCCGGAATTCCTCTGCGGCAAATGCCCGGGTCGGAGATTCCTCGATCTCGAAGGCGATGCCGTGTTCCGCCACCAGGGCGCCGAGATCGGCTGGAACCAACGGCACACGGCGTTCCCAGGCGCTCTTGTCCTCGTGACGGATAGCGATGGTCATGGCTTACTGCTTTCAGAAACGGCTTCCCCCGTCACCGACCGTTCGAGNCCGGGATAGACGGCGCCCAGCGTCACGGCGCGGGCCGCGAACAATATCATCAATGCCAGCCATAGCCCGTGGTTCTGCCACTCGGTCACAAAGAGCGCCACGGCGAAGGCGTAGATCACTACCGACAGTAGGGAGGAATTGCGCATGGCACGGCTGCGCGTGGCACCGAGGAAGATACCGTCGAGCTGGTAGCTCCAAACCGCCACCAGCGGTGTCGCCACGACCCAAGGCAGATAGAGCGCTGCCGTGGCACGAACCTCGGCAAGATCGGTCAGCAATGCCACCAGGTTTTCGCCGAAGATGGCGTACACCAGCGAAAATCCGGCTGCAAAAGCCAGCGCCCAACCGCCGGCCGTGACGACGACGGCCCGGAAGGCGCGGCGGTTGCGCTCACCCAGCGCTTCACCTGCCAGAGCCTCGGTGGCGTGGGCGAATGCGTCAAGAACATGGGACGTAATGCTCAGAAAATTGAGCAGCACGGCATTGGCCGCCAACACCACGTCGCCCTGGCGGGCACCAACCGAGGTGAAGGCGTAGAAGGCGCCGATCAGACACAGTGTGCGCAGGAAGATGTCGCCGTTGATGTGCACCATGCGGCCGAGTTCGCTGTCCCTAAGCGCGCGCAGGCGCCAACGACCACCCAGGCGAAGGAGCTGGCGGCGCAGCAGCCAGAGCCAAAGCCCCAGGGCCGAAACTTCGGCGATCAGCGAAGCCCAGGCAACCCCGGCCACACCCCAGCCCAGGCCCATGACGAACCAGAGATCAAGCACGATATTGATGCCGTTCATGACCAGGCTGATGACGAGCCCCGCGGCGGGACGTTGGATACCCAGAAACCAGCCCACCAGGGCGTAGCCGGCGAGTACCGCCGGAGCGCTCCAAATACGGATGTGGATATAGCTTGCGCCCAGCTCCCGCACCTCGGTGCTGGGCTGCATGAGCTCCAGCGCGAGCCAGGACAGCGGGTGTTGCAGCAGGATCAGTCCCGTTCCCAACCCGAGCGCTAGTACCAGCGCCCGCAGCAGCACCGCCCGCACTTCGTCGGCAGCGTTTGCCCCCACCGCCTGCGCCGCCAGGCCGGTCGTCGACATCCGCAGAAAGCCGAAGCCCCAGAAGAGCGCCGAGACGATCAAGGCACCGACAGCCACCGCACCCATGTGCCGGGGGTCGTCGAGATGACCGACCACGGCCGTGTCGACGGCACCCAGCAGCGGTACCGAGACGTTGGTGGCGATCAACGGCAGCGCCAATTGCCAGACCCGGCGCTGCCATGAAACCGCCATCAATAGAGCGTCACAATTGGGTCTCGAGGAAGTCCATCATGCGCCGCCAGGAAAGATTGGCGCTGGCCGGGTCGTAGGCATCGATGTTCTGTTCGTTGAAGAAGGCGTGCTTGGCCTCGTAGCGGTGGATCTCGAAAGGCGCGCCAGCGCCCGCCAGGCCCGCCTCCAACTCGTCGACCAGGGCCGGCGTGCACCAGTCGTCCACCTTGGCGAAGTGGCATTGTAGAGGGACTTTTACGTCGCCCGGGGCAGCGAATTCGGCCGGCGGAATGCCGTAATAGCAGACCGCCGCGGCGACCTCGGGCACGTGTACGGCAGCCGCCAGGGTGAGCGCGCCGCCCATGCAAAAGCCCATCACCGCGACGGCCGACGAGCTGCCTTGCATGTGCTGCACGGCACCGCGGATGTCTTCGTTGGTGGCGCCGGGAAAGTCGAGGCCTTCCATCATATGGTTGGCCTCATCTGGTTCCTGGGTTACCCGGCCTTCGTAAAGATCGGGCGCCAGGGCGTTGTAGCCGGCCCGGGCGAAGCGGTCGGCGATACCGCAAATCTGGTCGTTGAGCCCCCACCATTCCTGGATCACGATAACGCCGGGACGGCCCTCGCCGGCTAGCGACTGATAGCCCTTGGTGGTGCCGCCGTCGAGGCGGCTGAATTCGATCATCGGCATGAACTGTTCCCCCTGGGAAAATCTCGCTTCGATCAAAGGTAGATCACCCTCGGCGCCCGGCCAACCCGGACTCGCGATAGATCGCCGAGTGTGCTTCATTGCGGCCATGAACGACAGCAACCTCGATATCCCTGCCCTGACCCGGAGTGCCGCGGCCGTCACCGTTGGTTCATTGGTTGCGACGCAGGCACACATCCGGCCCGACGCCATCGCCATCGTCGAGGGCACTCGTGAAATCAGCTATGGCACCTTCAATGCCCGCGTCAACCGCCTGGCTCACGTGTTGGCCACCCGCGGAATCGGACGCGGCGAGCGTCTGGCGCTTTTGTCGGAGAACCGCGCCGAATACCTTGAGATCGAGTGTGCCGCGGCCAAGCTGGGAGCCATCGTGGCCTGTCAGAACTGGCGTCTGGCGGATCCCGAGCTGCTGCACTGCCTGCGCCTGACGACGCCCGGCCTGTTGATTGTCTCGCCGCGTTATGCCGAGGTGGCGGCCCGCATCGATCACGGCATCGATGATGTGCTGGTGCTGGGCCCGGCTTACGAGGCGTTGCTCGATGGCGCCCCGGACCAAGAGCCCGAAGCCGCGGCCGAGGTCCAGCCCGAGGACGGCCTCACCATCCTCTACACCAGCGGCACCACGGGCCTGCCCAAGGGCGCCGTCATCAGCCACCGCGCAGCCATCGCCCGAGCCCAGCTCATGGCCATGGACATGGCCGTGGAGGCCAGCGACACCTTCGTCGCCTGGGCCCCCTTCTTCCACATGGTGTCGACCGACCCCGGACTGGGCGCGCTCATGCGCGGTAGCAAGATCATCGTCTTGGACGGGTTCGACCCGGTGGCGCTGGCCGACATCGTCGGCCGCGAGGAATTGGGCTGGCTGGTGCTGATGCCGGGCATGATCGAGCCCCTGATCGACGAGCTCAAGCGTAGGAACGTCAAGCCCCGCGGCATCAAGACCTGCGGTGCCATGGCCGACCTGGTGCCACGCCACCAGATCGCCGAGATCACCGAACTTTTGGATGCCCCGTTCGTCAACAGCTTCGATTCGACCGAAACCGGCGTTCCGCCGGCCACGGCCTCGCTGCTGGCCGTGGGCCAAGTGCCGGAGAACCTGGCCAAAAGGCAGAATTCGCTGACACTGCTGCGCCTGGTCGACGCCGACGACAACGACGTACCCGACAGCGCGCCGGGCGAGGCGGCGCTGCGCACGCCGTGCCTTTTCAGCGGCTACTGGAACAACCCCGAGGCCAACGCCGAAGACTTCCGCGGCGGTTGGTTCCACATGGGTGACATGTTCGTGCGCAACCCCGACGGCAGCCTCGATTTCGTCGACCGCGCCAAGTATCTCATCAAGTCGGGCGGCGAGAACATCTACCCGGCCGAGATCGAGCGCGTGCTGCTGGCCGACGGCAGGGTCGACGACGCCGTGGTAGTGCGCCGGGCCGACGATAAATGGGGCGAGGTGCCGGTGGCGTTCGTGGCCCGCAACGATGAGGGCCTGGAAGCCGACGCCTTGCTGGCGGCCTGCCGACGCGAGCTTGCCGGCTACAAGCAACCGAAGGAAATCCGCTTCGTGGCACTCGACGACCTGCCGCGTAGCACCACGGGCAAGATCCAACGCCACGAAATCGAACGCTGGCTCGAAGAAGGGTAATTCAACGTCAATTCAGGAGTAGTTGTGTCATGGACATTTCAGGAGTGGCCGCCATCGTCACCGGCGGGGCATCGGGCTTGGGCGCCGGCACGGCACGGGAGCTCACGGCGGGCGGCGCCAAAGTGGCGATCATCGATCTCAACCAGGATCTCGGCGATCAGGTGGCGGCGGAAGTCGGCGGCACCTTCCACAAATGCGACGTCGCCAATGAGGACGAGGTCAAATCCGCCCTGGCCGCCGCCAAGGAGGCCCACGGCCCGGCCCGCATCCTGGTCAACTGCGCCGGCACCGCCATCGCTACCAAGACCGTGCACCGCGGCGAGCCCCATCCGCTCGCCGATTGGGAACGCATCATCCGCATCAACCTGGTCGGCACCTTCAACTGCATCCGTCTGGCGGCCGCCGAAATGTGCGGGCTGGAACCGCTCAAGGACAACGAGCGTGGCGTCATCGTCAACACCGCCTCGATCGCCGGCTATGAGGGCCAGGTCGGCCAGTCGGCCTATGCCGCTTCCAAGGGAGGAGTCATCGGCATGACGCTGCCCATCGCCCGCGATCTGGCACGCGACGGCGTGCGCGTTTTGACCATCGCGCCGGGCCTCTTCGAGACGCCGCTGGCCATCGGCACGCTGAGTGACGAATACAAAGCTTCACTGGAATCGAGCATTCCCTTTCCTCAGCGCTTCGGCGAGCCCTCCGAATTCGGCCGCATGGTCCGGCACCTGGCGGAAAACACCATGATGAACGGCGAAACAATCCGCCTCGACGGCGCCCTGCGGATGTCGCCGCGGTAGAAAAATGGTGACAGGCACCATTTTTCTGGCGCCACAGTTCAATTCCAAAAGGAGTCGTTAGGCGTGGATATTTCAGGCGTGGCCGCCGTTGTTACAGGCGGGGCATCGGGATTGGGCGCCGGCACGGCGCGGGAGCTGGTGGCGGGCGGCGCCAAAGTGGCGCTTTGGGACATTAACGCGGAGCTGGGCCGTGAGGTCGCCGCGGAAGTCGGCGGCACCTTCCACAAGTGCGACGTGGCCAGCGAAGACGACGTCACCGCTGCCCTCGCCGCCGCCAGCGAGGCTCATGGCCCGGCCCGCATCCTGGTCAACTGCGCCGGCACCGCCATCGCCACCAAGACCGTCAACCGGGGCGAGCCCCATCCGCTGGCCGACTGGGAGCGCATCATCCGCATCAACCTGATCGGCACCTTCAATTGCATCCGCCTGGCGGCAGCCCAGATGTGCGGACTGGAGCCGCTCCAGGACAATGAGCGCGGCGTCATCGTCAACACCGCCTCGATCGCCGGCTACGAGGGCCCGGTCGGCGCGTCGGCCTATGCCGCCTCCAAGAGCGGCGTCATCGGCATGACGCTGCCCATCGCCCGCGATTTGGCGCGCGACGGCGTGCGGGTCCTGACCATCGCGCCCGGCCTGTTCGCGACTCCGCTGGCCATGGGCGCGCTGAGCGAGGAATACAGGACCTCGCTGGCCGCCAGCGTCCCCTTCCCCCAGCGCTTGGGCGAGCCCTCGGAATTCGGCCGCATGGTCCGGCACCTGGCCGAAAACACCATGATGAACGGCGAAACCATCCGCCTCGATGGCGCGCTGCGCATGGTCCCGCGATAGTCAGGCCGCGCCGCTCGATTTCAGTTCGTCGTACAAAGCGTCGACGGCGGCTTCGGTGCGGCGCAGCAACTCCTGGCATTCCTCGGCGCTGATCGTCAGCGGCGGCGCCACCAGGAACCAGTGTCCGTAACGGCTGCCGGCGCTGGGGCGTGAATAGAGCATGACGCCGTTCCTGAGCCCATGAATGCGGATGCGCTCGGTGGCCATGAATTCGCTGGGCAGAGGGGCCTTGCTTTCCTTGTCGGCGACCATCTCGACGGCCAGCAGCATGCCCAGTCCGCGCACGTCACCGAGGATCGGACTTCGTTCCATGATCGCCTCCAGGCCGGCACGCAAGGTGACGCCGCTGGCATGGGCGCGATCGACCAACTGGTGGCGCTCGAACTCGTCGAGAATGGCCAAGCCGACGGCACAGGAGATTGGATTGGCGTTAGCGGAATAACTGAACTCGCAACCCGTGAGCCCGGCCAGTTCGTCAACCATGGCAGCCGGTGCCAGCATGGCTCCCAAAGGGCTGTAGCCGGCACCCAGGCCCTTGGCCATGATGATGATGTCCGGCAGCGCGTCGGGCCAATGGTGGGCCGTTATGAACTTGCCGCTGCGGCCTGTGCCGCAGAGGATTTCGTCGAACACCAAGTAGACGCCGTGGCGGCTGCAGATGTCGCGGATGTCGCGGAAGTATTGGGCGGGTGGCACGACGGCGCCGGTCGAAATCCCACCGACCGGTTCGATGACGAAGGCAAGCACGTTTTCCGGGCCGAGTTCGCGGATCTTCGCTTCCAGCGCTTTGGCGCAGGCGGCGGCGTAGCTATCCCGGGTATGGCCGCCGGGCAGGCGATAGCTGAACGGAGCCGGGATCGTGTCGGAGGCGACGGCGAACTCCTCCATGAACGGAGCCAGATCTTCGTTGCCGCCGATGGCCAGTGTGGCCACGGTGGCGCCATGGTAGGAAGGCATGAGCGATATGATGCGGCGGCGTGATGGTTGGCCGGTGGCCAGGGCGTATTGCCTCAGGAATTTAAGGGCGTTGTCGGCCGCCTCGCTGCCCCCGGAGGCGAAGCTGACGCGTTC
>NZDS01000005.1 GCA_002690215.1 Rhodospirillaceae bacterium | reverse complement strand
GTGTGAAGGAATAATGGGGAGGGCGATGTTTCGGGTCCGAATACACGGTCGCGGAGGCCAGGGCGTGGTGACCGCGGCGGAGCTGCTTTCGATCGCGGCCTTTTGCGAAGGCAAGCATGCCCAAGCCTTTCCCAGCTTCGGCTCCGAACGCATGGGCGCGCCGGTGGTGGCCTTTTGCCGTATCGACGACAAGGACATACGGCTGCGCGAGCCCGTGGTGGAACCGGATGCGCTGATCGTTCAGGACCCTACGCTGCTGCATCAGGTCGATCTCTTCAACGGTCTCGACACCCGCGGCTATTTGCTCATCAACACGCGGCGCAAGTACGCCGACCTTGGGCTCGGCGATTATGTCGAGCGTTTTCCACCGCACCACATCTGCACCGTGGCGGCCACCGAATGGGCGCTTGAGTTCCTCGGCCGGCCGCTGCCCAATGCGGCGCTGCTGGGCGCCTTTGCAGCGGTTACCGGGCGGGTCACGCTGGAGGCCGTGATCGATGCCATCCAGGCGAAGTTTGCCGGGACGCTGGGCGAGCAGAACGTGGCCGCCGCATCCAAGGCCTATGACACCATCCGCACCAACTGAGGGCACACCGCCATGCTGAAGCAGATCGAGGGCTCTTTCGCGGTTGCCGAGGCGGTGGCGCTCTGTCGCCCCGAGGTTATCTGCGCCTACCCCATCACGCCCCAGACCCACATCGTCGAGCATCTCAGCGAGCTGGTGCGCCAGGGTGAGATCGGCAACTGCCAATACCTCAACGTCGATTCCGAGTTTTCCGCCATGGGCGTGGCCATCGGCGCCTCGGCCACCGGCGCCCGTACCTACACGGCGACCAGCAGCCAGGGGCTCCTGTTTATGGCCGAGGCGGTGCACAACGCCGCCGGACTGGGCCTGCCCATCGTCATGACCATCGGCAACCGCGCCATCGGCGCCCCCATCAATATCTGGAACGACCACTCCGACTCGATGGCGCTCAGGGACGCGGGCTGGATCCAGGTCCATGCCGAAAGCAACCAGGAAGCCGTGGATCTGCACATCCAGGCCTTCCGCCTGGCCGAACATCTCAGCGTACCGGTGATGGTTTGCGAGGATGGGTTCATTTTGACCCACGCGGTGGAGCGGGTGGATATGCCCGAGGCGGCGCAAGTCGACGCTTACCTGCCGCCCTTCGAGCCGGTACAGCTGCTCGATCCCGACGAGCCCGTGACCATCGGCGCCATGGTCGGGCCCGAGGCGTTTGCCGAGGTGCGCTATCTCTCGCATCACAAGCAACTTCAGGCCATCGACGTCATCCCTGAATTGGCCGACGAATTCGCCGAGATCTTCGGGCGCCAGAGCGGCGGCTTGGTGCAAGGCTACCGCCTTGAGGACGCCGACACGGTGATCGTGGCACTGGGTTCGGTGATCGGCACGATAAAAGATGTCGTCGATGATATGCGGGCAGACGGCCTGACCGCCGGTGCCCTCAAGATAACCACCTTCCGGCCCTTCCCGCTGCTCGCCGTACGTGAGGCGCTGGAGGGCAAGAAGTGTGTCGTGGTGCTGGAAAAGTCGCTCGAGGTCGGTCTCGGCGGCATCGTCGCCAGCGACGTGCGCATGGCGTTGCGCGGCCTGACGACGACGCCGGTCTACACCGTCATCGCCGGCCTCGGCGGCCGCCCCATCACCAAGGCGTCCCTCGACCGGGTCTTCCGCCAGGCAATTGCCGAGGAGATCGAGGATCCGCATTTTCTCGATCTCGACTGGGCCCTGGTCGATCGCGAACTGGCCCGGGCCAAGGAACGCCGCCGCTCGGGCCCCATCGCTGAAAACATTCTGCGCCAGCGCGGGCTGGTTGGCGGCCGGCCGCACTAAGGATTCCGGTTATGACCCAACGCATCAAGTTCTATCAGACCGGTACCTTCACCGTCGGCAACCGCTTGCTCGACGACGCCGAGCGCACCGTGCAGGCCACCATCGAGCGCAACAACTCGCTGACTTCGGGTCACCGGGCCTGTCAGGGCTGCGGCGAGGCGCTGGGCGCGCGTTACGTGGTTGACGCCGCCATGCGGGCGGTCGACAACCGGGTGGTGGCGGTCAACGCCACCGGCTGCCTCGAGGTCTTCTCCACGCCCTACCCGGAAAGCTCGTGGCGGGTGGCCTGGATCCATTCGCTGTTCGGCAACGCTCCGGCGGTGGCCAGCGGCGTGGTGGCGGCGCTCAAGGCCAAGGGCACCGCCGACATTTCGGTGCTGGCCCAGGGCGGTGACGGCGGCACCGTCGACATCGGTTTCGGCAGCCTGTCCGGCATGTTCGAGCGCAATGACGACGTGCTCTATGTCTGCTACGACAACGAGGCCTACATGAACACCGGCGTGCAGCGTTCGGGTCGCACGCCGCCGGCCGCCCGAACCGCCACGACGCCTGCGGTGGGCCAGCATCCCGGCAATCCCGCCGGCAAGGGCAAGAACGCGGCGTTGATCGCCATGGCCCATGGCATCCCCTATGTCGCCACCGCCAGCGTCGCCGACCTCCACGACCTCGAAGCCAAGGTGGCGCGGGCCATGGAGATCGAAGGCGCGCGCTACATCCACGTCCACGTACCCTGTCCGCTGGGCTGGGGCTCGGCGCCCTGCGACACTATCAGGCTCGCGCGCCTGGCCGTGGAATGCGGGCTCTTTCCGCTCTACGAGGCCCATCATGGCGATATCACCGAGGTCACGCCAATCCGCCACCAGGTGCCGGTCGAGGATTACCTGAAACCGCAAAAGCGCTTCGCCCACCTCTTCCGTGAGCCGGTCGACCACGAGGCCTTGGCCAATATCCAGGAAACCGCCGATCGCAACATCCGCCGCTTCGGTCTGGTCGTGGGGGCGGCCTGATGCGCAAACCCTTTGCCATCACCCTCGATGTGGGTTCGAGCCTGGCCAACCTGACCGGATCCTGGCGCACTGAACGGCCGCTCTACGTCGATCTGCTGCCGCCCTGCAACCACGCTTGTCCGGCCGGAGAGAACATCCAGCAATGGCTCTACCTTGCCGAAGAGGGCGATTACGAAGGTGCCTGGCGTATCATCATGGAACAGAACCCCATGCCGGCACTGCATGGCCGGGTCTGCTACCACCCCCGCGAAGATGCCTGCAACCGCGGCCAGCTCGACCAGGCTGTTAGCGTTCATGCCGTCGAACGCTTCCTCGGCGACGAGGCCTTAAAGCGGGGCTGGCGGGTCACGGCGGGCGACGCTACGGGCAAACACGTGCTGGTCATTGGCGGCGGCCCCAGCGGGCTTTCGGCGGCCTACCACCTGCGCCGCCTGGGTCACGCCGTGACCATCCATGACGCTTTCAGCCAGGCCGGTGGCATGATGCGTTTCGGCATTCCCAAATACCGCCTGCCGCGCGACGTGCTGGACGACGAGATCGCCCGCATTGCCGAGATGGGCGTGACCATCGAGCTCGACAGCAAAGTCGACGACGTGTCGGCCTTGATGACCGGGGGTGGCTTCGATGCCGCCTTCGTGGCCGTCGGCGCCCACATCGGCAAGCGCACCGATATCCCGGCCCGCGATGCCGGCAAGATCCTCGACGCCGTCAGCGTGCTGCACGGGGTGGAGGAGTCCGAGCCCTTGCAACTCGGACGCCGGGTGGTGGTTTATGGCGGCGGCGATACGGCGCTGGATGTGGCCCGCACCGCCAAGCGCTTGGGTGCGGCCGAGGCTACCGTGGTCTATCGTCGCTCGCGGGCCCAGATGCCGGCCCACGATCTGGAAGTCGAGCAGGCGCTCGACGAGGGCGTCGAGGTGCACTGGCTGCGCACCATCCACGACATCGATCACACCACCTTCACTATCGAGAAGATGGAGATCGACGAAAACGGCTGGCCTCAGCCGACCGGCGCATATGAGACCCTGGAGGGCGATACCCTGGTGCTGGCCTTGGGGCAAAGCGCCGATACTGAATTTCTCAAGGGCGTGCCCGGCCTGGAGATCGCCTCGGACGGGGTGGTGGCGGTGGACGAGACCATGATGACGGGTTTTGCCGGCCTCTTCGCTGGCGGCGACATGGTGCCGGCAGAACGCAGCGTCACAGTGGCCGTGGGCCACGGCAAGAAGGCGGCGCGCCACATCGACGCCTACGTGCGCGGTCAAAGCTACGCCAAGCCGCCGGCGCCAGCCCTGGCAGGTCACGAACGCCTCAATACCTGGTACTACACCGAGGCCGACAAGAGCGTGCAGCCGGCCCTCGATCTGGCCCGGCGCCAGACCACCTTCGACGAGGTCGAGGGCGGGCTCGACGAGAGCAACGCGCTATTTGAGGCGCGGCGTTGCCTGTCGTGTGGCAACTGTTTCGAGTGCGACAATTGCTATGGCGTCTGCCCCGACAACGCCGTCATCAAGCTGGGCCCCGGCAAGCGCTTCAAATTCAACTATGATTTCTGCAAAGGCTGCGGCCTCTGTGCCGCCGAGTGCCCCTGCGGCGCCATCGATATGGTGCCGGAGACGATATGAAAACGTTCCTCCTGGTGGCTTTTTCGGGCCTACTGCTGGCCCTGGCGGTTCCGGCCTGGGCCGACCAGATTGACGGTAGCTGGTGCTTCGAGGACGGCCGCCACATGACCATCGACGGTCCCAAGATCCGCACCCCGGGCGGCACTCGCATGACCGGCATCTACGACCGCCACGCCTTTTCCTACGTTGTGCCCAAGGGAGAGCCCGGGGCCGGCGGGACAACCGAGATGTACCAGGTCAACGACGAGGTTATCCGCGTCAAGCCCGCCACAGCGGCGTCCGACGCCGCGCTCCAAGTCTGGCGGCGTTGCCGCATGCAAATGAGCTGACCCTCCGGGCTGGCTATCGTCCCGCTGCCCGCTTGGCGGGCGGCTTCCCGCTCGAACCCGGGCCGCGGAACCAGATGAGGGAATAGTCCTTCACATTGGTGCTAAGGTTTGGGTAGGGTTGGAGCGGATTCGAAGGTTATCTGGGAAACCTCATTTGATGGCAGAGGGGGGCGGTCTTCTGCCGGACCAGGGACCCAGAGAATTGTAAAAAATCGACGGGAGACAGGATGCCGCCAGGAACGACGGGATACTGAGAGCGCAGCGGGAGGCGTGGTTTATTGTCTATTGCGCACCTCACAAGGCCACAGCGGTGGGATTCGCCCTTCGATCCCGAGATGGGGGAGAGCGACGTTGCGTCGCTGATGGAACGGCCCCCGCTTGCCGCGATCAACGCAGAGGCCTTTCCCGACCACACTCCGTTGGCCGGAATACTGCAAAACGATACGCGGATCGTCGATTACAAGGCCGGTGATATCGTCGTTCGGGAGGGTGACTACGGAAATTCGGCCTTTCTGGTTCTTGGCGGCAAATTGCGGGTTTTTGTCGCCGACTATCCCGACGCCCTGTCGGGCCGGGAGACAATGGGGAAGAAGGGCTTTTTCGCCACGATCAGCCAGATCTGGCATAACTCCACTATTCCCGAGGTCCGCGACACCGAGAAGTATGGCTCACAAACATTGCGTTCCACCGTCAGCCGGGGCGCGCGGAGCCGCAAGCGGGGCGATTCCAAACGCGTCTTCGTCCAGGATATTCCTGCCATCCTTGACGAATGCCGCACCGCGGAGATGGGGGAGGACGAAATATTCGGCGAATTGGCCGCCTTGGGGCGAATTCCCCGCACGGCCACGATCTTCGCCGAAACCGATACCACTCTGCTGGAGATACGCTGGCAGGGATTGCGTGAAATCCGCCGTTTTGATGATGGCTTCAGGCGTACCATTGACGGGCGTTATCGGCAAAATGCGCTACGGGTCCACCTTCGCGAGACGGAGCTTTTTTCGAAGCTCGATGAAGAAGTCCTGGGCAAGGTCGCCGACGCCACGTTGTTTGAAACCTACGGCACCTTCGATTGGCACGTCAGCTTTCAACGGCTGCGGTCATCCGGTACGGGGGGCGTCGAACACGAGCCGGCCATTGCCCGGCAGGGTGAATACGCCGACGGCCTGTTGATGATCCGCGCCGGCTTTGCCCGCGTCTCCATCGAGTATGGCAGCGCTCAGCGCACGCTCACTTACCTGAGCGCCGGGGGTACCTTTGGATTGGAGGAGCTTTACGCGACGTGGAAAAGCGGCAAATCGGTGAGTCACGGCGCATCCTTGACGGCACTAGGCTATGTCGACGTCCTGCGCGTACCGGCGCAGGTCTTGGAGGAGTATGTGTTTCCCGAAATAGACCAGCCAGCGGCGGAAAGCGTCGCCGTCGGCAGCAGGACTTTGGCCGAGGACGCGTTGCTGGAATGGGCGGTGGAGGAACGCTTCATCAACGCCACCAAATCCATGCTGATCGATCTCACCCGCTGTGTCCGTTGCGACGATTGCGTGCGCGCCTGCGCTTCCACGCATGGCGGCAATCCTCGTTTCATCCGGCACGGCAAGATCTTCGGTCACTGGATGGTGGCAAACGCCTGCATGCACTGCACCGACCCGGTTTGCATGATCGACTGCCCTACGGGCGCCATCCATCGCAGCGAGATCGGCGGCACCGTCATCATCAACGATGAAACCTGTATTGGTTGCATAACCTGCGCCTCATCGTGTCCCTACAACAACATTCGAATGGTCGAAATCAGGAACAGAGCGGGCGTCGCCCTGGTCGATCCCGATTCCAGCCGGCCGATCCTCAAGGCCACGAAATGCGACCTCTGCTACACCAATCCCGGCGGTCCCGCCTGCCTGCACGCCTGTCCGCACGAGGCGCTCAGACGGGTTGATTTTCACCGCGGAGCGCTGGCCGAAGGCGATTTGTCATGAATCTCGCCCGCACCCGATATCTTATGGTTTGGTTGGCCGCGGGGATCGTCTTCGATCTGTTGCTGGCGGAAAACAAGTCGGTTCGCGTGCAACTGGGCAACCCGCGCGAACTCACGGGCTATTGGTTGCTTGGGGTAATGATTTTCCTGGCGCTCTTCAACCTCAGAAAGCGGCTTCCCATGTTGCCGCTCGGCAATGGCGCCAGCTGGCTGACCCTGCACGCCGTCGGTGGGGTTTTGGCGGCGGGGGTATACTTGCTTCACACCGAAAACCTGTGGCCCAGCGGCGTTTACGAAAGAGCCTTGGCCGTGCTTTCCTACTTGACGGTGCTCAGCGGGATCGGGGGTTACTTTATCCAGCGAATCTATCCCAGACTGCTGACCGAAACGGGCATCGAAGTGATCTATGAACGCATCCCGCTGCGGATCAGCGAGTTGCGGCAAAAGGCCGAGGCGCTGGTGCTCGAATGCTGCGATCAAACGCGGTTCGAAACTCTGGGCCGGCATTACCTGGATTCGCTGCAATGGTTTTTCAGCCGTCCCCGTTTCACCTTCAATCATATTGTCGGCAGCCAGCGCAGCCAGCAATGGCTAAAACAACAAGACACCGCCGTGCGCCGCTACCTCAACGATGATGAGCGCAAATACCTGGATGATCTCAGCCAACTGGCGCAGCAAAAAGACCGCATCGATATCCACTATACCTTGCAAGGCGCCATGAAGCGCTGGCTCCTCGTCCATATACCTCTGACCGTGGCTTTGATGGTGCTTTCCTTCTGGCACCTGCTGGTCGTCAACGTGTATTCGCTATGACCGACGACCATCATTTCGATTTCGATCGCAGTGCCTATGAAAGGCCGAACAGCGGTTACGTGTGCGGCCGCGGCGCCGAGTGGGGAACGCCCTGCTGGCACGGTCCGAACCATGATGGCAGCTGCGGCGGCGAGGCCGAGTGTTCGCCTTTCGACAACAAGGGACGTTGGGAGTGCCGCCGCGCCCAGGCGGCCGGTGGGCCCTGTGAAAATGGACCGGGGCCTGACGGTAGCTGCGGCTGCAGCCACCCGCCCTGCGTGCCGCGACCCACTTTGCGCCAGCACCGCTGGCGCCTCTCGGTGATCGCGCTGGGGCTCGTGGTGGCGGCGCTGGCGGCGTTCACGCATCTCAGCGGTGAGGCCGGCAGTTTTGCCGAGACCGTCCGCAACGCTGCGCTCGACGCCGGTGAACTGACCGACGCGCATGCGGGATTTACCGGCGCCCTGGGCTGCAAGGCCTGCCACACGGCGCACGACGCCCAACCCATGGCCTGGCTTGCCTCGGCGTTCGGCGCCAGCCAACTGACCAAGGCTTGTCTCGATTGTCACGCTTTCGGCGGTCCTGCGAGAGCGCCGCACAACCAAATTTTTGGGCCGAACAAAAAAGTCCGAAAAACGGAATGCGCCATGTGCCATACCGAACACAAGGGCCATGACGCCAATATTTCAGGCCTCAGCAACGAGCAGTGTGCAACCTGTCACGAGAAATCCTTTAGCAGCTTCGGGCGTGGTCATCCCAAGTTTTCGGACAAGTACCCCCACTTCCGGCGGACCCCGATAAAGTTCAATCACGCCTCGCATCAGAAGTTCCAGGACAGGAAAATCGCCAAGTACGCCCCGGCCAACTGTACGACCTGCCATCGCAATGAAGCGGCGGACCGTGCCGTCGTGCCTCTTGGCTTCGAGAGTGCCTGCGCCAAGTGCCACGCGGATCAAATTCCGAAGCGAAATCTCGTCGTCTTGCGGCTGCCCGAATTCGAGGAAACGAAATTGGATCGAGAGGCCGTGGTCGAGGCCTGCGGCGTCAACCCGGAGGCCGAGGAAGAGGACGAATACGAAAGCATTTCCAGCGACGAGATGAGCGTCATCGCGGCCTACATGATGGGCAAGCCGATCGACGATGCCGACGAATACGGGGAAGCCTTCCAGGAATTGGTGATGGGCATGGCACAAGACGGCACCGGTCCCCTGGTCGATATGATCGAGGGTAGCGGCGCGGCGGTCGACCCGGCCGTGCTGTTGGCCGGCCTCAACCCCGAAGCCGCCAAACGCATGGCCTGCGCCTGGGCCGCAAACCTGGAATACGAACTGCCGGCCAAACCGACCTTCGGCGGCTGGTACGGCGATCTACTCGAGTTGATTTATCGGCCCAGCGGCCACGCCGATCCAGTCATCAAGGGGTGGCTGGAATTTGCCGTCGCCGCCGGCGGTGCCGATGAAGAGGTGCTCGAACGGGCCGAGGAGATGAGGGCGCAGTTGTTGTCGCCGAAATATGGCCCCGGTGCCTGCATCAAATGTCACGCCGTGACCCGCGAAAAGGCGGACGGGCCGCTACGCATCGAATGGCGCTACTACAAGGATAAGGTCCGTGCCTCTCAATCCTATTCCCACCGGCACCATCTCAATCTGGTCGATCCGCAGGGAGCCAAACTCACCGATTCCAATCGCGGCTGCACGGTTTGCCACAAGCTCGATTTGGAGGCCGATTTCGAGGCTGGGTACAAGGATTTCGATGCCCAAACCTATTCCAGTAATTTTGTTGCGATGAAGAAAGAAACCTGTGTTCGGTGTCACGCCCGAGGCCGGGTACGGCAGGATTGCCAGCTCTGTCACGCTTACCATAAGGAGCCCGCGTTTGCGGAACGTGTCACCAGAAAAGAGAACTGATGATGGGCAGGCGTGTGCTTCGAGAGCCGCCGCAAGTCATAAGGTAAGAGGTTGGAAATGGATGCTCTGATTGATATGTCGGCCATCTTGTTCCTGGGAGTGCTGACGGTCTATGTCGGTAACTTGGCACTGGTCTACAACCGGCGCTCGGCCTGGGCGCGGCGCAGTCATAAATTGAGTCAGGATTATCTCCGGGCCGAGATCGATCTCATCACCGACCGGCGGCGGATCGAGCGGGAAAAAACGGATCTTTCCTGGAACGGGTTCCGCAAATTCGAAATTTCAAGCAAGACAATGGAGGCGGCGGGAACCTGCTCGTTTTACCTCGCACCGCACGACGGCAAGCCCTTGCCGCCGTTCGAGCCCGGCCAGTTCCTGACCTTCAATCTCAACATCCCC
Source organism: Rhodospirillaceae bacterium (assembly GCA_002690215.1). Taxonomy (GTDB): domain Bacteria; phylum Pseudomonadota; class Alphaproteobacteria; order UBA2966; family UBA2966. Next base: position 4,655 of record NZDS01000005.1, on the reverse strand, counting down.
GGCCAGACCAAGCCCGTCGTCCGCTGCTATTCCCTGTCGGACAGCCCAAACCATCCCGAATCCTACCGGGTGACCATCAAGAGCGTGCCGCCGCCCCGCGACAGACCGGAATTGCCGCCGGGGCTTTCGTCCAACTTCTTCCTCGACCAACTGGACGTCGGTGACATCGTCGATGTCAAGGCGCCGTCGGGACACTTCTTCCTGGATATGTCGTCACACAAACCCATCGTGTTGATCGGTGGTGGCGTCGGTCTGACGCCGGTTCTCAGCATGCTCAACGCGGTCGTTGAATCGGGGTCACAGCGCGAAACCCATTTCTTCTACGGTGTCGTCTGCGGCGCGGATCACGCCTTCAAGGAACATCTGCAAAAGACCGCCCGGGAAAACGAAAACGTTCATCTCCATGTTTGCTATTCCCAACCCTCCGACGGAGATGTGGAAGGGGAGGACTATCAGCACGGCGAGCGCGTCAGCGTCGATCTGTTCAAGCGGCTGCTGGCGTCCAACAACTACGAATATTATTTTTGCGGCCCACCACCCATGATGAACTCGCTGGTCGAGGGATTGGAGGCCTGGAACGTGCCCGAAAAATACATCCATTTCGAGGCTTTCGGCCCCGCATCGGTGAAGAAAAAGCTCGACGGCAAGGCCCAGGAAGCGGCCTCGGGCGGCCCCACCCTTAATGTCAACTTCGCCCGATCGGACAGGTCGGTTCCCTGGAACGCCGAGGCCGGATCGATCCTGGAATTGGCCGAAGCCAACGGCGTCGTCAACATCAGCGCCAGCTGCCGCGCCGGCAATTGTGGCTCCTGCATCACGGCCATCAAGGACGGCGAGGTCGAGTATCTCAATCCGCCCGGTTCGCCGGCCGAGGAGGGCTCCTGCTACACCTGTATTGCCGTGCCGAAATCGGATTTGGTGATCGACGCCTAGGCGGTCCCGGGTTGGCCCGCATCGATTCCAGTTGAAATGGACGGCCGAGCACGTATCATATATCCCCTATTATATTAGGGGCTTGTGATCACACTCGAATTTGGGGAGGTTCGATGTTCCAGCAAGCGAAATCGACTATCTCGTTTTTGTGGCGGGCAAGTCTGCTGTTTGCCATCGCTCTGCCGCTGATGATGGCGTTGGCCGGGTCGGCGCTGGCACAGAAGGCCGGCAAGGTCGCGCAAGAGGATCTGTTTCGCAACAAGCAGTTCCCCTCGGCCTTCGAATGCAAACCCTGTCATCCGGTTCAGTTCCGCCAGTGGTCGGCTTCGAGCCACGCCTATGCCAATCTGAGTCCCTTCTTCGTCTCGGTCGAGAACTCGGTCTTGGCCAAGACCAATGGCACCTCGGGCGACACCTGCTCGCGCTGTCATGCACCGCTGTCGGCGGTGCTGAAGACGATGCAGATTTCCAACATGAAGCGGGCCCAATTCGCCCGCGCCGGCGAGGACTTCCTGGGTCCGGTGGTCGAAGGGATCACCTGTGTCGTCTGCCATCGCTTCGACAGCCGTTACGGCAAGCGCAGCGCCCGCGCCGAGATCACCCAAGGCGACATCTTCGCGCCGATCTTCGGGCCGACCAACAACGACATCCAGTTGGAAGCCGAGGCGGACACCAGGTTGGCTCTGGTCACCGAGCCCGGCAAGAAGGGCCGCAAGATCCACAAGCGGGTCGAGCACTTCCCCCTGCTCAGGGCCTCTGTCTTCTGCGGTAATTGCCATTCCTCGAGGCTGCCGATCGGGCTGCACAACGAGGAAACCTTCGACGAGTATCGCACCTCGCAATCGGCCCGCGACGGCGTCACCTGCCAGGATTGCCATATGGGCAAGGTGCCGGGCGAGAACAAGGGCTTCGACTTTGCCGCTGCGGCCAAGATCGGCAAGGTCGAGACCAAGGCTCGGCGTCTGTCGAACCATTATTTCGCCGGCCCCGATTTCTCGGTACTGCACCCCGGCATCTTCCCGCACAATCCGGATGCCGTGCAGCTGGCCACCTATGGGCAGTGGCTGGAGTTCGATTACAAAAAGAACTGGGGCACGGACGAGTTCGAGGACGACGTCGCCGACGACTATAAGTTCCCGAAATTCTGGCAGGATCAGGATCTGCGCTACGAGGCCCGGGAGATCGTGGATTCCCAGCTCGAGTTGCTGAAATGGGCCAAGGGCCAACGCCTGGCCGTGATGAAAGCCGGTTACAAGGTCGAAAAGGTGGTCATCGACCAGGCCAACCGGGGCGGCCTGAAGTTCCGGATCAAGCTCAGAAACGCCGTGCTGGGTCACAACGCACCGTCCGGCTTCATCCACGAACGCATGGTGTTCTTCCAGATCACGGTGAAGGACAGCCAGGGCAAAGCTATCTTCAAGTCCGGCGACCGCGATCCGAACGGCGACCTGCGCGAGAGGTACTCCCGCTACGTGCGCAATGGCGAACTGCCATTCGACAAGCAGATTTTCAATTTGGAAAGCCATTTCATGGCCCGAACCTTTTGGGGCGGCGAGCGCACGCAACTTCGGTTCATACCGTTCTCAGCTACGGTCAGGCCGTTTGTCCGGCCGCCGACGAACCCGACGGCGATTCTCATGCGTCCGGAAATTTCCCGCTCGTTCAAAAACAGCATCGAGCCGGGCGGGCACCGTTGGGCCAAGTATGACGTCGATGCCGACTTGTTGAAGCCTGGCGAGACCTACACGGTGAATATGAAGTTGATCGCCCAACAGATGCCGGCTTTCTTCGTTCACGTCAATTCCGGCGTCGGATTCGACTATAACTTCTCGTTGCGCGAATTGGCGAAACGAGTGGTCGATCTAAGCATGAACCTGTGGGAAACCACGGAAACAGTGAAGATTGAAAAGTAGGATCCCGCCATGCTGAGAAAATCGATCGTTATCGGAATTGCCGCCCTGATCGGCAGTGGGATGGGCTTTTCGAGCGGCGCCATGGCCGCGGAAGAAAAACCCGGCGAGGCGAAACCCAGCGAAAGCAGTTCGCGCTATTCCGACAAGGTGCTTGGCCTCAAGGAACAGGGCGATCTGCCGCTGCGCCCGGAACCGCTGTTTGAATTGTGGCAGGACTATGTCGAGCAGGGTCCCTACCTCCACGAGTTCGAATTGCCTACCGGCATGGTCGTTTCACCCGGTCTGGTGTTTTTCGGCAATATCAATACCGGACTGGAGTTCACCGACAGCGGCGCTGGCGATCCCAGTGCGGAATGGGTGACGACGGCAAACCTGTTCCTCAACATGACGCTCAGTGGTACGGAACGGATCTTGCTCGGCATTTCCCCGCTAACGCGCCAGAACGGGCCCAAGACGCGATATACCTTCGAGCCGGAGGCCGAATATAAGAACGAGAGCAACCTGCGGCTGTCCACCGCTTTCTTCGAGGGCGAGCTGACGGAAATGTTCCCCAAGCTCGATTTCGATGGTCGGCTGCCGCTGGATTACGAAATCGCCTTTGGCCGGCAAGCCCTCGTCATTCAAGGCGGCTTGTTGATCAACGACACCATGGATTCGGTGGCCGTGACCAGAAGCACCATTCCCTTTCCCGGCGCCAATTTCGGGCGAGTGGCCGCGTACATGGCTTGGAACCAAGTGAACCGCAGCAACAACATCGACGATAACGAGGGCGAATTGTACGGCCTGTTTTCTGCCTTCGAGTTCGCGCATTCGACCGTCGAATTCGATGTGACCTATATCAACACCAACTCTACCGTCGGCGATCAGTTTAATGCCGGAGCCAGTCTTATCCGCCCCTTCATCATCCTCGAGCATTCGGTCGACACCACGATCCGCCTGGCCAACTCATCTACGCCAGATCCGGAAACCGCATCGGCAACCGATGGCACCTTGCTCTATTCCAGCTTTTCCTGGGCGCCGAAGCGGACCGACGACATCATCTATCTGAATGCCTTCGGGGCGCTCAACAATTATGCCCCAGCCGCCCGTAACGCCGGCGGGCCGTTGGGCATCGTCGGGCTGCTGTTTGCCGGCAACGGCTTGGCCGGACCGGCGATCCCCAACCGGGCCAACAAAGCCTATGGCGGAACGCTCGGCTATCAGATGTTTTTCTCGCCGGCCCTGCGGCGCAACCTGATTTTCGAGATCGGCAGCAAGATTGACAATTCACCCGGCGGGATCGAACGATTCGGGGCACAAGTGCGCTATTCGCAGGCCCTCGGCCGGCACGTCCTGTTCGAGGTCGGCGGCTTTGGTGTGAGGCAGGAAGCGACGAAGGACGCGGTCGGCTTGCGGACCAAGATAAATGTTGTCTTCTAGGGTTCTGCCCCGTGAGGGCGGCAATCAATAAACAATCAGTGGGAGTGGGAGACTTGTCGGTTCCATCCATTAGGCGTTTGGCAGTGTTGGCGGCACTCGTGATAACGGCGTTCGCAGGGGCGCCAGGGGTGCCATGGGCGATGGCCGAACCTTATTTTCAGGGCCCGAAGTCCTGTGAGGAATGCCACAAGGACGAATACAAGGTGTGGGAGGAAACCAAGCACTTCACGGCCTACCGCACGGCGCACAAAGCGAAGGACGCAAGAAAAATCACCCTGGCCGTGGGCGGCAAGAAGAACATGAAGCGGAACAAGAGCTGCAGCGTCTGCCATTATTCGACCGAACAGAAGAAGCCCGATGGCAAGCCCAAAGTGAAATACGGCCCGTCCT
>NZDS01000004.1 GCA_002690215.1 Rhodospirillaceae bacterium | reverse complement strand
CAAAACGCTAGCCATTTTTGGGCGCGAAGCGGCCTAGATTGCGATTGGAACGGTGGCAATTTTTGGGCGCCAAGCGCCCAACCCGATGGTAGGACAGGGACCGGCGCGATTAAACGTGTGATTGTGCTCGAAATGCGGCGCCTGGTAACAAAATGTCGATTTTGTTGATTTGGCAAAACATTGGCAGTTCATTGCAGCGGTGGATGGCCCTGAAACACTTTCTTGCTCAACCGGGCAAATCCCATATCCTTTGCCCCGCCGTGGACCGCTTGACAGATTTCACCAGCTACGCCGAGGCGCAGCGCCATTTCTCCTGGGAGGCGCTTTGGGCCCTCTTCGATGGCGACCGGGAGCACTTGAACATCGCCCACGAATGCGTCGACCGCCACGTCGGCAGGGACCTCGACGGCGGTGTCGCCATCAAGGTGGCCCATGCCGATGGCAGCGACGAGTTCATCACGTTCGAGGAACTCGCCGAAACCAGTGGGCGCCTGGCCGGCGACCTGCGCCGCCGCGGCCTCGAGCCCGGCCAGCGGGTGGCGATCATGTTGGAGCCCTCGCTGGCCTTCTATGCGGCGCTCTTTGGCACCATGAAGGCGGGTGGCATCGCGGTTCCCCTTTTTACGCTGTTCGGTCCCGACGGGCTGCGCCTTAGGATCGACGATTGCCGACCCTCGTTACTACTTTTGGCGCCCGAAAAAGCCGACCTTGCGGCCCAGGCCACCGAGGCCGGCTGCGCCGTTGTGATCGCCGATGCCGCCTACCTCGAAGGCCTGGCTGCGGTCCCGGTGCTGCCGGTCAGGCAGAGCGCAGCGGCGGACCTGGCCATGTACCAGTACACGTCCGGCACCACGCGGGCGCTGCCGGAGGCGGTCAAACACAGCCATCGGGCCGTCGTCACGGTTAGCATTGCGGCGCTCTACGGTACCGGCGTGCGGCCCGGGGATCGTTTCATGTGCCCCTCGTCTCCGGCCTGGGGCCATGGCCTGTGGCACGGCACCATTGCCCCCCTGGCTCTGGGGGTCGGCATCGCCGCCTACGCCGGAAAATTCGACGCCGAACGTCTGCTGCGTGCCCTTGAGGACTACCGCATCACCAACTTGTCGGCCGCCGCCACCCACTACCGCATGATCAAGAACGCGACAGGTAGGGAAGGCCGGGGCGGCGGCAGCGGCGGTCTGGCCCTGCAAAAACTCTCGTTCACCGGCGAGCCCATCGACAGCGACACCGCGGCTTGGGCAGAGGAAACTTTCGGTGTGCCGGTATGCAGCATGTACGGCACCACCGAGGTTGGCGTCATCCTGGCCAACTATCCCGGCGCCGCCGACTTGGCCGTCAAAACGGGCTCGCTGGGCAAGCCGGTACCGGGAGTGGAGGTGGCGGTGCTCGATCACCAGGGTGGTGTCTGCGCCACGGGCCAGATCGGCGAGATCATGGTGCGGCGCGGCGGCGGCTGGTTCCCCACCAAGGATCTCGGCCACCGCGACGCCGAGGGCTACTACTACCACGACGGCCGGGCCGATGACGCCATCATCTCGGCCGGCTGGACCATGAGCGCCGTCGAGATTGAAGACACATTGCTCAAACATGGCGACATCGACGAATGCGCAGCCGTCGCCGTTCCCGACGAGACCCGGGGCCAGGTCGCCAAGGCCTTCGTGGTCAGCCAGCGCCGCGGTAATGATGCCTTCGTCAGGGAAATACAGGATTTCGCAAAGCAACGCCTGAGCCGCCACGAGTATCCGCGCCAGGTAGCTTTCGTGGCGGAACTGCCGAAAACGCCGGCCGGCAAGATCAACCGCCGGGCGCTACGCGAAGCCAATGCGGCAGCGCCACCAGTACGGGAAGGATAGAACCATGGCGGAGCAGCAAACGAGGCGCTTTCCCCGCATCAGTGAAAGCGGCATCGAGGCCTTGCGCCGCCGCCTGGACGTTCCCATCGAACACCAGGCGGAACCCTGGTGCCACGAGGCCACGCGCGACAACATCCGCCATTACGCCCATGGCATCGGCGACGACAATCCGCTGTGGTGCGATCCCGAATATGCCAAGGGTTCAGCTTTCGGCGAGATCATCGCTCCGCCCTCGTTCCTGTTCGCCTGCTCGCGCATCGCCTCGGGCTATGTCGGCGGCCTGCCGGGTATCCACGCCATGTGGGCCGGCGCCGACTGGACCTGGTACAAGCCGGCTCGACGCAACGACACCATCACCACCCAGGCCTGGCTCAAGGATCTGGTGATGCATGAGACACGCTTTGCCGGCGAGGCCCTGCAACAGACCTATCACGTCGAATATTTCAACCAGCACGGCGACCGCCTGGCCGAGGTCGACAGTTGGTGCTTCCGCACCGAACGCGACACGGCGCGCGAAGAGGGCAGCAAATACGACAACCTCAAGGCCCGGCCTGAGACCCGCTACACGGAAGCACAACTGGCCGACATACATCGCCACTACGCCGAGGAGGAAGTCCGCGGTGCCCGGCCACGCTATTGGCAGGACGTCGAGGTCGGTGAAAGCCTGCCGCCGATGGTCAAGGGGCCGATGACGGTGACCGGCTTCATCGCCTTCGCGCAGGGCTGGGGCGGGCTGTATATCCGCGCTAACAAGCTGGCCTGGAAACAGGTTCACGCCCATCCGGGGTTAGGCGTCGCCAACCGCTTCAACATTCCAGATTGTCCGGAACGTGTGCACTGGGAAAACGACTTCGCACGGGCCGTCGGCGCCCCCGCCGCCTACGATTATGGCCCCGAACGATGCTCCTGGCTGACTCATCACCTGACCGACTGGATGGGCGACACGGGCTTTTTGGTTTCGGCCTCGTGCAAGATCCGCCGCCACAACCCGGAAGGCGATACGCTGTTCATCCGCGGCACGATCAGCCGCAAGTTCGTCGACGAGGCTGGCCGCCATTCAGTCGAAATCAGCCAGCAGGCAAGCAACCAGGACGACGAGTTGTCGATCGTCGGCAGCGCCGTCGTGGCTCTGCCGTCACGGGAGTGAATTGTGGTGACACAGCCTTGAACGATTGCCACCAAACGAGAACCGCTTTGGCGTTTCGCCTCAGCGACTTTCGGGCAACGTAAACACCTCGATTTCCTCGCCGACGCCGCGCAGGCCGTGGCGGCCCAGCGAGTGCCAGTCGCCTTCCAGGTGCCGCACCACCTCGCCGGAAAGCAAAAAGTTGCGACCCAGCACCTTGCACATGCCCTCGATGCGGGCGGCCTCGTTGGCGGCGGCGCCGATGACGCTGAATTCGATGCGGCTGGGGGTGCCGATGTTGCCGTACATGACGTTGCCGAGATGCAGCCCGATACCGAAGCCGATTTCGTCTTCGCCCGCGGCCAGGCGTCTGGCGTTGAGCTCTGCCATGCGGGCCATGGCGTCGCCGGCCGCGGCCACCGCCTTGGCGCAGGCCGCCTCGACACTGTCGCCTTCATCGGCGACCGGGAAGATGGCGAGGGCGGCATCGCCGATGAAGCGCAGCACCTCGCCGCCGCCATCCAGCACGGCGCCGGCCATGCATTCGAAGTAGTCGTTGAGCAAGGCCAAAAAGTCGCTTCGTGACAGGCTGTCCGCCAGGGGCGTCGAGCCGCGCAGATCGCAAAACCAGATCACGGCGTGAATGTCTTCGCCGTCACCGAGCTTTATCTTGCCCGCCAGCACCTTCTCGCCCGACTGGCTACCCAGGTAGGCATCCAGCAGATTTCGCGCCACCCGCTTGAGCGCCATGATCTCGGCCAGCCGCGAGAGCGCCGGCCGGATGCGCCTGAGTGCAGCAAGTTGGGTTGCGCTGAAGCCGCCCTCCTGGCGCGTGCTCCAACTGCCGGCGTGGATTTCGCCATTGGTAAATTCGAGCGGCATAATGACGTAGTCGGTGACGCCGTCCTGGCGCAGTCCCTCCAGCATGGGAAAATCGTCGAGGCATTCAGGATCGGCCAGGTGGCGGCGGATTTCATTGCCCTCTTGGACCACTCGAGCCACCGGGTTGCGCAGATATTCCTCGCTGTCGAGGATGCTGTAGGGGGCCTCGCCGACTTCGACCGCCTTGGCTCCCGCGACCCAAAAGAAACCGCGGCCCATGACGTTGGGATGCAGCGTGGTGACGAAGACGGCGGCGCGGTAGAGCGGCAGGCCATGCTCGACCAGTCGTTCCGCCAGGGCCATAAGAATGTCCTGCGAAAGCGGCGCCCCGGGGGCACCGGCGACCAGCCAATCGACCACCGGCTCGATGTCGATGTGGTCTTCTTTGCCGACTTCGTTCACGGCTTCCCTGGCGTTGGTTGCGCTAGGTGGAATTTACCACTCCCGACCGCTGCTGGGCTAGAGCATGTCGCGGCTAATCTGACCCATTTGATGGCGCAAGCAAGCCATTGTGGTAGGCGCGTGGCGCAGCGCGATGTGGGGCATCGGGCAAGCCGCGCAACGCCCCACAATGGCTTGCTTGAGTCACCGCAGGCCGGCACACCAGGACCCGTGGCGGCGTTGCGGTTCTTGGCCGTAGTCCCACTACGCCCTGCGAACCGCGCCTACCCACGGGTCCTGGTGTGCCGGTCAAATGGATCAGATTAGCCGCGACATGCTCTAGTGAGCCGCCCGGGGCGGTTGGGATTCGAGGCTGCCGGCGACGACGCTGCCGCGCTTGATCACGGCACGGTGGTTGGCCTTGTCGGCAGCGGCTTCGATGTCGGCCACCGGATTGCCGGCGACCAGCAACAGGTCGGCGACGGTGCCGTCGGCGATGCGGCCTTCGTCCTCGATGCGGTTGAGCGCGGCAGCATTGCTGGTGGCGGCCACCAGGGCGTCCGTGGGCGAGACCCCGACCTCGACCAGATAAGNCAGCTCGCGGGCGTTTTCACCATGNCGGTTGAAGGGTGTGCCGGCATCGGTGCCGAGGGCCAGCTTGCCGCCGGCCTTGTAGAAGAGGCCGATGGCATCGCGGTGGCGTTCGCGCACACGTTCGGATTTCTCGATGACGTAGTCGGGGATGCCATTGTCGGCATTGAGNACGATGTTGTTGATGGCGGCCAACGTGGCCACCAGGTAGGTGCCGCGCTCGATCATCTCCTCGATGCAGCGCTCGTCCATGAAGATGCCGTGCTCGATCGAATCGATGCCGCCCCGCACTGCGTTGAGGATGCCGTCGCGGCCCTGGGCGTGACTCGCCGTGGGCCGGTGGAAGCGCTGCGCCTCGCCGATGCCGGCAGCCATTTCCTCGGCGCTATAGTGGGCGTCCTCGGGGTTGACGCCCGGCGTCATGACGCCACCGGTGGCCATGATCTTTACCAGGTCGCAGCCGGCGTGGATCTGCTCGCGCGCCGCCTTGACCACCTCGTCGACACCATCGGCAACACGGCCGATACGGTTGCCATGGCCGCCGGTCATGCAGATCATGCGTCCGGCGGCGCGGATGGTGGGCCCCGTGAAGGTGCCGGCGTTGCAGGCGTCGCGCACGGCGAATTCGAGATAGTCCTTGCCGCCGCAATCGCGCAGAGCCGTGACCCCGCCCCGCAGCGCCTTCTGGGCGTTCTCCAGAGCCTTGAGCGCGATCTTGGCGTCGGGCAGGTCGACCATAGCCTTCCAGGGATCGGGCTCGGCGCCGAAGCAGAGGTGGACGTGGCAGTCGAAAAGACCGGGCATCAAGGTGCCGCCCGTGGTGTCGACGCGATCACCGGCAAAGCCTTCGAACTCGGCCAGCGGCGACAGGCTTTTCACCCGCCCCTCGGCGATCATCACGCCATGGTCTTTGAGTAGCGACCCGGTGCCGTTAAAAACCAGCCCCCCGACAAATAGTGTCGACATCGATATTGCTCCTCTACGCAGATTGGTGATCGGGTGCCGCCCCGGGTTTGGCTCTGTGATCCTCGGGCAGACGCCCTTCCTCCACACCGTGGCAGGCCACCAAAGCCTGACCGGCCGGCAACGCCTCGGGCCGCTGGCTCTTGCATCGTTCGTCGGCGAAGGGGCAGCGTGGGTGGAAGGCGCACCCGGGAGGCGGATTGATCGGGCTTGGCACCTCACCGGCTACCGGAATGCGCTGACGGCCGGTCATGTCGAGGTCGGGAATGGCGTCGAGCAGAAACCGCGTATAGGGGTGCTGCGGCCGGCCAAAGAGCGTGCCCGTGTCGGCCCATTCGCAGAGCCGGCCCAGGTACATCACGCCGACCTCGTCGGAGATGTGGTAGACCACCGCCAAGTCGTGCGAGATGAACAGGTAGGTCAGTCCGAACTGACGTTGCAGTTCCTTCATCAGATTGAGGATCTGGGCCTGCACCGAAACATCGAGCGCCGAAGTGGGCTCGTCGCAGACCAGGAAATCGGGGTCACCCGCCAGGGCGCGGGCGATGGAAATACGCTGGCGCTGACCGCCGGAAAATTCATGCGGGTACTTTTCGCCGTCCTCGGGCGTCAGCCCGACCTGCAACAAGAGCTCGCCAACCCGCTGGCTGACGGCTTGACGACCGCTGAGCAAACGGCGGTGGCGGATCGGCTCGGCCACGATGTCGGCCACGCGCCAGCGCGGATTGAGCGAGGCGAAAGGGTCCTGGAAGATCATTTGCATGCGGCCACGCACGGCTGCCCGCTCTTTGGCCCGGGCGATGGTGCTCAGGTCGGCACCCTCGAAATCGATGCGACCAGCGGTAGGTTCGTAGAGCCCGACGATGAGCCGCGCCACGGTCGACTTGCCACAGCCCGATTCGCCGACCAGCGAGAAAGTACGGCCCTGGCGGATCTCGAAATCGACGCCGTCGACGGCCTTGACGACCTGGCGTCCGCGGCCCTCGATGAGACGGTTGAGCAACGGCGGCGAGACGTCGAAATAGCGCGACAAGCCGCTGACCTGCAGGATCGGCATCTCAGGCATCGACGGTTTCCTCTGACTCCGCATACAGCCAGCACGACACCTGCGAGGCCTCCACCGGCAGCAGTTCAGGGCGTTCGCGGCGGCAGCGCTCCTGGGCCTCGGGGCAACGCGGGTTGAAGGCACATCCGGGCGGGATCTGAGTCAAGCGCGGCATGGCGCCGTCGATCTGGGTAAGCCGCTCGACGCCGTGACCGATGGCCGGGATCGAACCCATCAGGCCTTTTGTGTAGGGGTGGCGAGCGTGTTTCACGACCTCTCGCACGGCACCCACCTCGACCAGCCGGCCGGCGTACATCACGGCCACCCGGTCGGCCGCCTCGGCGATCACGCCCATGTCGTGGGTAACCAACATGACGGCCGTGCGGTGTTCGTGGCAGAGCCGTTTCAGCAGGGCGATGATCTGGGCCTGGATCGAGACGTCGAGCGCCGTGGTCGGCTCATCAGCGATGATCAGGCGGGGATTGGCGCACAAGGCCAGCGCAATCACCACGCGCTGGCGCATGCCACCGGAAAACTGGTGGGGATAGTGGTCGATACGCTCGGCGGCGCTGGGGATGCCGACTTCCTCGAGCAGCGCCAGGGCTTGGCGGCGCGCCTCCTTTTCGCTCACATCCAAATGCGTGGTGATGGTTTCGACGAGCTGGCGGCTGACGGTGTAGAGCGGGTTGAGGCTGGTCAGGGGATCCTGAAAAATGGCACCGATGTGGCGGCCGCGGATCTTGCGCATCTCCTCGTAGGGCAGATCGTCGATGCGCTCGCCACCCAGTCGGATGCTGCCCGCGGCCACCCGTCCCGGCGGCTCCAGCAGGCCGATCACGGCATTGCCGGTCATCGACTTGCCGGCTCCTGATTCGCCGACCACGCCCAGAACCTCGCCAGGATCGATGTGCAGTGAAACGTCGTCAACGGCCACCAGGGTGCCGCGCCGAGTGGGGAACTCGACGCGCAGATTTTCGATGCTGAGCAGCGGCTGGTTCGTGTTCGACATGAGCTACCGCAGTCTCGGGTTCAAGGCGTCGCGCAACCAGTCGCCAAGCAAATTGACGGCCAGCACCAGCGTCGCCAGCACCATGCCCGGAAAGATGACGATCCACCATTCGCCGGAGAACAGGAAATCGTTGCCGATGCGCACGAGCGTGCCCAGCGAGGGCTCGGTCGGCGGCACGCCGACACCGAGGAAACTGAGCGTGGCCTCGAGCAATACAGCGACCGCCAAGCCCACCGTGGCGATGACCAACACCGGGCCCATGACGTTGGGCAGCACGTGACGCCACATGATCATCCAGGGATGCACGCCGATGACGCGCGCCGCCTGGACGTATTCCTTGTTCTTCTCGACCATGGTGGTGCCCCGCACGGTACGGGCGAAATGCACCCAATAGCTAATGCCGATGGAGAACACCAGTACGTAGACCGCCAGTTCGTCATGCTGGTTGCGCGGCAGCACGCCGCGCAGTACGCCGTCGACGAGAAGGGCTATGAGGATGGCGGGAAAGGAGATCTGAACATCGGCGACGCGCATGATGATGGCGTCGGTGGCGCCGCCCACATAGCCCGAAACCAGGCCCAGCCCGATGCCCAGGACCATCGCGAAGACGATCGAGGCAAAGCCCACCAGCAGCGACACCCGCGAGCCATAAAGCAGCGCCGACAGCATGTCGCGGCCCTGGTCGTCGGTACCCAGCATGTAGGTCCAGGTTCCTTCCGGGTACCAGACCGGCGGCGTGAAGGCGTCCATCAGCGACAGAGCAGCCGGATCGAAGGGGTTCTGCGGCGACAGCCAGGAGGCAAACAGCGCGCCGAACAGCATCGCCGCAGTGACGGCCGCGGCGATCATGGTGACCTTGGATGAGCGAAAGCTGAAATAGATGTCGCTGTCGAAGAAGCGTTCGATGTTGTCCTTGATGCGGGCGGCGATCATCGTCTCAGCCGCCGTGGGCCGCCTGCACCTCAACCCGCAGCCGCGGGTCGACGACGTGGTAGAGAATGTCAACGATGAGGTTGATGACAACGAAGAAAAAGGCGATCAGCACCAGATAAGCCGACATGATGGGAATGTCGACGAACTGGATGGCTTGGATGAACAAAAGCCCCATGCCGGGCCATTGGAAGACCGTCTCGGTGATGATGGCGAAGGCGATGATCGAGCCCAGTTGCAGCCCGGTGATGGTCATCACCGGCACCAGCGTATTCTTCAGGGCGTGGCCGAAATGGACGGCCCGGTTGGACAGGCCGCGGGCCCGGGAGAATTTGATGTAGTCGGTGCGCAGCACCTCCAGCATCTCGGATCGCACCAGTCGCATGATCAGGGTGAGCTGGAACATGCCCAACGTGAATGCCGGCATGATGATCGATTTCCATCCGCTGACCGACAAAAGGCCGGTAGACCACCAACCCAGTTGCGCCACGTCGCCGCGGCCGAAGGTTGGCAACCAGCCCAGCACGACCCCAAACAGCAGGATCAACAAAATGCCGATGAGAAACGTGGGCAGCGCAATACCGATCAGGGAAATGGTCAGCAAGACGTTGCTCATCCAACGATCGGGAAAGAGAGCCGTATAGACGCCCATGGGTATGCCGGCGATTAGCGAAAACAGTGCCGCTATGAAGCTCAGCTCAAGGGTGGCGGGCAGCCGTTCGCTGAGTAACTCAGCCACCGGCCGGCCGATTTGGTAGGAAATGCCGAAATTGCCTTGAACGGTGTTGAGCACGAACGTGCCGAACTGAACGGGCACCGGATCGTTTAGGCCCAGGGCCTCGCGCATTTGGGCGCGCTCGATCAGCGAGGTCTCCTGGCCCACCATCATGGCCACCGGGTCGCCGACGTAGCGAAATAGCGTAAAGGCGATCAGCGCCACCACCAGCATAACGACGATGGACTGGATGAAACGCCGGATGATGAGCGCCAGCATGGTGCCGTTAGCCCCCTATCAGATCCCTGGCCCCAAAAGGAAACCCGGACCCCGGGATGATACCGGGATCCGGGCCGCAGTTGTGGTCACAGCCTGGTGACTATTTCACCATCACATGACGCCAGGCGAACTGGTTGTCCTGGCGTTGCGCCAACGCAACGCTGTCCTTGACGCCCCAGGCCAGCGCTTGCTGATGGAGCGGGATGTAGGCCACATCGTCGATGGTCATGGCCCAGGCTTGCTTGATCATCTCGTTGCGCTTGTCCTGGTTGGTCTCGCTGAGAATTTTGGACGTCAGCGCATCGACTTTGGGGTTGCAATAGCCGCCGATGTTGAACTTGCCATTGCTGATCTTGCCACGATCAGGCTTGTTCCAGACTGGCGAATTGGCGTCCATCCGCGGGCAGCCGTGGATGTTGGCAAGCACGTTCCACGAATCAAAGCTACCCGGTGTCCAACCCAGCAGGTAGAAGCTGACGTCCAGGTTCGGCGCCAGAACCTTGGGGAAGTACTTGGCCTTGGGCTGGGCATTGAGCGCCACCTTGACGCCGGCCTTGGCCAGCATCGAGACGACGGCCTGGCAGATCGCTTCGTCGTTGACGTAGCGGTCGTTGGGGCAGTCCATGGCGGTCTCGAAGCCATTGGGATAGCCGGCATCTGCCAGCAGCTTCTTTGCCCCGGCCAGGTCAAAGGAGCGGCGCTTGAAGTGTCCCTTGGGCAACGACGTCAAGGCCGGTGAGATCATCAGGGCCGAAGGATCGGAAAGCCCCCGCATGACCTTTTTCTTGATGGCATTGATGTCGATGGCCCGGAAGAAAGCCTCGCGCACGCGCTTGTCTTTGAAGGGATTCTTGCCCTTGACGTTGGAGTACAAAAGCTCATCCGAGTGTTGATCGAAGCCGAGGAAGATGGTCCTGAGCTCCGGTCCCACCAACATGCGGGTGCCACTGTTGGAATCGACCCGCTTCTGGTCCTGCACCGGCACCGGATAGGCCATGTCGACCTGACCCGAGAGCAGCGCCGCAACGCGCGTGGCGTCGGAGCCGATCGGCGTGAAGATGATCTTGGTGAGGTTGTGCTCTTTGTTGGCGTTGTCCCACCAATTGGGATTGACCTCGGCCACCGTCTTGACGCCCGATTCGTGGCTCACCAGCATGAAGGGGCCGGTGCCGTTGGCGTGGCGGGTGGCGTAGTTTTCCTCGTCCTTGCTCATGGCCTGCGGCTTCACCGCATTGTTCTTTTCGGCCCAGGACTTGGACATGATGTACCAAGTGCCCCACTCGAAAAAGATGATCGGGTTGGGCTTCGAAGTGATGAAATCGACGGTGTGGTCGTCGACCTTGATCACCTTGGTATCGGCGGCGATGCGGGTCTTAACGTCGGACCCCTCGGCCCGCGAGCGATCGGCCGAAAAGAGCACGTCATCGGCCGTAAAGGGCGAGCCGTCGTGGAACTTGACGCCCTTGCGCAGATGAAAGCGCCAGCGCGTCGGCTCCATGACCTCCCAACTGGTGGCGAGCGCGGGCTCGATCTTGAGGTCGCCGCCACGGCGGACCAAGCCCTCGTAGATGTTGCCCTGAAAACCCAGGTGAAAAGTTTCGTTCAGATTGTAGGGGTCAAGCGAGTTGAGGGTGCCTTGAAAGGCAAACTTGAGTTCCTTGGCTTGCGCAGGTGTTTGTGCGGGCAGTGCGGCGACGGCCGCGACGGCCAGTACTGACAGGAGTAATTTCACACGCATTTTTGTTGTCTCCCTCCCGTGTGAGGCCGATCTTGCGCGCCGGCTAGCGTGTCCGCCCGAGACAGAAATCGCCCCAATTGGACGCGGGCAGCAGAGTCCGAAGGGCTCGCCACCCCTGAATTTGGGTTGATGTTCGTGTCTCGTGTGGGGCGAGTCAATCCCCCATTTCCCAGATGAACTCGTTAATCGATGCCCTGAGATGGAGATTATGCTATAAGAATCAATATGTTGAGGAGTTGATGGAGTGGTTGGC
>NZDS01000003.1 GCA_002690215.1 Rhodospirillaceae bacterium | reverse complement strand
TGTCGATAACGTGGATGACGTCCTTGTTGGGTCCGAAAAAGACGTCGACCCAGGCGTAGGGTGTTTGCTCGTGGCTGCGCATGAAAAATCCCGGGCCGAGCGTCTTTATCTCATGCACGGTACGCCAGTCCCGGGTGTCGATGACACTGACCCGGCCCCCCTTGAGGTGCGGCGTCGCCAGCACCGTGCGACCCTGGTATTCCCAGGTGATGCCGGAGCCCAGATGCGGCATGGCGGCCAGCGCGATGTCGGCGATCTTGCGTCCCACATTGAGATTCACAACCTGGCCGTTGCGGGCGTTGCGGGCGGCACCGATCAGGTTGGCGTATTGCTGGTCGAAGAAGAAATCGTCGAGGTAGTCGTCGAGCCGGATGCGCCGCACCGGGAAGGGACTCTTGTCGAAGTAGCCTTCTTCCTCGCGGTAGCTGTGTATCAGGCCCTTGGCCACCTTGGCCTCGGGATCGTAGGAGATCTCCCAGATCTCGGGCAGATCCTTGAGGGCGACGATGAAGCTCTGGCGAGGGGGCGCAGTGTAGACGGCGCTGACCCGCGAAGTCTGCTGTTTGTCGCCGACCACCGGGATGATCTTCTTGGGCCACAGGTCCTCGGCATCCAGGATGACGATGTTGTGGGGCAGCATGTTGCCCACCGCCAGCCACTTGCCGTCGGCCGAGACGGCAACGTTGCGGGTATTGATGCCGGCCCGCACCTCGGCGATCAGCTTGAGGCCGTAGAGGTCGAACTTGGAGATCCAGCCGTCGCGTGAAGCGAGAAAGACGAAGCGTCCGTCGGGGGTGTACTTGGCACCGCCATGCACCGCGAAATGGGTTGGAAAGCGCGCCAGCGGCTCGAATCGATCACCGTCCAGAATGGTGGCATGGTGATCACCGGTCTCCACCACGGTGAAGAGATTTAGCGGATCGGCGTCGTGCACCGGCTTCTGAGGCAGGGCACCGGTGTCGGCATGCAGGATCCGCGATTTCTGGATCTCCGCCTCGCCCCACTCGGGCAGCTTGGGCAGCGGTTTGTAGATGAAAGCCACCAGGGCCTCGATCTCGGCCTCGCTGAGATACTCGGCGAAGCCCTGCATCTGGGTAGCCGGACGGCCGGCGGCGATAACGCCGGCCGCCTTAGACTTGTGCAGCCGGCGCAGGTTTTCGGGCAACAGCGCCGGCCCCATGCCGCCCAGCCGGACGGCGCCGTGGCACTCGGCGCAATGTTCGGCATAGTTCGCCGCGGTGTTGTCAACGGCGGCGTTCGCGGGAAAAACGAAGGCCACCGTCAGGGCCGCCAGCACAACAAAAAACCTCATCTCACGCCCTCTCGCGGCCTGCACTGAAGGAAATCATGCCCAGACGTTCGCCGCCGCCTTCGATGCCAAGCTCGTCATCGTCGAGATAGCAGGCCGGATCCTCAGCCCAGGGATCGCCGGTAAGCTGGGCCGCCCGCACCCGCGTATTGCCACCACAAATGGCGACCTGAGGGCACAACCCGCAGCGACCGCCCAGCGGCCGCGGTCGTTGCCGCAGGCCCAGCATCAGCGGATCGTCGGTCTGGCTCCAGATCTCAGAAAACGGGCGCTTGCGCACGTTGCCCAAGGAGTGGTGCCACCACATGGTGTCGGGATGCACCTCGCCCACGTTGTCGATATTGGCGATGTTGACACCACTGGAATTGCCGCCCCACTGCTCCAGCTTGGCCCGCACGTGCTCGGCCACCTCGGGGAAACGCTGCTGCACCCAAAACAGAAAATACACCCCGTCGGCATCGTTGTTGCCGCTGACGTATTCGCGATCCTGGCCGTCGCGCCGATCGGCCAGCGCACGTTCGAACAAAATGTCCATGGCGCGGCGGCTGGATTGCAGCACGGAGTCGCTGGCCCGGTTGTGGTTGCCCCGACCGGCATAGTTGAGATGCGAGAAATAGAAGCGGTCGAGGTCCTCGGCCACCAGCAGATCGAGCAGCGACGGCAGTTCGCCCTCGTTGTCCTGGGTCATGGTGAAGCGCAGCCCCACCTTGACGCCGGTCTCGCGGCAAAGGCGGATGCCGGCGAGCGCCTCATCAAAGGCGCCTTCACGGCGGCGGAAGGTATCGTGCGTGGTGCCGATGCCGTCCAGGCTCACCCCCACATAGTCATAACCCACTTTGGCGATCTCGGCCGCCATGGCGGCGTCGATCAGAGTGCCGTTTGAGGAAAGCCCGACGTAAAAGCCGAGCTCCTTGGCGTGCCGGGAGAGCTCGAAGATATCCGGCCGCAGCAACGGCTCGCCGCCCGACAGGATCAAGACCGGCACACCGAAGGCCCGCAGGTCCTGCATCACCGCCACCACTTCCTCAGCGCTCAGCTCGCCCGGAAAATCCTTGTCGACCGACAGCGAATAGCAGTGTTTGCAGGTGAGATTGCAGCGCCGAATCAAATTCCAAACCACCACCGGGCCAGGCGGGTTGCGGCGCGGTCCGGTCGGCCCTGGAGTTTCGATCTCGCGCATGAACTGGCTGATGCGGAACACGATCTAGCTCGCAATCCTGAGGCCGGTTTTCTTGAGGATACGGGTGCTGTAGAGCACCTTGTGGCGGCGTGAACGTCCCGCCAGGCGATCGGCCAGGTCGGCTACTTTGGCCTCAACCTCGTCGCGGTCGCGGCCGTGCACCATGGCAAACAGATTGTAAGGCCAGCCGGCGCGGCGCGGCCGCCGATAACAATGACTAACATAGTCGAGGCCGCCGATTTCCGGGCCCAGCGCCGCCACTTCGGAGTCGGGAACGTCCCAGACGCTCATGCCGTTGGCTTTGAATCCCAAGGCATAGTGGTTAGGCACCACGCCGATGCGGCGCACGACACCGGATTCCAACATCGCCCGCAGCCGCTCCTGGACCTCGTCCGGCGCGATGCCGACAGCCTCGGCGACGGCCGCGTAGGGCTCGGCCACCAACGGCAGACCGCCCTGGGTGGCGACGAGCAGACGGCGATCGACGGCATCCAATGCAGCCATCTCAAACCTCGACGAAAAAGCCGATGTAGAAGGTATCGAGCTTGGGAAAAGCCTGCACCTCGAGCCCGGTGGCCTCACCAATGGCGGCGATGGCTTCATCGGCCCCCTCGGGGGATTCCACCGCCACCACGAACCACATGTTCAAGGGGTCATCGCGCTGATAGTTGTGGGCCACCTGTTCGAAGCCATTGACAACTTCGGCGAGGCGCTCGAAATCATGCTCCGGCACCTCGAGAGCACAAAGCACGAAACTGCCGCCGCAGCGCTCGATGTCGTAAAGCGGCCCGAAACGGCTGAGCACGCCACGTTCGAGCAATCCGTCGAGGCGATCGATCAGCACGTCTTCCTCGAGACCGAGTGTCGCTGCCGCCTCGGCATAGGGCCGGTCAGAGATCGGGAATCCTCCCTGCAGGCCGTTGACGATGGCCCGGTCGATGGGGTCCAGCGCCGTCACCGCCGCGCCTCCTGCCCTTCCGCGGCTGCCGGCAGCCGGCGGTAGCGGGCGCCCTTCTGCTTGAAGCGTCGGCGGCTGAAGAGCACTTCGTGCGCCGCCCCCTCCAGGCCCAAGGCCGCGATCATGCCGGCGAGCTGGGACATGACGGTATCGCGGTCGCGGCCGTGGATCATGCTGAAGAGGTTGTAGGGCCAGCCCGANCGGCGAGGGCGGCGATAGCAGAGCGTGACAAAGGGCTGCTCGCCGATGGCCTTGCCCATGATATCGATACGTTCGTCGGGCAGGTCCCAGACCACCATGGCGTTGGCCCGGTAGCCCAGCGCGTGGTGGTTGACGATGACGCCCAAACGGCGCAACACGCCGGCCTCCAGAAGCGCCGTCAGGCGGATCATGACGGCTGCCTCGTCGAGCCCCAAACGCGCGCCCAACTCGGCGTAGGGCCGGGGCACCAGCGCCAAGCCGTCGGCCAGCAACGCCAGCAGGTCACGGTCGCGATCGTCGAGCCTCACGCCTCGTCCTCCCAGTCAAGCTCGAAACCGAGGTCGATGTGGTAGGCGGCCTCCATGGGCAGATCGAGGACTTCGAGACCGCTACGCGCTTCGATATCGTCGAGCACCCGCCGGAGTTCGCCTTGGTCGGCAGCGGTGACCACGAACCAGAGATTGAGCCTGTGCTCACGTTCGTAGTTGTGGTTGACCTCGTCGTAGCCCGAGACCAGCTCGGCCACCGCCTCCAGGCGCTCGGGCGGTACGGCCAGGGCGGCCAGGGTGCTGGCACCGGCCGAGCCGGTGGCCACGGCGGCGCCGATGCGGCTGACGATGTCGGCCTGGGTCAGCTCGGCAAAGGCCTCGATGACCTCGGCCTCGCTGCTGCCGAGCTGCTCGGCGATGACGGCAAAGGGCCGCACCGCCAGGGGAAAGCCGCGCTGGAAATCGTTGAGCAGATGGCGGTCGAGGTCGCGCACTTGATTCCTTCGGGTTTGTTGCTAGAGCCCGATGCGGTGGGCCCGGGCGCTGAAGAAGATGCCGCTCGGCTTGCCCGCCGGGAAGGCGGTGAGTTCGCGGAAGCTTTGAGTATCATAGACTCGGACCAAATTGGCGTCCCGCACCGACACCCAAACGGCCTCGCCACGCGGCGTGAATTCCATGTGCAGCACCGCCTTGCCCGGCTTCAGAGTGCGCACGATGCGCCTCGAGGGCACATCGATGACCTGCACAGTGTCGTTGTTGGGGAAGGCGAAATTTACCCAGACCTGGCGGCCGTCGGGCCGGGCCATGACGAACACCGGCTGGCCGTGCACCGCGATACGACCGGCCTCACGCCAATCCGCACTATCTACCAGCAGCACCTCGTTCAGGCCGATGGCCGGCACGAAGGCGAGGCCACCGGCCATGGCCCAGCCCTCTAGGTGGGGCATCTTGTAGACCGGCATCTTCTTGCCGCCGCGGCCATAGCCGTCGAGGATGCGGCGCACGCCCTGCTCGGGGTACCAAAGATCCAATAGCGCCATGCCGTCCTCGCCAAACAGACCGGCGATATAGTAGCGCCCGTCGGGCGTGATCAGACCATCGTAGGGACGGTCTCCTACGTCTTCGAAGCGGGTGATTTTCGGGGCCCGAGGATCGGCCATGTCGGCGATCCAGATTTCGCCACCATCCCACAGGCTGAAGACGAAGTGGTTGCCGGGCGCATCGACCAGGCCGACCACTTTGGATCGCGCGCCGCCTGCAAAAGTGGCCGGGATGTCGGCCAGCAGCTCCAGGGTCTCCGCGTCGAAAACCTTGACGCCGCCGGGCTTGTAGTTGGAGACCGCCACCAGGCGGCCGTCCTGGGAGATGGCGCCACCGATCGAGTTGCCGGCCTGAACCACTCGAAGCGCCATGCGGGCGGTCAACAAGTCGACTTTGCTGAGCCCACCATCGCGGCCGAAAACGTAGGCGTAACGGCCGTCTCGGGAATAGACGGCCGAGGCATGGCTGAGGTCGCCCAGCCCGGCCACACTGGCGATCGGCTGCCGCGTCGTGGTGTCGACCACCAGCAGGCTGCCTGCGGCCCGTTCGACGACGATACCCAGATCACCTGTGCCGCGCGGCGCCACGCAGGCCGCCAGCAGCATCAGCGCCAAGCAAAGAACGGGACGGACGATCATGGCTTTGGCTTTCGCATCAGGCCAACGATATAGCTCGCCTCTGCCACGGTGAGGAAGGGGCGCCAAGGCGGCATGGCTGTGCCGGGCAGGCCGTCGAGAATGATTTCCACCAGCACCTCGTCAGATTTGTCTGCCAGGGCCTCTGGCAGCAATGGCGAGCCCAGTCCGCCCTTGCGCGTCAGGCCGTGGCAGGAGCCGCAGTCCTGTTCGAAAAGATTTTCGAGCTCGCTTTGGCGCAATTTCACAATGGCGTCGTCGGCCAGGGCAGCGCTGGAAGTCAGCAGCAGCAAAGCCGAAACAAAGACTGCGAAACTAGGCCCGAACCGCCACGTCACCGCTCTCCTCCGTACCGCTATCGGCCTCGAACCAGTCCAGAGTCCCGGCCAGCGAAACCACGCGGCCGATGACGATTAGAGTGGGCGGCTCCAGCCCGGCCGCCGCCGCGGGCAGCTCGTCGAGCGTCGCCAAGGTGCGGCGCTGGGCCGCCGTGGTGCCGCGCTCGATGGCCGCCGCCGGGGTCGAGGCCGGCAGCCCGGCAGCGATCAGCCGGCGGGATATCTCGGCCAGTTGGCCCAATCCCATGTAGATCACCAGCGTGGTGTCGATATCGGCCAGACCCTGCCAGTCGAGGTCCAGCTCACGGTCGTCACGGGCATGGCCGGTGACGAAGCGCACACCGCTGGCCAGGCCGCGGTGGGTCAGCGGAATGCCGAGATAGCTGGCGCAGCCTGAGGCCGCGCTGATGCCCGGCACGACCTCGAAGCGCACGCCCGCCTCGGCCAGGAACTCGACCTCTTCGCTGCCGCGGCCAAAGATGAACGGATCGCCGCCCTTGAGCCGCACCACGCGGCGGCCGGCCCGAGCCAGCTTGAGCAGCAACGCATTGATCTCGTCTTGCGGCAGATGATGGCGGCCGCTGGCCTTGCCGGCATAGATGCGGGTGGCGCCAGGCGGGATGATGGCAATAATCTCGGGCGCTACCAGAC
>NZDS01000002.1 GCA_002690215.1 Rhodospirillaceae bacterium | reverse complement strand
AGCGAACCCTCTTCGGCCACCGCGACGAAGGTTTGCAGATGGCTCCAATCGAATGCCATAGATTCATCGTCCTATGCAAATTTGAATGGCTGGTAGCCGAAAACATATAATCGCAATCCAATATCGAATGTTTATGTTTGCCTCGTCAAGTCCAACCAAGCCGCAAAGGAGAACGCCATGCCGGGACAAGTCGTCGTTTTGGGAGCCAGGGGGCGTTTCGGGCGTGCCGCTGTCGCAGCCTTTCATGCAGCGGGCTGGCGGGTCCGTGCTCTGGCCCGCACTAACATCGATTCAGGGGCCGCGGAAACATTTACCGGCGATGCCTTCGATGCCACTACGCTTGTTGCCGCGACCCGGGACGCTGACGTCATCGTCAATGCCTTGAACCCGCCCTACCCGCGCTGGCGGCATGACCTGCCGCGCCTCAGCGCAAACGTCATCGCCGCGGCGCAGGCCACGGGGGCGACGGTTATGATTCCGGGAAACGTCTATAACTACGGCGCCGACATGCCCCAACGTCTCGACGAGCGGACGCCGCAACGCCCGACAAGCCGCAAGGGCCGGTTGCGCTGCGAGATGGAGCAATCCTTTGCCCGGGCCGACGTGCCGACCATCGTTCTGCGGGCCGGCGACTTCATCGAACGCCAGAAGACGGGAAACTGGTTCGACAGCCACATCACAGCCAAGATCGATCGGCGGCGGCTGATGTACCCCGGGCCGCTGGACCGTGTCCACGCCTGGGCCTTTCTCCCCGACATGGCCCGCGCCATGGTCGGCCTGGCGGAGCGGCGTGCGGGTTGGGCCCGCTTCGAGGAATTCGGATTCGCCGGGTATTCACTGAGCGGCGGTGAGTTGGTTGCCGCCATCGAAAGCGCCGCCGGGCAGTCGCTGAAAGTCAACGGCCTACCCTGGCCGCTGGTGCGGCTCGCCGGGATGGTCGTTCCGCAGTTCCGGGAGGTGGCGGAGATGTCATATCTCTGGCGTGTCTCCCACGCCATCGACGGCAGCAAGCTAGCTCGGGCTCTGCCCGAATTCCGCCCCACGCCGCTGGCCGTCGCCATGGCCGAGGCCTTGGCGGACTCCTACAGCGATCCGGCGCAGGCCATCGGGGCTGGCGCTCCGCCTGCCCCGATCAACCCGCCTATTTCGGTGCGATGACCATGGTCATCAGGCGGCCTTCCATCACCGGGAATTGCTCAACCTTGGCGATTTCGTCGACCTCGTCCCGAACTCTGTCGAGCACCTTCATGCCGAGATCGAGGTGCACCATCTCGCGGCCGCGAAANCGCAGCGTCACNTTGACCTTGTCACCGTTGNCGATGAACTTGACGATCGAGCGCANCTTGACGTCGTANTCATGGGTGTCGATGCCGGGGCGCATCTTGATTTCTTTGAGNTCGGTGGTTTTCTGNTTTTTGCGGGCAACGTTGGCCTTTTTCTGGGCCTGGTACTTGAANTTGCCGTANTCGAGGATCTTGCAGACCGGCGGCTCGGCGCCGGGCGCCACTTCCACCAGATCGAGCCCCGCCTCGGCGGCGGTCTCTCGTGCAGTCTCGACGGTCACAACGCCTACCATGTTGCCTTCCTGATCGACCAGCCTGACCTGGGCATCGTCGATCATCTCGTTGACGCGCGGACCCTCGCGGGTCGGCGGCGCCATCATCGGTCTTCTTGCGATCTATCGTACTCCTTGTTTGTTGTCGCTAAGCTTCGCCGTTGTTCTTGCTCTTAGTTAGTCCCGGGCATCCGGGCTTCCGACTTAAGTTTAACTAGCGCCTCTTCGAGTTCAAGGCTTTGTTGGCCCTTGTCGCCAAGCCGGCGCAACGCCACGCTGCCCTCGGCCGCCTCGCGCTTGCCGATGGCGATGATGGCCGGCACCTTGGCCAGCGAATGCTGGCGCACCTTGTAATTGATCTTTTCGTTGCTCAGGTCGAGCTCGACCCGCAACCCGGCCTCGCCCAGCCTGGCCGCCACGTCGCGGGCATAGTCGTCGCCGTCGCTGGTGATCGTCGTCACCACGACTTGCACCGGCGCCAGCCACAGCGGGAATTTGCCCTCATGCTCCTCGATCAAAATGCCGATGAAGCGCTCCAGCGAACCCAGGATGGCGCGGTGCAGCATGACCGGCTGGTGGCGGGCGCTGTCCTCGCCAACGTAGTTGGCGCCCAGACGTTCGGGCAGCACGAAATCGACCTGCAGGGTGCCGCACTGCCATTCGCGGCCGATGGTGTCGGTGAGGTAGAAGTCGAGTTTGGGGCCGTAGNAGGCGCCGTCGCCGGGATTGAGCTGGTATTCCAGCCCGACCGCCTCGACGGCATCGCCCAGCGCCTTTTCCGCCTTGTCCCAGATGGCATCGCTGCCAGCCCGCACCGGTGGCCGGTCGGCCAGCTTGACGCGCACGTCTTCGAAGCCGAAATCGCGGTAGATCGACAACGCCAGGGCACAGAACTGCTCGGTTTCCGAGACGATCTGGTCCTCGGTGCAGAAGATGTGGGCATCGTCCTGGACGAAGTTTCGCACCCGCATCAGGCCATGCAGCGCGCCCGAGGGCTCGTAGCGGTGGCAGGACCCGAATTCGGCCATGCGCAGCGGCAGGTCGCGGTAGCTTTTCAGGCCCTGGCGGAAAATCTGCACGTGGCAGGGGCAGTTCATGGGCTTGAGTGCGTAGACCCGGTCCTCGAATTCCGAGGTGTACATGTGCTCGCGAAACTTCTCCCAGTGCCCCGAGGCTTCCCACAACGAGCGGTCGACGAGCTGCGGCGTCTTGACCTCGACGTAGCCGGCACCCTGCAGGCGGTTGCGCATGTAGGCTTCGACCGAGCGCCACAGCGTCCAACCCTTGGGGTGCCAAAAAGCCATGCCGGCGGCCTCCTCCTGGAAATGGAAGAGGTTGAGCTCGCGGCCGAGGCGCCGGTGGTCGCGGCGCTCGGCTTCTTCGAGGCGCCGCAGATAGGCCTTGAGCTCCTTTTCCGTACGCCAGGCGGTGCCGTAGACGCGCTGTAGCATCTCGTTTCGCGAATCGCCGCGCCAATAGGCTCCGGCCACCTTCATTAGCTTGAAGGCCCGGCCCAGCTTGCCCGTCGACGGCAAATGCGGGCCGCGGCAGAGGTCGACGAAATCGCCCTGGCGATAGACCGTGATGGCCTCGTCGGGCGGCAGGTCGGCGATGATCTCGGCCTTGTAGCTCTCGCCGCGTTCCTGGAACCAGGCTATGGCGGCGTCGCGCTGCCAGACCTCGCGCACGATTTCCTCGTCGCGGTCGACGATCTTGTGCATGCGCGCCTCGAGCTTTTCCAGGTCCTCGGGCGTGAAAGGCTCGCCGCGCGAAAAATCGTAATAAAATCCGTCGTCGATGTTAGGGCCGATGGTCACCTGGACATCGGGGTAAAGCTCCTTGGCGGCCTCGGCGAGGGCGTGGGCGGCGTCGTGGCGAATAAGGCCCAGCACCGTTTCGTCGTCGTCCTTGGCGGTGACGATGGCAACCGTGGCATCGACCTCGATGGGCCGGCCAAGATCCCACAGCGCGTCGTCGACGCGCACCGCCAGCGCTGCCTTGGCCAAGCCGGGGCCGATGTCGGCGGCGATTTGGCCGCCGCTGGGGGCGGCTTCGTAGTCCCGAACGGATCCGTCGGGGAGCGTAATCGCGACCATTTTCTTTTGTTCCGCCTAGTGTCCCGCCGTCGCGGGTTGGGAAAGCGCGCAACCTAACGCTTGTGCGGGTGCTGTCAAGCCGGCACGGAGACTGCCGGTGGTTGTCGATCTGGTATACAATTGTGCCATGTCGGACACCCCCCCGCAGACCTTCGGCCGCCGCGACGTGGCCCAAACGACGTCGGCGGCAGCGCCGGAGTTCGTCGGCCGGACGGGAGAGCTCTGGGTCATCATCCTGGTCAACTTCCTTCTTACCCTTCTGACGCTAGGCATCTGGCGTTTCTGGGCCCGTACCCGCATCCGGCGCTACCTCTGGAGCCATACCGAGTACCAGGGCGACGCGGCCGAATATACCGGCACCGGCGGTGAGCTGTTCGTCGGTTTTCTGATCGTCTTTTTTGCCATCCTGCTACCGCTTTCCATTGTCTTCGCGTTGCTGAGCCAATGGTTGGCGGTGGAGCTGCCGGAAATAGCCGTCCTGGTCCAGTGGATTCTCAATTTCCTGATCGTCTACCTCATCGGTGTCGCTCTCTATCGAGCCCGGCGCTATCGCCTGAGCCGTAGCGTCTGGCGCGGCATCCGTTTCGCCCAAACGGGCTCCAGCCTGCGTTTCGCCTGGCTCTTCGTCGGCTATGTGGTCACCGGCGTTCTATCGCTGGGTCTGGCGCTGCCCTATTGGCATCTCAAGCGCTGGTCGTTTCATTGGAACAACACCTGGTTCGGCAACCGGCCGTTCAGCTTCCAGGCCCCCGTAGGGCCGCTGTACAAGCCCTTTCTCGTCGCCTGGCTGCTGTTCTTGCCGACGCTGGGAATCTCCTACGCCTGGTACAAGTCGGCGGCGCTCGAACATCTCTCCCGGCACACGCGCTACGAAGGCCAGAGCTTCGCCTTCACCGTCCGCCCGGGCCGCCTGATAGGCTTCCTCCTGCTCAACCTGCTGCTGGTCCTGGTCACGCTGGGGCTGGGCCAACCCATTACCCAACTGCGCATGGTCAGACTGATAACCGAGCACATCGGCCTGCCCGAGGGCATCGACTTCGAGGCCATCGCCCAGTCCGCCGCCGAACGGCCGGGCATCGGCGAGGGCCTGGCCGACGCCTTCGACGTCGGCGCGGTATAGAGTGACGAAAAGGTGACCAGCGGGCGTTTTTTCGACGGCGCCTCAGCCAAGGCCCGAGAGGTGGACATCGTCCTCGCTGCCTCGTCGCTCGCCCTCAAGGACCGGGACAGCGGCCGCACCATGCTCTGGCCGCTGACCGACATCCGCCTGATCGAGCGCCGAGGTGCCCGGGGTAGCGTGCGGTTGGGCTGCGTCGGCTCCCCCGATGCCAGGCTCAGCTTCAATGACCCGGTCTTGCTGGCTAGCCTGGAACGTCACGCCAAGTTGCCGACCGCCACTCGGGGCCGGGTGCCGCGGCACCTGGTACTGGTCGCCGTGGCCGCCTTGGCCGTCCTGGTCGGCGCCCTGGCGCTCCTGCCGAGCTTCGCCGGGCCGCTGGCCCGGGCGCTGCCGCCGGCCTGGAGCCAGGCGCTGGGGCGGCAGACGCTGCAGCAGTTCGAAGCATTGGGCCGGACCTGCAAGCAGGCCGCCGGCAGCCGTGCCCTCGAGGCCTTGCTGGCCCGCCTAGTGGCGGCGGCGGACAGCCGCGAGCCTTTCCTGGTTCACGTGCTCGACCACGAAATGGTCAACGCTTTTGCGCTGCCGGGCGGCCACATCGTGTTTCTGCACGGTCTCATCGAGGAGGCAGATTCGGCCGACGAGGTGGCGGGCGTATTGGCCCACGAGATGGGCCACGTCATAGCCCGCCATCCTCTGCAGGGCCTGATCCGGCGGCGGGGCTATCAGATGGTTGTCGCGGCCATGAGCCTGGGCGCCACCAGCGCCCCCGGCCTCAGCGATGCCGCGGCTGGCGCCGGGGCACTGCTGCTCGAATTCGCCAACACCCGCGAGCACGAACGCGTCGCCGACGAGGCCGCCCGTCGCATCCTGGAGCGCGCCGGCATCAGCCGCCAAGGCATGGCCGATTTCTTCCGCCGGTTGGAAGCGGAACACGGATCCGCCGAGACCGGCAGCGCACTGAGTTACCTCTCCACCCACCCGCCGCTCGAGGAACGCGCGCAGGCGGCAACCAAAGGCGAGGCCGTGGGCGGCATCCTGGGCCGCGGCAAAGCCATGCCGCGCGCCGACTGGCAGGCGTTGCGCGCCATTTGCAAAACTTGAGACTCAGCCCAGGTCGGCGGCGGCCAGGACTTCATCGACCGCCAGATCGTCGAGGCGCTGACGGTGGATGACCCTTACCGCCTGGCCGCGCGGAGCGCAGAGCGCCGGGTCGGAGGCCGCCGAGAAGAGCACCACGGTGGGGCGGCCGGTGATGGCCGCCAAGTGCAAGGGGCCGCTGTCGTTGCCGATCACCAGCTCGGCGTCGCGACACAGTCCGACGACGTCGAACAGATCGGTGCGGCCGCCCAAATCCAGACCGGCCTCGCCAGCTACCCGCTGCGTCAGCGCGATCTCGTCACCGCCACCCAATACCACCGGCTGGAGGCCGCCGGCGGCCAGGCCTTCAGCGAGGATGGCGAAACGCTCGGCCGGCCAACGCTTGGCCGGACGGTGGGCCGAGCCGCCGGGGATGAGAACCGCATAGGGCCTGGTAATGGCGAAGCGATCGGTATCGGCTGTCACCCAGTTGAGATCGGCCGGGGGAATGTGGTCGATGCCGGCCAAGGCAAGCTGCTCGGCCTGGCGCTCGATGGTGTGCATATGGTCGCGGTCGGGGTTGGCGTGGGGGTGCGAGCAACCGCCGGCGATGCCCGACCATTCGGGCTTCGGCTGCATCAGGCGGAAATAAAAACCGGTGCGGTTCGAGGTCTGGAGATCGTAGACCCGGGCGAAGCCGGCGGCGTTGAGGCGACGGCGCAGCGTCAACCAGGCGCCAATTTCCAGCAGCCCCGGCCGACTGTCGATCCAGATATCCTCGAACAGCCCCGAGGTCCGAGCCAGTTCTGCGTAGGGCGCCGTGGTGAGCAGCACCAGAGGCGTCCCCAGGTGGTGCGCCCGGATGGCCTTGAAGGGGCCGATGGCTTGGGCGAAATCGCCCAGCGCGGCCAGCTTGATGACCAGGATCGGGGGTTCGGCTGTCACGCCACTCCCTTGAGCCGGCTTTGCAGCAAGTCCTGGTAAAGCTCCATGGTGCGGCTTTGCATCAGCTCGACGCCGAAATGGGCCTCCACGTGGGCCCGCGCCGTTTCGGCCATCTGGCGCCGGGCGGCCTCGTCCAGCGCCAGCGCCTGATCGAGTGCCGCGGCCAGGGCCGCAGGATCGTCCGGTGGCACCTGCCAGCCGGTGCGGCCTGGCAGCATCGTTTCGCGCGTAGCGCCGTGGTTGGTGACGACCACCGGCCGGCCCATGGCCTGGGCCTCGACGGAGACCCGGCCGAAGGCCTCGGGATCGGTCGAGGCCGAGACCACGACATCTGCCAGCATGTAGGCCGCCGCCATGTCGCGGCAGTGGTCGACGATCCGCACGACGTCACCCAGGCCGCGTTCCGAGACCATTCGTTCGAGCTCCTGGCGATAGCGCTGGCGGCCCTGGTCGCCGCCCACCAACACGCCGCGCAGGTCGCGCCGGCCGAGCTTGGCCAGAGCTTCGATCAGTACCGTCTGGCCCTTCCAGCGGGTCAGCCGGCCGGGCAACATGACCACCGGCAGGCCATCTGTCAGGCCGTCGGTGAGGCGCCAGGCCTTGGCCAATTGGATGATGCGTTCGGCACTGACACCGGCCGGGTTGAAGATGCGAGTGTCGATGCCGCGCGGAATGGTGACCAGGCGCTCGTCATCGATGCCGTAAGTCTGGCGCACGTGACCGGCGATGAAGTCGGAGATGGCGATCACGCGTTGGCCCTTGGTCATGACCGAGTTGTAAAAGCGCTTGATGGCGTTGCCGGCGCCGTAGGTGCCGTGAAAGGTGGTGACCAGGTGGGCCCGGCTGCGCCGCGCCGCCAGCAGTGCGCTCCAGGCAGGCGCCCTGCTGCGGGCGTGGATGATGTCGACCTTGTGGTCGTACATCAGGGCTGTCAGCAGGCCGGCGTTTTCGTGCAGCGCCAGCGGCGTCTTGGCATCCAGGCGCAGCGTCACGTGTTGGGCACCGGCGCGTTCGACTTCGTGCACCATGGGGCCGCCGGCCGAAGCCACGATGGCCGTCCAACCGGTACGCGAGAGCGCCGCCGCCATGTCGACGGTGCCGCGTTCGACGCCACCGCTCTCCAACGCCGGCAGCACCTGCAACACCACCGGTGCCGGCCCCGCGCCGGGCAGGGCCCGCCCGGCGCCGCCTTCGATGGCCGTCAGGCTTGACGCCCCGCCGGCCTCCCGCTGAGATGAAGGCATGACTATTCCCACTACGACCTTGCCCCGGCCGGATGTGCTCGAACGCCCGGACGGGGCCACCATCGCCTATCATCGCCTCGCGGGCAAGTCACCCGGCGTGGTTTTTCTGGGCGGCTTCATGTCCGACATGGAGGGCACCAAGGCCCTGGCGCTGGAGGCGCACTGCCGCGAGGCGGGCCGCGCCTTTCTGCGCTTCGATCATTTTGCCCACGGCCAGTCCTCGGGCGACATCGCCGAGGCCACCGTGGGGCGCTGGCGCCAAGACGCCGTGGCCGTGCTCGACGAGCTCTGTGACGGCCCGCAGGTGTTGGTGGGCTCCAGCATGGGCGGCTGGGTGGCCCTGCTGGCCGCCCTCGACCGGCCCCAGCGGCTGGCCGGCCTGGTCGGCATCGCCGCCGCGCCCGATGCCACCAAGGTCCTGATGTGGGACGAATTCGATGCCGACATCCGGGCCACGCTGGAGCGCGATGGCGTTTATTATGCTCCCAGCGACTACGACGACGGGCCCTACACCATCGCCATGAAGCTGATCGAAGAAGGGCGCCAGCACCTGATTCTGGATGGTCCCATCGAGATAAATTGTCCGGTGCGCATTCTGCAGGGCATGCAAGACCCCGACGTGCCCTGGCGCCACGCGCTACGGATCACCGAGGCACTGACGAGCGACGATGTCGTGCTCACCCTGGTTAAGAACGGCGACCATCGCCTGTCGGAACCCGATGACATCGCCCGGCTTTGCGCTAGCGTCGAGGACTTGTGCCGGGAAACACCCTGAACGACCTCCCCGAGCGCGCCGCCCTACAATTGCGTCCAGAAATAGGTCCCTGTCCCCTTAATTATGTAATTATGTCCCCTTAATTGAGGTTCGTTAAGACGAGAGATTTGCAATAGTTAAGAAACCGCCTCCCTGCCTGAAATAGGTCCCTGTCCCTAATTTTTCCGCCGGCATCGCCCGACTTTGCGCTAACGTCGAGCACTTGTGTCGAGGATCGCCCTGAGTCCGGCTCGGTAATTGGGGTATTTCAATTCCACGCCCAGCTCCTGTTTGATGCGACCGTTGCGCACGCGCTTGTTGTCGGCATAGAAGTAGCGCGCCAGGGGGCTCAAATCGGCCGTGGCGAAAGGCACCAGCGGCGGCACCGGCAGGCCCAGCAGCTCGCAAGCAAAAGCCACTACGTCCTGGGGCGGGGCCGCCTCGTCGTCGCAGACGTTGTAGACTCTGCCCGGCCGCGGTTGG
This sequence comes from Rhodospirillaceae bacterium, assembly GCA_002690215.1. Classification (GTDB taxonomy): domain Bacteria; phylum Pseudomonadota; class Alphaproteobacteria; order UBA2966; family UBA2966. The sequence continues at coordinate 4,670 of NZDS01000002.1, read as the reverse complement.
GCCATCGAGGCCCGCAGTACGGTGACGATGTCGTCTACGTGAATGCGCGAGAAAACCTGGCCCGGCTTGTCGAGGCGCCGCGCCTGGGCGGCATTGTCGAGTTGGCTGCGTCCGGGCCCATAAATGCCGGCCAGGCGAAAGATGTGCACCGGCACGCCGTGGCGGCGCCAAAGCCCGAGCCAGGCGTCCTCGGCGTTGCGGCGCCAGAGGCTGCGCTCCCCTGTGGGCCGGCGCCGCGAGCCTTCATCGACCCAGCCGCCGCGACGGTCGCCGTAGACACCGGTGGTCGAAAGGTAGCCCAGCCACTCAAGCCCCTCGAGCCCGGCGATGGCCTCTCCCAGGGCGTCGCAGACGGCATCACCCTCGGCATCCGGCGGCACGCTGACCAGGATGTGCGTGCAGCCCTCGAGTCGCTCCGCAGCCAACGGCGTCTGGCGATCGAAGAGCGCCACCTCGAAACCCCGGGCCGCCAGTCTGCGACGCGCTTCAGGCTCGCGGCAACTGCCGGCTACACCCCAGCCGGCCGCAACCACGGCGGTGGCCAGGGCGCTGCCGGTGTAACCGAGACCGAAACAAAACAGCCGATTATCCATTGTCAGTCTTTGGAACCCTGTGGATCCCTGTGGAAAAACTTAAACGTAGGGCTTGCACGGCGGCAATTCTCGTCCGACTCTAGTCGCGATGGCAAAGGGGCGACAAGCGGTCTGTCTGGGGGCGGGCTTGTTGGCGGCGATCTGCCCATTCGCGCTGCCGGCGGCCCTGGCGGACGAGCATCACAGTCCCGAGATGCGCTACCTGGCGTGCGTGGCGTTGGCCGAAAGCGCGCCCGAGGCGGCCTTGGAACGCGCCCGGGAGTGGAGCGGCCGGGGCGGTGGCACGGCAGCACGGCACTGCTTGGCGCTGGCCCTGGTGTCGCTGGGCCGCTCGGAGGAAGCGGGGCGCGAGCTTGAAAACGTAGCCGAAGCGATGCGCCGTGAGGCCGGGCCGCAACCCGACCAGAACGAGACCATGGCGCTGGCAAATGTGTTGGCCCAGGCCGGCAACGCTTGGCTGCTGGCAGGTCAGGCCAAGCGCGCCCGACGGGCCCTCAATCAGGCCTTGGCGCTGGCGCCCGAGGACCCCGACATGCTGGTCGACCGGGCCGTGGTGTCGGCCGCACTGGGGGACTTCGGCACGGCGCTGGCCGATCTCGACCTGGCGCTGGCAAATGAATCCGACCACGTCGACGCCCACGCCTACCGGGCCAGCGCGTTGCGCCGCCTGGAGCGGCCGGAAGACGCCCTGGCGGCAGCCCAAAGGGCGCTCGACATCTTGCCCGGCCACCCCGGCGCCCGCCTCGAACGAGGCGTTTTGCGCCACCAGGCGGGCGATGCGGCCGGGGCTCTCGAGGACTGGCGGTTCCTCGTCGATCAGGCGGCGGGAACCAAGGAGGCAGAAGCCGCGGCAAAATATCTCAAGGCCATGCCAAGCGGCAAAAACTAATTGGGCGGCGAGTCGAACGTCGACACGGTTTTTAGATGTTGGCGAATGACCTCCGGCAGATCTTCCCTGGTCATCGGGACCCGAAGACGCTCAAGCAGTGGCTCCAGGGGCAAAAATGCGCGTTCGGCGTCGATCAGGGGGGCCAGGTCCGGAGCCGAGCCCACGAGCTGTTCGAGAAGCTGCGCCAGAGCGATGTCCTCGCGGGCCAGCCTTTCGTGGCGCACCAATTCCAGCCGCGCTACCGCCTCGTCGTCAGCCGGCGCGAGAGGATCGAAAATTGCCTCTATGGTGCCGCCAAGGTCGTTGGGCCAAGTTAATGGTGCGTGGCGGGCATTGGCATCAATTTCGGTGTTGACGCGGATCAGGCTCTCGAGCAGCTCGCGGATGTGGGTGGCTGTCGCTTGCGGCGGCGTTAGTCCCAGATAGCGGAAAAAGTTCTGCGCCACCTCGATCTGGGCGATCTTTTGGGTGACGTGGCGAAGCGACATCAGCCGTTCCGGACCTTCGATGGCACCCCGATAGCCGGTAACCGAAAACGTCAACGGCGCACCGTGCCGCAAGCCGAGCAGCACCAGCAAATCTTCGCCGCTGCGGCCGCTGCCGTCCTTCGCAAAATGGGCGACTTGGAACAAAAAATCGACGATGGCGAGCATCTGCAGAAACGACACCTCGTCATTGAAGGGTCCCACTTCCTCCAGTGCTGCGAATGTCCGGGCGATGACGGCTTCCGCGAAGCGCGGATGCAAGGTCTCGAACCCGCCGGCGTTGCCGCGCCCGGCCGGCGGACCGCCAAGATCATCTAGTTCCGTGCTGTAGAACGGGTCGCTGGCACCGTCCGCGAAAAAGCCCAAGGAGTCGTTGTGGCCGACCATCTGGCCGTGGAACACATCCTCCTCGAAATAGCTGCGGTTGATGGCGTAAAAGGCCTGGTGTGCGGTTACACGCCGCGCTGCAAAGTCAGGGATCAGCTCTAAACGCACGCGGTCCGAGGCGCGACGCAGTTGGCCATATGTTTGCCGCCGGAAGGCTAGGAATGCGTCGTCGTCCATCTCGTGTGACGTGCTCTAATCTCCTATCAGTCGGAGAATGTTGCCGCTGGCCACCAGCTCGCGTGTTTCGGGCGTCAATTGTGACAGCAGCAGCCGTACTCTATCGACCTTGATTTGGTCAGATGAGAGGCGGCGCTGGCTGCCGTCGGTGCCGACGATGAAGCGCCTCGGGTGGCTCTCGATCAGTTCCAGCCAGCGCGGCCAGACTTCGCTGGTGTTGCGGAAGATGGTGTAGTCGGGCGAGCGCGGATGGCCGAGATAGCTGCGCGCGCTGAGCTCGTAGGTCAAGTTCGGGTGGTTTTCGATCATCCTGCGGGCCAGGAAATAGGGCGTGTAGCCGCCGTGTGCCCAGATCACCGGCACGGCCGGGAAGGCCTCGAGCAGGCGCTTGAATTCACGCAGCCGGGTGATCTCGCAGTGCACGGTGACCGGTACCCGGTAGCGCTCGGCCAAACCCATGATGCCACGCATCAGCGCACCCAGGGGATCGAAGTCGGCCTCGGGAAAGCCGCGCGACGGAAAGTGGACGACCGATATTTCGCCGATGCCCTTGAATGCGCCGCTCTTCAAAGCCGCTTCGAGTTCGGCCAGCAGCTTGGGATCGTCCTTCTTCCAGAAGTCGCGGTAGTGCCGCCGTTCGGGGGAAATCGAGACGAAGGCGATCAGGCGTTTAGGATGCTTCTCTGCCGCCGCCGCCAACGCCTGGTTGTCGCTGTGGCGTCCCCAGAACACCACGGCTTTGTCCAGCCCCGCCTGATCCATCAATTGCAGCAACGCCGCCGGCCGGTTCATGTGGACATGGGCGTCGATGAAGGGGATCTCAGCGCGCTGCTGCGCCGATGCCGGCCTGGCCAACTCGAGGCACAGAACAAACAGGACGCACAAAAACGACAGAATATCCGCTGTGCAAGCGGTGCGTATTGTGGCACCCGACACAGGCATTTTGGCCGACATCCCCCGGATCATCTCCGCAGCGCCCCAAAGTCTAGCAAATCACGTCGAAAAAAATCGGGGCAAAGCGGTCGCTCGGGTGAGGCGGAAAAATGAACCAGAGGAAACCGTCTTTACGCGATCTTCACATGGCGGGCTGCCGCCCAGTCCTTGCCAAGTTGATCCAATGTCTCGTCGTCCAGCATCTGCTGGGCCACGGCGTAGACGAGATTCTCTTCCTTCTCGAAGTGCCGACGGGCCACGGCCACCGTATCCTTGGCCGCTTTGACGGCTTCGTTGATATCCCGGGCGTCCTCCATCCACTCGAGCCCCATTCGAATCTCGTTGTGTTCGGCCAGCATCTCATCGATCAGCGGGCTCGTACCGAGATGCGGTTGCAGCAAGGGAAAAAGCAGTTCCTCCTCCAGCACGGCGTGGGAATCCACCTCAGCGGTCAGAACCGCGGTTGCGCTCTCGATCTTGGCTAAATCCCCCCCGATGGAACCCATCTCTTCGACGGTTTCGAATAGGGCATTGAATGCGCCATGCTCGCCCAGTAGTGCGTCGATCAAATTCATGATTGCCCTCCCAAATCCTAACTGCGCGAAACCTCCCCGCGGGCACTTCTCCGAGCGCCTGGCAAACCATTTCCCGGGACACCGGCAATATTCGGGGGAGTATAGAAGTGTTCGACAATTGGCAGCGCATATTCACTGAATCGTGATCCTTGCGGTTCGCTCGGTAGCGCCGGTCCCGGCACCGGAAAGAAGATTGTTTTGCGAGAAATTCGCTTGATGGGCAAGTGCGACAAATTGCCGCACTGGCCCTTGGCCGGCATCGTTGGGCTTGTGCTCGGAAGCGAACAGCGTGAGGATTTCCAGTGTGCTTGGGGGGGTACATGTGCGTCCGATTGGCGATGCTGCCAAGTGTGCCGGTGAAGGCATGCCGATGGGCCCCGGAAATGTCGGAGCTGATCCGGATTCGCACCTGACGCTTGGTTGGGAGAAGCACAATGATCGATGCTCGCCACCTGGTCGGCAATGCTTCCGACGCCGCCTTCGCCATCGACGGCGGGCTGAGGATCGTCGCCTGGAACTACCGGGCGCGGCGGCTTTTGATGCTGTGGACGGCTCCCGCCACCGGCATCACGATGTGCCAAAGTGCAGTTGCTGTTAACCGCCAGGAGGGAGCCGTCCTATGACCGAAGTT
>NZDS01000245.1 GCA_002690215.1 Rhodospirillaceae bacterium | reverse complement strand
TGGAAAGGGCGGAGCTGCAGGCGCTCTATGCACGGGCGATCGGACCCTTCACCGACTTCCAGGCCGGGATTCGTTACGACTTCAAGCCCAACCCCTCCCGTGTCTACGCTACGGTTGGGTTCGAGAGCCTGGCCCCAGGCTTTTTCGATGTGGAGGGCGCACTGTTCTTGTCTAGCAAGGGTGACGTGCTCGGCCGCGTTGAAGGGTATTACGATCAGCGTATCACCCAGCGCCTGATCCTCCAGCCTCGTCTCGAAGCGGAATTTGCGGCGCAAGACGTTCCGGAAGACCGGATCGGCTCGGGCTTGTCGGACCTCGAGCTTGGCTTGCGGCTGCGCTACGAGGTGAAGCGCGAGTTTGCCCCTTATATCGGTGTTTCATACGAGCGCAGAGTGGGCCGCTCTGCTCGTTTTGCACGCGAGGACGGCGAGGATGCGTCATCGACCAGCCTTGTTCTGGGCATTCGCACATGGTTTTGAGGCCGATTGGGCTTTGTTGCGTTGACTAAGTCCAAGAAGGAGCAGGCAATGTTTAAGACACTTACAGCTCTGGCTCTGGCGGCGATGGCAGCGAGCCCGGCTTTGGCTCAGCAGCAGATGCAAGGCATGGACCACTCGAAAATGCAGGGCATGAACCACGACAACATGCCTGGCATGAACACGCCCTTCATGCCCGCCGAGATGGCGATGCACGAGAAGATGATGAGGGCCAAAGGCGCCAATGCAAATGAGACGTGGGCCCGCAAGATGATCGAGCATCACCGCGGTGCGATTGCCATGTCGCAGATCGTTCTCCGCGAGGCGCCCGATGCGAAGACCCGGCAAATGGCTCAGAAGTCTATTGCCGAGCAAAACAAGAGCATCGGTGAACTCCAGGCGATGCTCCGGTCGATGAGCAAGCGACCTCAGTGATAATCTTCGTTCCTCCCGCCCCACGAGGGGCGGGAGGAATGACCAAGGAGTTTTTCCATGAAGACAGCTTTACGATCCGCGCTTACTGCCGCAGCCTTGTTGGTTCCGGTTGCCGTCAGCGCGGCCACCCCCGATCGTTATGCACCGCGATCCCGGCTGCGGCTGTTGCGCCAAGTGGGCAGCGCAGGTGCAGCGGCAGCTCGGACGCCAGGTGCGCGTCGTCGATGATTCCAATCGCCCGGCGCTGCAGAAGCGCGCGGGGGTCCCTGCGGACGTCTCGTCCTGCCACACAGCAATCGCCGATGGCATGGCTTTCGAGGGCCACGTGCCGATTGCCGATATGAAGCGGGCTCTCGCGACCCGGCCCAAGGGTGTGCGAGGCCTCGCGGTCGGCGGTATGCCGCTCGGCTCGCCGGGAATGGAAGTGCCGGGCGTCAAGACGCAGGCCTATGACGTGGTCGCCTTCGGTCCCGGCGGGCGCCGCCTGTTCGCGCGCCACGGCAGCTGATCGGCGGTTTTTTCAGGCTAGCGGCGCAGGACCCGGCCGCCGCAGCCGGCGTAGCTCCACGGTCCAGTTCGTCTGAAAGAGCAGGCGAAGAGTTCACAAAAGGGTTCGGACGGGTGAGGAAAACGGGAATCGATGAACACGGATCAAGGGGTCGGGTGATGGGCGGTAAACGAGGCGGGGCCTTCGCTTTGCTCCTTGCGGTTGCAATGTCAGTAAGCACGTCGGCATCGGCTCATGAAGATCACGATGCGCTCGGGGCCGGTCCCGGGCCGGCCGCTAACAGCGCAGGCGAGACTCAGAAAAAGGATGGAGCAGACGCTGGCGACGGTCACATGGGGATGGGCTCTATGTCGACCGTGGACATGAACATGGCCGGCCGCGACATCGCCGGCGATGACATGGACATGGGCGGCATGCACGAGGAGACCGCTAACAAGAACAAGAGTTTCGGCGAACGTCTTGTGAGTTGGCTGGGTCGGCTGCACACCATGGTCATTCATTTTCCCATCGCACTGTTCATCGGTGCGTTCGGGGTGGAGCTGTTCGGGTTGTGGCGCCGCAACCGGGACTATCAGCATGTCGCACATATAATGTTGGTCGTCGGAGCGCTGGGAGCAATCGCGGCGGCGTTCCTGGGCTGGTTCGCAGGCGGGTTCTACCTGACCGACCGCAACCCGATCCTGATGACGCATCGCTGGCTGGGAACGTTGATCGCGGTCTTCGGCGTTGCGCTGGCTTGGATGGCAGCGCGCCACCGTAAGGGTCCCGAGCGGTCGCGGACGTTGTACTGGGTGTTGCTTGGCCTGATGACGCTGGCGATCTCCATCCAGGGGTTCCTTGGCGGAACCTTCATGCATGGCGGAATAAACCACTTGGCGTTCTGACCCAGTCCGGCTGTGTGCGTGAAGCGGTCGTTTCCTGAACAGGGACCGTCGAGGACGCGTCTCCGCCAAGGACGCGTCCTCGGCTGATCAGCGGATCGACTGAACCGCTTCGTTGCAAGCCTGTTCGCAGCGGCGACAGTGTTCAGCGCAGATGCGGCAATGCTCGTGCATGCTCGCATGCTTCTCGCACTCCTCCGCACACAGCCCGCAGGCGATGGCGCAGGCTTGAAGAGCCGCGACCAGCGCCTGCTCGTTGCTGCCGGTGCGGCGGGTGCCGAGCGAGCCTGCCGCCAAGCAGATGTCGGCGCAGTCGAGGTTCAGACGAATGCACTGGCGAAGCTGCGCGACCATCTCTTCCGCCAGACAGGCATCAGCGCACGACGTGCAGGTTTGAGCACATGAGTAGCACTCCTCGAGACAGCGGATCAGTGCATCGTTCGTGCTTCCTTTCACGTCCGGATGCGTCGCGATCATCTCTTTCATGTGGTGCATCGTTCTCTCCTGTTCAGGCAGTGGTCTCACCACCTGTCGAAGCAAGAGGTTACAAACCTGAATGTTCCGGCCTTTGCGTTGGACCGTGCGTAAGCGCCGACGGAAGGCGGCCTTGTTGCCGGCACCGGAATAGGAAAGCTCGCGGCCTTTGAGGAGGCGTGAGCATGGACATCGAGCAGTCAAACGAGCCTCGTATGAGCGGTCGCGGTGATGGCGGAGCGCTTGTACGGGTGGAGCGGCGTCGGAACTGGAGCGACGAGGAGAAGCTGGCGATCCTGAAGGAGACGACGGCGCCGGGGGCGATCGTATCGGCCGTGGCTCGGCGGCACAGCGTTGGAACAGGCCAGCTTTATACCTGGCGCAAGCAGCTGCTTCGCGGAGCGATGGCGGGCTTCGTGCCTGTCGAATTGGCATCGTCTTCGCCGTCGGCCAAAGCTCGGGAGCCAGGGCGGATTGAGGTTCGAGGGCGGTGCGGCCTGACGGTGTTGGTTGATGGCGAGGTCGATCGGGCCGCCCTGAAACAGGTGCTCGATGTCCTGCGGGAGCTGGATCAATGAGCCTGGCGTTCCCGCCTTCGACGAAAATCTATCTGTCGCTGGCGCCGTGCGACATGCGCAAGGGGTTTGATGGGCTGTCGGCGCAGGTGCGCAATATTCTTCAGCTTGATCCCTTCTCGGGGGCGGTTTTCCTGTTCCGCGGGAAAAGGGGCGACAGGTTGAAGGCCTTGGTCTGGGACGGGTCCGGGCTATGCGTGTATGCGAAGCGTCTCGAGCGCGGAAAGTTCGTGTGGCCTCGTGCTCATGAGGGCGCGCTACGCCTGTCGGCAGCCCAGCTTGCGATGCTCGTCGAAGGGCTGAACTGGAAGCAGGCGATCGTCCACGACGCGGTGATCACGCCGAGGCTCGCATAGCCACAAAGATCAGGAAAACCGCCATTTTATGTAGGATTTACCGTGGGCTTCGGCTATTATCGGCGGCATGCGGTTCGCCCTTGATCGCCTTCCCACAGACCCGGTTCTCCTGCAGAAAATGCTGCTGGAGATGGCCGATGTCATGGAGCAGGAACGGGCCGAACTGACGGCGGCGCAAGCCACCGTCAAAGCCCAGACCTTGCGGATCGAAAAGCTCGAGCATCGCGTCGCGCGGCTGCTGCGCGTCCAGTTCGGCCGCAGCTCCGAGAAAATGGATATCGCCCAGCTGCGGCTGATGTTCGAGGAGGTCGATGCACCAGAACCCGCCAACGATGAGGTGGCGGCGCCGCTTGTGGTGAAATCGGCCCGCAAATCCGGCGGCCGTGTTCCGCTTCCTTCGCACTTCCCGCGTCATACAGTCGATCATCAGCCCCGCCCGTGCAGTACCGGTTGTAACGGGCCGTCAGTACAGATCGACGAGGCTGTCACTGAGGTCCTCGACTATGTCCCTGCGCGCTTCCGGGTCATCCGTCACGTGCGGCCAAGACTGGTGTGCCGGTCCTGCGAACAGATCCGCCAGGCGCCCGCTGTCGATCTGCCGCTGCCCAAGGTGATGGCGAGCAGCGCCTTGCTGGCCCACCTCGTCGTGAGCCGCTTTGTCGATCATCAGCCCTGGCACCGGCAGTCAGTGATCTTTCGCCGCGTGGGACTCCACATCGATCGGGACGTGATGAGCCGCTGGGCACGGAAACTGGCATGGCTGCTGGCGCCGCTGGGCGAGCGGCTGTTCGCCTATATCCGGGAAGCCGCCAAGATTCATGGTGACGACACGCCGGTCACCTTGCTGGGCAATGGCGACGGCAGCCGGACCGGGCACTTGTGGGTATATCTGCGTGATGACCGCTCCAGCGGCGACATGAGCCCGCCTGCCGTGGTCTTCCGCTTCAGCGCCGATCGTGGCGGAGCGCATCCGGCAGAACATCTCGCCGACTATCGGGGGTATCTACAGGCAGACGGCTTTGCCGGGTACAACGCACTTTACCGTGACCCCAAGACCAAGGCGCTCAGGGATATCGTCGAAGTGGGATGCTGGAGCCACGCGCGCCGGAAGTTTACCGACATCCTGGATAAGAGCCCGTCACCGATCGCGGCGGAGGCGGTCGTGCGGATCGCCGAACTCTTCGCCATCGAGCGCGATATCAAGGGTGCGCCACCTGATGAGCGAAGACGCATCCGCCAGATCAAGGCGGTGCCGAAGCTCGAGGCTTTGCGCGTCTGGCTTGAAACCCAGAACCGTGGCCTGTCTTCCGACAGCAATCTGGCGCGTGCCTGTCGCTATCCGCTCAACCGCTGGCAGGCCATGATCCGTTACTGCGATGACGGTCGGCTCGAGATCAGCAACAATCTGGTGGAGAACGCCCTGCGCGGTGTCGCGCTCGGGCGCCGGAACTGGATGTTCGTCGGCTCCATGAAGGGGGGAGAAGCGGCGGCGCTCTTCTACGCCCTGGCGGGCACATGCCGGCTCAACGGCGTCGAGCCCGAGGCATGGTTCACTGACGTCATCGAGCGCATCGGTGATCACCCGATCAATCGGATCGATGACTTCTTGCCGTGGAACTGGCAGGCATCAAGGCTGACCAACGATCTGGAGAAGGCTGCGTGAGCAACGGCACTGTCGTGCGGATGAAGATTACGCTGGACGATGTCCCGCCCATCGTCAGCCGAACGCTGGAGGTGCCGCTCAATATCCGGCTCGATCGTCTGCACACCGTCTTCCAGACTGCCTTCTCCTGGACGGACTCTCACCTGTGGGAAATGAGCTTCGGGCAAACCGGCTTCGGCATCCCTGATCCTGAATATGGCTTCGACGGACCGCTCGATGCCCGTAAGGCCACTCTCGCTCAGGTTCTGGCGGACACCAGGCGAAAGACCTTCCGATATCTCTACGACTTTGGCGACGCCTGGGAGCATAGCGTCAAGATCGAGCGCGTCACCGCGGCCAGCCCGCACCTGACATATCCGCTCATTCTCAATGCAGTAGGCATGCGGCCGCCAGAGGACTGTGGCGGCCCATGGGGTTACGCCGAAAAACTCGAAGCGTTCGGCGACCCCCAGCATGAATATCATGAAGAAGCGCTCGATACCCTCGGCGACGACCATGATCCCAACGCCCAGCCCGATATCCCACTGATCGAGGCAAGGCTGGAAGCGCTCGCGAAAAAATGGGCGCCGCGGACACGCCGCAAAGCCTGACAGGCCGCGTCAACGCCACCTTCCATCGGCGCTTACGACCGTGCGGCCGCTTTGGCGTGTCGAGTAACCTCTGGCGCTGGTGGTAGCGCACCGTCTCGACGCCCATGCCGCCTGCGTGAGCGAGCCCGGGATCGTAGTGCGGGAATTTGAACGGAGAAGGGCCGTGTCGCCGATCGTCGTGTGGGTACGATTCAGCGCTGGGTGGCGGCTTTACTCGTTGCACTGCCAATAGCTCGCGCTAGGTCGGCAGTACGCCCCGAGCGGGACACAGCCCGGCCATGGCGGATGCCAATCCGCTGTCGCTGTCGCGCAACAGGTTATGGATTGCGGTCGCAGCGATCGCTGCTTGTCCGGTCGCGACGCTGATCTGATCGAGCCCTTCCACAACGTCGCCAACCGCGTAGAGGCCAGCAACAGAGGATTGTTGGCGGGCGTTGGTCAGCACGCAACCTGATTCGCTGAGCTTCGCGCCCAGCGAAGTGGCAAGCCGCGTTCGAGGCGACGAGCCGAGCGCAGGGTAAAGCGTGTCGAATTGTAGCCCCAGGCCGTTGGCCAACCGCACCTCGACACACTCGCCCAGACGCAGCTGCTCGAGAGGCGAAGGCGCGACATCGATGCCCTGCTGGTTCAGCTTGGCAAATTCCATTGGAGCGAGGTCGAGCGACCGTTCGGCGAGAAGCGTGACCTTGGCGCCATAAGCGCGCAGAAATTCGGCTTCTTCAGCGCCATGGCCGTCGCAGCCGAGCACCGCCACGTTCATCCGCCGAGCCTCATAACCATCGCAAATCGGGCAGTAGCGAATAAGACCACGCGCGACGCCGATGTCATGCATCGCATCGGGCATCTCTGGACGTCGATTGACGACCCCGGTCGCGAGGACCACGGTCCGCGCGTACATGACGTTCAGTCCGCAGCTTGCCGAGAAATGGTCGCCTGATGCGACAATCGCGTCGATCTCACCGCTCTGGATCGTACCGCCATATTCGTGCAGCTGAGCTTGCAGGCGCGCAAGAAACGTGACGCCGGAAATGCCGCCGGGAAATCCTGGAAGGTTGTGCGAGCGCGGGATGGAGGCGGCGCGCCCTGCCGCCGTGTCGAAGACGACGCAGCTCCTGAGAAACCGGGACAGATAGATCGCGGTCGTGAGGCCTGCGGGACCGCCGCCCACAATCAGACAGTCGATGACCTCCTCGGGATCGCCAGTCCAGCCTTGATTGGTCAACCGCAACCTCATCATTACCCCGCGCAAGCGCCCGTCAGGCCCGCCGCGACACCTCGTCCGGACGGGAAGGCGCAGTGAAAAGCGCTCTGTACTCCCTTCTGAATACGCGCCTCCCCCGCTAACCCCTCATCGAGAGGCGCGGCGGCACGAAAAAGATCGTGAGGGGTGACCCGCCCGGCTGCGTAATACAGGTGAACCCAATCGAAATGGAGATTACCCTGATGCGTCGCTTGTTCATCACGACTGCCGCCGCGGCCTTATTCTTCGCAGGCGGCGTGGCGAACGCGCACCCGAAGCTGGTGTCCTCCAGCCCCGCCGCCAACGCGGCCGTCGCGACCCCCGAGAAGATCAGCCTTCAGTTCAGCGAGAAACTCGTGCCGGCTTTCTCCAAGGCCGACCTTACCATGGCAGCGATGCCGGGCATGGACGCTTCCCTCCAGCGTCGCGGGGAAGGGGCATGATGGTCGCCGGGCGGATGCCTGCACTGTTCATCGGCCACGGTAGCCCGATGAACACGCTGGAGCGGAACGGCTTCACCGACGCCTGGAAGTCGCTCGGGCGAACACTGCCCCGTCCCCGTGCACTGCTGGTCGTCTCGGCCCATTGGTATTTCGGTGCGACCGCGGTGACGGCCATGCCGAGACCTCGAACGATCCACGATTTCTACGGCTTCCCGCAGGCGCTGTTCGACTTCGACTATCCGGCACCCGGCGCGCCGGACGTGGCGCAGGAGATTGCGGAAGTGGTGAAACCGGAATGGGTTGGTCTCGACCGCGATCAGTGGGGGCTCGATCACGGCACCTGGTCCGTGCTCGCGCACCTCTACCCGCAAGCCGACGTGCCCGTGGTGCAACTTTCGATCAATGCGCTGCGCCCGCTCGAATACCATGTGGACATCGCCGCGCGGCTCGCCGCGTTGCGCGACAGCGGCGTGGCGATCCTCGCCAGCGGCAACGTCGTCCATAACCTACGAGAAATCCAGTGGGACCAGCCTAACACAGCATTCGATTGGGCAGAGCGGTTCGACGACGCCGTGGTAGCGCAGCTCGCCGACGCGCCAAGCGACATTCTGAGGGTGCGCGAGCATCCCGACTACGCGCGCGCCGTGCCTACGCCCGACCACTTCGTTCCGCTCCTCTACCTGGCAGGCCTGGCGGCCGCTGAGGACGCCCGGCCGGAACCGATCGTGCGCGGCTTTTCGATGGGTTCGATCTCGATGACATGCCACGCACTCGGCGCGAACCTACCGGTCGAGACGGACGCAGAGGACGCCGCGACGCTGCCGCGCGACGTTCCCGCCGATCAGACGAATATCTGACCTACGCGGCTACGAAGTGATGGATTCATTGTCATGAGCTCTCCGCCTCCAGAGCGACCGCTGCCCTATAAATGCACCCCTGTGTTCGACGAGAACACGCTTCCGGCCGGGCTGCGAAAAGAGCATCGCACTAAGCCTGGGGTGTGGGCGCCATTCGAGTGCGCGCCGGGCGATTGCGCTATCATGTTCTCGACCCGGCCTCGGAAACCATACTCGATCCCGATTGTCCTGGCTTGGTGCTCCCGGACCAACCACATTTTGTCGAACCGTTCGGACCGATGCGAATGCAGGTCGAGTTCTATGACCGGATGCCCGCACACGCCGCGGGTTAAGGCTGAAAAGCTGGCCTGTTAACGTTTTCAGAGACAAACGAACGAGGGTAGCAAGTCATGATCGATGGCAAAAGCAGTGAAGCCGGCAGCGGCCAGGGTGGCGGCGGCGTCGTTCTGATCACGGGTGCGAGCGGTTTCATCGCCGCCGCGCTAATTGCCCGGCTCGGCGAACGCTACACGGTTGTCGGCCTTGATCGTGCCGGTCCTCCGGACCCGCCGCCTCCTGCGGCCGCGGTCGCCATCGATCTCGGGTCCGACGAGGCGGTCCGCGCCGCGCTCGAGGAGGTGCGCGCACGATACGGCGCCCGCATCGCGTCGGTTATCCACCTAGCCGCTTATTACGACATAACCGGCAAGCCTAACCCGCTCTATGACAAGGTGACAGTCCAGGGCACCCGCCGGCTGATTGAGGGGCTGCAATCGTTCGAGGTCGAGCAATTCGTCTTCGCCAGCACGATGCTGGTCCATAAGCCGACCGCCACTCCGGAGGAGCGCATCAGCGAGGAGTCGCCAATCGGTGCGTCCTGGGCGTATCCGCAGTCCAAGGTCGACACCGAGGCATTGCTGCATGAGCGCCACGGGAACATCCCCGCCGTCTTCCTCCGCGCCGCAGGAGTTTACGACGACGACGGGCGCTCGGCGTTTCTCGCGCAGCAGATATCGCAGATCTACGAGCACCGCCTGATCTCGCATTTCTATCCCGGCATGCTGTGCGCGGCACAGTCATCGGTGCACCGCGAGGACTTGGCCGACGCCGTGGTGCGCCTCGTCGATCGGCGGCACGACTTGCCGTCAGAACTGCCACTGCTCGTCGGCGAACCCGACCCGCCCGGCTATGCCGAGATCCAGGACATCGTCGGGGAGGCGCTCCACGGCGAGGGCTGGAAGACGATCCGCATCCCGCAGCCGCTCGCGAAGGCCGGGATCATCCTGCAGAACGAGGCGCTCGGCAGTGAAGACTTTATCAAGCCGTGGATGATCGACAGCAGCAACGATCACTACATCCTGGACATCTCGCGTGCACGTTCGCTGCTCGGATGGGAGCCGAAGCACAACCTTCGCGACACGCTGCCGACGATCGTCGCTGCGCTCAAGCGGCATCCGCGGGCCTGGTACCGGAACAACAAGCTCAACGAGAACCTGGTCGCGTGGGATGAAGAGCCAGAGGCCGAGCTTGCGGGGTCTGGCCACCACCAGCCCGCAGCGGCCGCCGGAACGGGCGGCATAGATCACGGCGGGATGGATCACAGCAAAATGGACCACGCGGCGATGGGGCACGGGTCCGGCGCCGCGGTCGCGGTCATGTCGGACCACGGCGGGCACGGCGATCACATGGCCTTGATGGACCGCGATGAGCGCCGCGCACGCTGGGCGCTTTACGCCAACATCGGTCTCGGTCTGTGGCTCGCCTCCAGCCCGCTCATCTATGATTCCATGACCACGCAGAGCGTCGGCGAAGCCGCGCGTTTCGTAACCGTCGATCGCGGGCTGCCTTCGATCGAATGGCGGGCCAGCGCACTGGCTATCAGCGATGTCGTCAGCGGGCTCGCCATCGCGCTGTTCGGCGCGCTGTCGCTCGCCCCGCGCACCAAGACATGGGCGCAGT
Organism: Rhodospirillaceae bacterium; assembly: GCA_002690215.1. Lineage (GTDB taxonomy): Bacteria > Pseudomonadota > Alphaproteobacteria > UBA2966 > UBA2966. The sequence continues at coordinate 11,444 of NZDS01000245.1, read as the reverse complement.
GGGCTGTCGCGTTCATCGGCATCTGGCTGTTCTTCGCGCCGCTGATCTTCTGGAGCCCGAGCGCCGCGCAGTACAACAACAACCTGCTCATCGGCTCGGCCGTGATCGCCCTGTCGGTGCTCGTGCCAATGATGCCGGGCATGAGCATGGCGGGCATGATGGACCCCAAGAACATCCCGCCTGGCTGGACCTATTCGCCATCGACGGACGCGCAGCGGCTGCCGATCGTCGCCATGGCGCTGATTGGGCTTCTGACCTCGCGTATCCTGACGGCCTACCAGTTAGGCCACATCGATACTGTGTGGGAGCCGTTCTTTGCTGGATCGCTGGCCGACCCGCGTAATGGGACCGAGGAGATCATTACATCCGACATGTCGAAGGCTTGGCCGATCCCCGACGGCGGTCTTGGTACAGTCAGCTACGTGCTCGAAATTCTTATGGCGGTGATGGGCACCCGCGACCGCTGGCGGACCATGCCGTGGATGGTGACCTTCTTCGGCATTCTCGTCATTCCGCTCGGCGTCGTCAGCATCTATTTCATCATCAGCCAGCCGATCGTCATCGGCACGTGGAGCACGCTGGCGCTGATCGCCGCGCTCGCCATGCTGATCATGATCCCGTTCGCATTGGACGAGGTCATTGCCATGGGCCAGTTCCTCGCCTGGGCGAAGCGCCGCGGCAAGCCGCTGATCCGCACCTTCTTCCAGGGCGACGCGGTCGAGGCGGGGGCCGAGGACGCATCCGACGTGATGGCCTCGCCTTCTACCTTCTGGGCGGATGCGAAGCGCGGGCTGACGCTGCCGTGGACGCTGGCGGCCAGTATCGTGCTCGGCGCCTTCCTGATGCTGACGCGGGTGATCCTGGGGAACGAAGGCGAGATGGCGAACAGCGACCATGTCGTCGGCGCCCTCGTGATCACAGTCGCGATCATTGCCACCGCAGAGGTGGCCCGCGCTCTCCGCTTCATCAATGTCGCGTTCGGGGCATGGCTCGTCGCTGCCCCGTTCCTGCTGACAGGGGCCGGCCCCCTCGGGGCGATCGTGTCGGTGGTCGTGGGAATCGCGCTCATCGGGCTCAGCCTGCCGCGCGGCAAGCGCAGCCCCGAACATTATGCGAGCTGGGACAAATACGTAATTTGAGGCCTTATTCGCCTCCAGAGAGGAGGGGCACAGCATGGCGCAGTCCAGGTACCGAGTTCTATCCGGGCGGTCATTCAGGCGGTTATATGGCCGTCGATTATGGCGGTGCGGTTGCCGATGGCCGGGTCAAGAGCGGCCGAGTATGCCGAGATGAACGAGTTCGCGTGAAGCTGCTCCAGGCCGCAGGCGTCGGCGTGAAGTTCGCGATCCATCCGGTTGCGGGGCGCATGCCCGGTCACATGAACGTGCTGCTCGCCGAAGCCGGCGTGCCCTATGACATCATCTTCGATATGGAAGATATCAACGCCGAGTTTGCCAACACCGATGTCGCGCTGGTCATCGGGGCCAACGATGTCGTCAACCCGGCGGCACGCACCGACAAATCCTCGCCGATCTACGGCATGCCCATCCTCGATACCGACCAGGCCCACCAGGTCTATGTCGTCAAGCGCGGTCAGGGCAAAGGTTATTCCGGCTTCGAGAACCTGCTCTTCTTCAACGAGAATTGCAGCATGGTCTATGGGGATGCCCAGGCGGTGCTGACGCAGATGGTGCAGGCCGTGAAGGATCTCGGCGCGTGACCGTACCCCTTACCCCCGAAATCTGATTCACCACAGGAGAATGGACAATGACCTACGCGACCATCAATCCCTATACCGGAGACACTGTTGCGACCTTTCCCGACGCAACGGACGAGGAGGTGAAGACCGCGCTGGACAAAGCAGACGCGGCTTTCCTCAGTTGGCGCGAAACCTCCTTCGCCGAGCGCGGCCGTATCCTGCAGAATGCCGCAGACATCCTGCGCCGGGACAGCGATGCTTTTGCCCGCCTGCTGACGCTGGAAATGGGTAAGCTGGTCGCCGAAGCGAAGGCCGAGGTGGAACTCTCCGCCAAGATCTTCGAATATTATGTTCGGCATGCGGAAGACCTGCTGAAGCCGGAGAAGCTGCCGGTGCTCGATCCCGCCGAAGGCGAGGCGATGCTGGTGCACGAGCCGCTCGGCGTCCTCCTGGCGATCGAGCCATGGAATTTCCCTTATTATCAGATTGCCCGCATTCTCGCGCCGCAACTCTCGGCCGGCAACACGCTGATCCTCAAGCACGCCTCGAACGTTCCGCAGAGCGCCGCGGCGTTCGAGAGACTGATGAACGAAGCGGGTCTGCCGGAAGGCGCGTTCCAGAATCTCTATGCAACGCGCGATCAGATCAACCTCATCATCAACGATCCGCGCGTTCATGGCGTGGCGTTGACTGGCTCGGAAGCTGCCGGCGCGGTGGTTGCATCCGAGGCCGGCAAGGCGCTCAAGAAGTCGACCATGGAACTGGGCGGCGCCGACGCCTTTGTCGTGCTCGCCGATGCCGACATGGACAAGACGATCGACTGGGCCGTCTTCGGCCGGCACTGGAACGGTGGCCAGGTCTGTGTTTCGTCCAAGCGCATGATCGTCGTCGATGAAGTCTACGACACCTTCCTCGACGGTTATCGCAAGGGCGTAGCCAAGCTCGTCATGGGCGACCCCTCCGACCCCGGCACCACTCTCGCGCCGCTCTCCTCGCAAAAGGCGGCCGACGACATCAAGGAACAGATCCGCAAGGCCGTCGAACTGGGCGCCAAGGCTGAGGAAGTCGGTCCTACAGTGCCGAACAAGGGGGCTTTCGTGCAGCCAACTTTTCTGACCGACCTCGATGAGGGCAATCCGGCCCGTTATTGGGAATTCTTCGGTCCGGTATCGATGCTGTTCCGTGCGAAGGATGAGGACGATGCCGTGCGCATCGCCAACGACTCGCCCTTTGGCCTGGGCGGCTCCGTCTTCACCTCCGATCCTGTCCACGGCGCCGAAGTGGCGAAGCGGATTTCCACCGGCATGGTCTTCGTCAATCACCCGACTAAGGTGGAGGCCGACCTGCCGTTCGGCGGCATCCGTCGCTCGGGCTATGGCCGCGAACTGCTGGGCCTCGGCCTCAAGGAGTTCGTCAATCACAAGCTGATCGATGTCGTCGATATCGACGCGCATTTCTGAGAGAGGAACATCGCCATGGAAAGCACGATGAAAGCCGCGGTCGTCCGTGAATTCGGAAAGCCATTGGTCATGGAGGAAGTCGCGGTGCCCCGACCTGGCGCCGGCCAGATCCTCGTCAAGATCGCAGCCACCGGTGTGTGCCACACCGACCTGCATGCCGCTGAGGGCGATTGGCCGGTCAAGCCCAATCCACCCTTCATTCCTGGTCACGAGGGCGTCGGACATGTGGTCGCGGTTGGCGCAGGTGTGAAGCATGTCAAGGAGGGCGACCGGGTGGGCGTGCCATGGCTATATGATGCCTGCGGCCATTGCACGCACTGCCTGGGCGGCTGGGAAACGCTGTGCGAGGAGCAGCACAATACCGGGTATTCGGTGAACGGCAGCTTTGCCGAATATGTTCTCGCCGATCCCAATTATGTGGGGCATCTGCCCGGCAACGTTTCGTTCGTCGATATTGCGCCGATCCTGTGCGCCGGCGTCACCGTCTACAAGGGCCTCAAGGTAACCGACACCAAACCGGGCGACTGGGTGGTGATCTCCGGCATCGGAGGTCTCGGCCATCTCGCCGTGCAATATGCCAAGGCGATGGGCCTCAACGTCGTCGCCGTCGATGTCGATGACAGGAAGCTCGACCTCGCCCGGTCGCTGGGGGCCACGTTGGCAGTCAACGCCCGTTCGGAAGACCCGATCGCTTTCGTGAAGAAGCAGATCGGAGGCGCGAATGGGGTGTTGGTCACCGCCGTGTCGCCCAAGGCCTTCGAACAGGCGATGGGTATGGTGGGACGCGGCGGCACGGTCGCGCTCAACGGCCTGCCGCCCGGTGACTTCCCGCTGCCGATCTTCGACACGGTGCTGAACGGCGTGACCGTGCGGGGATCGATCGTGGGGACGCGGCTCGATTTACAGGAAGCCTTGGACTTCGCCGGTGACGGCAAGGTGAAGGCCACGATCTCAACCGACAAACTCGAGAACATCAACGACATCTTCTCCCGGATGAACAAGGGCGACATCCAGGGCCGCGTCGTCATCGATTTCGAGCAAGCGACTTGAGCGGAAAGTACATATGTCATCCCTGCCCTCATTTCCGCCAAAGGAGCCGCTCGATGGCACCCACTTCTAAAGGCCATTCAGGCCATGTTCCCCCGTCGACGGATCGTCGCGCGCTGGTGGTCTCAGGCTGGCTCACCGGCAGCTATTTCGTGGTCGAGCTGGTGATCGGCCTGTGGACAGGCTCCGTTGCGGTGACATCAGATGCCTTCCACACCTTTTCGGCTGTCGGTGGCGTACTCATCGCCCTGGTGGCGATGCGGCTCGCGGAACGCAAATCCACGCCTGCGAGGACCTTCGGCTACACCAGGGCAGAGATTCTGGGAGCTCTCTTCAACGGCCTCTTCCTCGTTCTGATGGCGCTGTTCGTCTTCGGGATGGGAGCAATGCGCCTGATGGACCCGATCGAGCTGCCAACGACTCCCATGCTTTGGGCGGCAGCGGGCGGCATCGCCACGGAGCTGGTCGCGCTCCGGCTTCTCTACCAACGCCAGAAGGGCAACCTCAACATGAGGGGAGCCTTCTGGCACGTCATGCAGACCTTCGTCGGCAGCTTCCTCATCATCATCTCGGCCCTCGTCATTCGTTTCACAGGCTTCCTGGCCATCGACCCGCTTCTCGGAATGGCATTCGGAGTCGTGCTCCTTTGGGCCTCATGGGGCATCCTCAAGGAGTCCCTGCACATCCTGCTGCAGGGGACGCCGGAAGATGTAGATCTGGATGCCGCCATTTCAGCCATAGGGGGTCTCGACGGCGTTATCGACGTCCATCACGTGCATGCCTGGAGCCTCACGTCGGGACTCAACATCTTTTCGAGCCATGTGCGCGTGCAGGATGCCAGCACGGGGCAGCATATTCTCACCGAAGTAAGCAACCTTCTCCGGGACCGTTTCAACATCTACTTTTCGACCATCCAGATCGAGGAACTCTGCCTCTCCGGCGAAGACAGAGCAGCAGCAATCGACGTCGGGGACCTTTCCATCGGCTCACATGGCGCACATGGCGCACATGGCGCCTGATGACCCTCATAAGGCGGACACATCCTTGGTTTTGCCTCGGCTAAGTGCTTGGCAAGCGTAGTGTGAGGACGCGTAGCTGCGCGGCGCTATCAGATGATGCAGCACTCAAGCGTCTGGCTCTGCCAGGACTAGGGGTTCATGCATCTGATAACGCTGACCGAAACTGACCGCCTGACATTACGGATATCTCTGACCTGGAAGCAGTGGAGAGAGCGCAGATCGGTTCAAGCCGATTCTGGGGAGGCGGCGATGCTTTCCAGCGGAAGCCCGTTTATCGGTATGGTGACGAACCGGAATATCCTCTCGTCAGTCTGCTCGCGATATCACGCGTAACGGCGTCCATGCCCTGCATCCCGTCGATCTGAACGAGTTCTCCTCTGCGGAGATAATAGCCCAGAAGCGGCCCTGTCGTTTCCCGATATTCGTCGAGACGCCTCGCAAAGACTTCCGGATTATCGTCGCTTCGCACTGGGTCGTGGGCGGCCAGGGTATCGGCGACGCGCTTCGCCATTCGCTCGATCAGCACGGCGGGATCGACCTTCAGTTCGATCGCAGCGCTTAGCTTGACGCCCTTTCGATCGAGCATCGCCGTCAGGGCTTCCGCCTGCGCGACGGTCCGGGGAAAGCCGTCCAGAATGAATCCGGTGCGGCAATCCTCGCGATCGATCCGGTCGGATACCATCTGATCGACGACATCATCGGGTACGAGCTCACCGCGATCCATGATCGCTTTGACCGGCAGCCCGAGTTCCGTGCCGCCCGTCACCGCCGCACGCAGCATCTCGCCTGTGGAAAGCCACGGAATGGAATAGCGTTCGGCCAGGCGCCTCGCCTGCGTTCCCTTTCCCGCTCCCGGCGGTCCCAGCACAACCAGCCTCATCGTCTTTTCTTACCTCACGAATTTTCGGCGTCCTGCCGGACCCCTCGGACCCCCGTAACGCTGCGGCCCTGTTCGGCAGCAACAACCGGACCCGCTGAAACTTCTCTCGCGAACCGGAACTCGCTCAAGTCCACGCTCGGCTCTCGCAGAGCTAAACCATATACGAGCCGCTAGGGAACCACTTCATGGGTCCGAAGCCTAGGACTTATCGAGGACGGTGGCGCCAAGTTCGACGTAGTCGCCACTGTCGCCGGCGAGGTCGCTGAGGATGGGACAATCGGGCCGATCATCGCCATGACAAGCGCGTGCGAGATCCTCGAGCGAGCGTCGCATCGAGCGAATCTCCGCCTCCCTGTTTCTGAGTTCCCCGGCCCGTGCGAGCGCGACCGACTTGACGTCCGCGCTCGAACGGCCGCGATCTTTCCACAGCGCCAGCAGCTGCCTGATCTCCTCGATCGGGAAGCCGAGGTCGCGAGCGCGGCGGATGAACCGCAGCATATGAAGGTCGCGCGCGTCATAGTCGCGATAGCCCGATTCCCGTCGCGGCGCCTTGGGGATGAGTCCGATCGCCTCGTAATGACGGATCATCCGCTGGCTGACCCCCGACTGCTTCGAAGCCTGGCCGATGTTCATGCTGTAGCTTCTGCGGCGAGACCATATTTGCCATGGCCGATTACCGGGCGGAAACGCTTCAGGCGAAGGGCATTGGCGAGCACGAACACGCTGGACAGAGCCATCGCGCCCGCGGCGAAGACCGGCGAGAGAAGCAGGCCATAAGCGGGGTAGAGGATGCCGGCTGCGACCGGGATCAGCGCGATGTTATAGGCGAAAGCCCAGAACAGATTCTGCCGAATGTTGCGGATCGTCGCCTTGGAAATGGCGATCGCGTTCACCACCCCGCGCAGGTCGCCGGACATCAGCACGACATCGGCCGACTCGATGGCAATGTCGGTCCCCGTCCCGATCGCGACACCGATATCCGCTTCCGCAAGCGCCGGCGCGTCGTTGATGCCGTCGCCGACAAAAGCGAGCCTGCGCCCTCCCTCGCGCAGTTGGCGAATGGCCTCGACCTTGCCTTCGGGGAGCACCTCCGGCACCACCTGGTCGATGCTGAGCCGGCGAGCGACCGCTTCGGCCGTGCCGCGATTGTCGCCGGTGATCATCGCGACCTTGAGGCCGAGGCGATGCAGCGCCGCGATCGCTTCGGGAGTCGTTTCCCTGATCGGGTCCGCCACGGCAATGGCGGCCGCAATCCGCCCTTCCACCGCAGCGTAAAGCGGCGTCTTGCCCTCGCCCGCGAGGCGGGCGGCCTCGGCGGTGAACAGGCCCACATCATGGCCGAGCCGCGCCATATAGCGGTCGGCCCCGACCTCGACGTGCCTGCCCTCCACGTCCGCGGAAACGCCAAAGCCCGGGAGCGTCTCGAACGACCGCGGGGATGCCACAGAAAGGCCGCGCTCACGCGCCGCTTCAAGGATCGCCTCGGCGATCGGATGCTCGGATCGGGATTCCACAGCAGCAACCAGCGCAAGCACCTCGTCGTGCGCAAAGCCCGGCGCCGGCGCAAGGTCGGTGAGCGCCGGCCGTCCTGCGGTGAGAGTGCCGGTCTTGTCCAGCGCCACCACCTCGACATCGCGGAGCGACTGCAGCGCCTCTCCTTTGCGAAACAGGATGCCGAGCTCCGCGGCGCGACCGGTTCCGACCATGATCGAGGTCGGTGTCGCGAGGCCCATCGCGCACGGGCAGGCGATGATCAGCACGGCCACGGCGTTCACCAGCGCGAAGGTGAGCGCCGGCGACGGCCCGAGGACGAGCCAGACAAGGAAGGTGAGCGCCGCCACGGCCATGACGGCTGGCACGAACCAGCCGGTGACCTTGTCGACGAGCGCCTGGATCGGCAGCTTGGAGCCCTGTGCCTGCTCGACCATGCGGATGATCTGGGCGAGCAGAGTATCCGCCCCGACCTTGGTGGCGCGGACGCTGAACGCGCCCGTCTTGTTGATCGTCCCTCCGACCACGTCTGTGCCCGCTGCCTTGGCTACCGGCACGGGTTCGCCGGTGATCATGCTCTCATCGACATAAGACGAGCCGTCGACCACCTCTCCATCAACCGGGACCTTCTCGCCGGGACGCACCTGGACGATATCGCCGCGGCGGACGTCCGCCAGGGGCACCTCCACCACTGCACCATCGCGCTCCACGCGAGCGGTCTTCGGCTGAAGGCCGACGAGCCGCTTGATCGCTTCCGAGGTGCGGCCCTTCGCCTTGGCTTCGAGATAGCGGCCCAGAAGGATCAGGGTCACGATGACGGCGGCTGCTTCATAATAGACATAATGAGTGCCCGCGGGCAGCAGCCCCGGAGCGAAGGTCGCCACCAAAGAATAGGCCCAGGCTGCGCTTGTGCCGATCGTCACCAGCGAATTCATGTCTGGCGTCCCGCGCAGCAGCGCCGGAACGCCCTTGCGGAAGAAGCGCAGCCCCGGTCCGAACAGCACGATCGACGCCAAAGCGAACTGAGCGAGCCAGCTCGCCTGGATGCCGATGGTCCCCATCACCAGCCGATGGATTGCGGGCACGAAGTGCGAGCCCATTTCAAGAATGACGATCGGCAGAGTGAGCAGTGCCGCGATCAGGGTCGAACGGCGGAGGCTAGAGATCTCCTGGTCCCGGACAGCACGCTCACGATCGACTCCGCCATCATCGGCGATGATACGCTTTGCCTCATAGCCTGCGCCCCGGACTGCCGCTTCAAGGTCTTCGATCGAGGCGATGCTGCCGCGGAAGAGGACGCTCGCCCTGCCGGTAGCCAGGTTCACGGTCGCGGTGGTCACTCCGGGCACTTTCAACAGAGCGCGTTCGACGTGCGACACGCACGAGCCGCAGGTCATGCCCTCCACGGCCAATTCGACCTGGTTTTCGGGAACCTCATAGCCCGCCCGTTCGATCGCTCCGACGACACCGGCGACATCGACCGCGTTCTCGAACTCAATCTCGGCCCGGCCGGTGGCGAGGTTGACGCTGACAGTACGAACGCCCGGCACCTTCCCGACCGCCTTCTCCACGCTCCCCACGCAGGAGGCGCAGGTCATGCCGGCCACCGGCAGCGTGATGCTGCCGCCCTGGCCGTCTTTCGCCTCCGGGCGTGCGAGTGTCTGAACGTCCATGTCTTGCCTCCTCTTGCGAGCAGACCCTCATATGCGCCTTGACATGATGTGAAGGTCAAGAGGCGAAAAAGCTATCATGGTCCCTTGACCTTGACACGATGTCAAACCCCACATCGTTGTCATCGAATAAAGGAGAAGAATGATGATGAAGTTCCGTGTTGAAGGGATGACCTGCGGCGGCTGCGCCCGAGGTGTCACCAATGCCGTTCGAGCGATCGATCCAGAAGCCGAAGTGGCAGTGGACCTTGCTGCCAAGTCGGTCGCGGTCCGCTCCAACGCCTCCGCCGATCGCATACGCAGCGCAATCGATGAGGCAGGCTATCGCGCGGTCGTCTCCGATTGACCATTTTCCGGAGGCTCTCCGCCCCCCTCCTGCAACTTTCGGCTAAGCGGATCGTCCCTCGTGCAAGGCGCCCGCACACTGCGTGCCGGAACAATCCGACTCAGATAGGATCGTGCGAGCAGAGGGACGTCGTTTTAGTGGAGAAGACCTATGCACCATATGCATCCGATGATATCGGCCCTGTCCGTCGTCAGAACATTTGGCACAACTCGCGGCGTAGAGTTACGGAGTGTGGGCCTCGTCTTGGTTTGATGTTTAGGCGGCGAGCCTGCGGTGTTGCAAGCGCCGATNTTCGAGTGTCTNTCGCTTGATCCTTTCTCTTCGTTTGATGATGGCAGGAGCCCTGCCGAAGTAGGCATCGGCGGGTGTCACATTGTCGAGGCTCTCGTGGTATCGGCAGTGGTTGTAATGCTCGACGAAGGCCTCGATCTGCTGGTGGAGATCGCCGGGCAGGAAGTAGTTCTCCAGCAGCACGCGGTTCTTCAGGGTCTGGTGCCAGCGCTCGATCTTGCCTTGGGTCTGTGGGTGGAAGGGTGCGCCGCGCACGTGGCTCATCTTGTTGGCCTCGATGTATTCGGCCAGTTCGCCAGCGATGTAGCTGGGGCCATTATCGCTGAGCAGGCGGGGCCTGTGCAGCACGTTGGCGTGATCGCAGCCTGAGGCTGCTAGCGCCATATCGAGCGTGTCAGTGACGTCCTCGGCTCGCATGGTGGTGCAGAGCTTCCATGCAATGATGTAGCGCGAGTAATCGTCGAGCACGGTCGACAGATACATCCAGCCCCACCCGATGATCTTGAAGTAGGTAAAGTCTGTCTGCCACATCTCATTCGGGCGCGTGGTCTTCGTGTGGAACGCCTCTGCCGCCTTGATCACCGTATAGGCCGGGCTGGTGATGAGGTCGTGGGCCTTGAGCAGGCGGTAGACCGTGGCTTCGGACACGAAGTAGCGCTTCTCGTCGGTGAAGCGCACCGCCAGCTCTCTCGGCGATAGCTCGCTGTGTTCCAGAGCCATGTCGACGATCTGATCCTGAACCTCGGGCGCGATCCTGTTCCACACCCGGCTCGGCGTCGATGGCCGGTCTGCCAGCGCTTCGGGCCCGCCTTCAAGGTAGCGATCATACCAGCGGTAGAAGGTCCGGCGAGCAACGCCGAGCTGGTCCAGCGTGCGCTTGGCGGGCAGGTGCGATTGCTCGACGATCCGGATGATCTCGAGCTTCTCGGATGCGGGGTATCTCATTCGTCGCCTCCCCCATCCGCGATCATGCTTTTTTTGAGCAAGCGGTTCTCCAGGGTGAGGTCGGCCACGCACTCCTTCAGGTCGCGGGCCTCACGGCGCAGGTCCTTCACCTCGTCCGTGGTCGCAGCGCGGGCCGTGTCACCGGCGAGGCGACGCTTGCCAGCCTCCATGAACTCTTTGGACCAGGTGTAATACAGGCTCTGGGCGATACCCTCGCGGCGGCAAAGCTCGGCAATGGAGTCATCGCCTCGTAGCCCATCGAGCACGATCCGGATCTTGTCTTCCGCTGAGAAGTGTCGGCGGGTCTTGCGGCGGATGTCCTTTACCACCTGTTCGGCGGGCTTTTTGGAGCTTGAGGATTTGGGCTTCATCTTCGTTCCTTCGTCACTACGACGAAGCCCAAATCCTCCTTAAATCACAACCGCCAATCTGTGCCATAGGTGCTGACGGGGGACACCACACCGAACAGAGCCTTGCGTTGTTCCGCCGCAGCTTTGTCCAGGCAGATGGTGCCTATCAGGCATTCCGCGAGCAGGCGCGCAACAAGGGGCTTCGGCATGCGCAAAACGAACTCCTGAGACGGCCCTCCCAATTTG
>NZDS01000001.1 GCA_002690215.1 Rhodospirillaceae bacterium | reverse complement strand
AAAAACGGCAAGGTCACCCCGGATCAGGTTACTAAAGGCTCTAGCAAGCATTATTGGTGGAATTGCCCAAAGGTGGTCGATCACGAATGGAAAGCTTCTGTATTCCATCGAACATCTGGTGGCCAGGGATGCCCATTGGCCTGCCCCCATTAGGTGGTCCACCGCTTAAGTTAGAGTTTGGCGCGGTTTGAGTTGATGGTCCGGCCGAAGCCCATCAACAGCGTAGGGCGGACCGTCAACGATGGGCAAGATAGTTTCTGGAGCCGGCGGCCTGTATCCGAGCGAGCTGTGTGGTCGGATGGTGTTGTAATGGTGCCGCCACCGTTCGATCAGCACTTTTGCCTCCTTCAATGAGTAGAAGATCTCCATGTTCAGCAGCTCGTCCCGGAGCTTGCTGTTGAAGCTCTCGTTGTAGCCGTTCTCCCACGGTGATCCGGGCTCGATGAACAGAGTCTTCACACCAACCCTGCCGAGCCAGGTTCTGACCGCATTGGCGGTAAACTCCGAGCCGTTGTCGGAGCGGATGTGATCCGGCGGGCCATGCAGAACAAAGAGATCGGTCAGACAGTGCAGCACATTGTCCGAGTTCAATCTTCGCTCCACGACAATGGCCATGCATTGCCTGGTGAACTCATCGATCACGGTGAGCATACGGAACGACCTGCCATCGTGAGTGCGATCCATGACGAAGTCATAGGACCAGACATGATTAGGCCAACACGGCTGGAGACGAATGCAGGATCCGTCATTGAGCCATAGCCGGCCGCGCTTGGGTTGTTTCTGGGGCACCTTCAGCCCCTCCCGACGCCAGATGCGTTGCACCCGTTTGGCGTTCACACGCCAACCTTCGGCCCGCAGCAAGGCGGTGATCCGCCGATAGCCATATCTGCCGTACTGGCCGGCCAAGCGGATGATCGCTGCCGTCAGCGCCTCTTCATCATCCCTGCCACAGGGTATCTTGCGTTGGGTCGAGCGATGTTGCCCCACAACAGCACAGGCTCGGCGCTCCGAGATACCCAGCTCGGCCTGAAGATGATCGACACATTGCCGGCGACGGGCGGGGCTTAGTAGTTTCCCTCAAGCGCCTCCTTCAGGATCAGCTTGTCCAGCGTCAGATCCGAGACCGCCTTCCTGAGACGGGAGTTCTCCTTCTCCAGTTCCTTCAGGCGCTTGACCTGGTCGCCACGAAGTCCACCGTACTCCTTGCGCCATCTGTAGTAGCTCTGTTCCGAGATACCCAGTGACCGGCTGACCCGAGCCACCGACTGCCCTTGAGACAAGGACACCTCGGCTTCGCGAAGCATGCCGATAATCTGTTCCGGGGTGTAGCGTTTACGGCTCATTCCGTCCTCCTTCCAAAGGATCAAAATGCGCCAAACTCTCTCAATAAACCCGGACCACTTCTAGGGGGTCACTCCAAGGCGCATCTCGTCCTGCCACCAAAGCTCGATCGGCGTTTCGGGCGGCAGATGCCCTATGGACGCCGCCAGCGTGCGTGGGAAGTTTTTTTAAAATCCTCCAGCACCTCGGTGTTCTGCCCCGCATGGCGGGGGCGGGCACTGACATGCGAGAACCCCAACGTGTTTAGCAATCGCGATACTGAGCGCTCGTGGTAGACAACCCCAAACTGGTCCTCGATCCAGGCCTTGAGGTCCATGCACCGCCAGCGCACGACCCCATCCGCCACCGGATCGGGGCCGCTCTCGACCACCGCCGCCAGTTCCGTCAACTGCGCCGCCGTCAGCTTCGCGGGCGCCCCCGGCGCCTTGCGCTCGGCAAGCCCCGACGGACCCTCGCCGTTGAAGCGGTGTACCCAGTCCCGCAAGGTCTGGCGGTCCATGCCGCCGATACGCGCCGCCTCCGTCCGGCTCATCCCGTCGTAGACCGCCGCGATCGACAACATCCGACGGACCTGGTTCGCGTCATCGCAGCGCGACGCAAGAACACGCACGCCAGCCGAATCAAAATCTTCACGAAGTGGGACAGGTGTCATCGTAGGCCTCCAAGATACCGAATCTTGGGGCCAAGGGAATCACACAACACCAGATATGGGAATCCCTTAACTGCGAGTCACATTCAATGTCGGCTGGTATTACGTCATAGAGCATGCGGATTCTGTTCGCCACAGGACATTCCTATCCGCCGGACAAGGTCTCGGGTGGAGCACAGTCGACCCACGACCTAATCGTCGAATTGGCGGCCAAAGGCAACGCCACCGCGGTGCTGTGCGCCCGCGACCCCAAGGATGCGCGTGACGATGGCGTCGTGCGGGGGGAATACGGAGGTTACCCTGTATTTCGGGCGCCGCATCCGCATGTCGCGATTCCTGGCGTCATCAAGGAATTCCAGCCGGACGTGGCCGTCGTGTCGGTTGGTTTGATCCATCCCATCGTCGTCGTACTCCTGCGTGAACGAATTCCGACGGTCGTCTATTTCCGAGATGTTGAAATCCGCGACTACGGCGGACTTTTCGCACCCGGCCCCAGGATGTTGTACTTGGCCAATGCCCGGTTTGTTGCCGAGCGCATGAAGACCATGCTTGGCCTGGATTGCCATTACGTGCCCTCGGTCATCGACGTCGATCGATACGCGACGGAAACAAGCAGAGAGCGGGCTCTATTCATTGGATACCACCCGTACAAAGGAATCGAGATCGCGTTCCAGCTGGCCGAGCATCGGCCCGGTATTCCGTTCTCTTTCGTCGAATCGTGGCCCATCGCCGACGCCTGGCGAACGTATTACAGGGCGCGCGCAAATCAGGCCGGAAACATCGAATGCAGCCGTCCTGTCGATGACATTCGGCGCTTATATTCCGAGGCGCGGGTGTCGTTGGTTCCGAGCGTTTGGGAGGAAGCTTCAGGGAGGGTCGTCACCGAGGCACAGGTCAGTGGCATCCCCGTGCTTGCCAGCAATCGGGGCGGGCTGCCTGAGTCCGTGGGACCGGGAGGCCTGGTCGTCGACCTCGACGCGCCTCTCGACGACTGGCTGGCGGCCCTCGATCTCATGTGGGAAGACGAGGAAGAATACGCCCGGCTGTGCGAAGCCGCGCGTCTCCACGCTCGGCGCCCGGAAATCGCACCCGGCAAAGTGGCGGAGACGTTTCTCGAGATCGTCGGGGACTTCCTCACGGCATGGCGGAAATGATCGTTCAAGCGGACGCCGGCAACGTGGAGCGCGCCTTCCGGGAACGCCCTTGGCCCACACGCCAACAACCGCCGCGTTCGGTTCGAGATCAGGCGTTCGGGTCAACTCGATCCGTCAGCTGTGGCCCGTTGGTTCCGATCCTCGGCAGTTCGCGCGACCGACTCTTCCAGTAGAGCCGCAGGCATGCCGAGCTTGGCTGCCGCGTCCTCGACGGTTCCAAAGTGCGAAACCACACGGTCAACGATCTCGTCGTTGTATCCGCCGTCGTCCCAGTCGAGCTGGCCGTCCGCACCTCGATGCCGTTTGCCACCGCCGCGCGACAGACTTTCGAGGTAGTCTGGATATATTCCCGTCACCTGGGCCGTCCGCTGGACGTCACCGAAAACGTCGAGCAGGCGAACGAGAAACTGCTCGGTGGCCGACGTCCTGTTGGCCCATGGGAAACCGACATCCGGAACCGGTTTCCCGAGGAATTCGCAGATCGGCTCCCAGGCCGGCGGTTTTCCGCAAATATCGACGACAAGGAGGTCGTCAGGGCGATCAGAGAAATAGTCGCGGACACGAACATCAAGGCGTTCGTAGGCTTGAATGAAAAGTTCCCGATCGTAACCCATCGCACCCAGGAGGATTTTTCGAACCTTGCCTACGAATGGATTGGTTACGCCCTGCTGTTTGAGATAGTGGCGCTGGCATGATTCCAGCCACTCCTCGAGGTCGCGGACGGTATAGATGAACCTGCTGCCCGGATACAACGCGTCGAGCTTCTCGAAAATGATGGTGACCGGAGCGTCGGTGGCGGCGTCGTGGGCCTCTATTTGGCGCATGTTCGTCGGATAGTGGATTGCCGAATATCCGAGATATTGGAGGGCCACGGTCAGGCTGTAGGTGCCCGTCTTGCCGTGGCCAATGCCGAATACCTTGGAAAGGGCCTGGGTCTGCTTCACACGATCCTCGCGACCACGATCAAGAGACGAATAGGGTGGTTCTCATCCGATTATATGAAACAAGCCATGCCCGCAATGGGTCATCAGCGAACCTGCCGAGAATCTTGATTGCTCAGCCCGCCTCGCCTACTCGCCGACTGGCGAGGGCCCGACCAGCAGGCCGGGGTCGACGTGGGTGGCGAACCATGTCACGCCCCAGTGCAGGTGCGCCCCGGTGACGCGGCCGGTGGCCCCGACGAGGCCGATAGGGGCGCCCTTGGCAACGGGCTGGCCCTCCTTGACCAGAATGCCGCTCATGTGCGCGTAGACCGAGGTCAGGCCGTGGCCGTGGTCGATCATCACGGTCTGGCCGGTCAGGAACATGTCGGGGCGCGCCAGGGCGACGATACCGGCGGCGGCGGCCATCACCGGCGTGCCCCGGGACGCCGTGATGTCGAGCCCGTTGTGGGGGCGGCGCGGCACGCCGTTGAGGATGCGCCGGCTGCCAAAGACCCCGCTGAGGCGGCCTTCGACGGGCCACGCGAACCCGGACGCGAAGTGGGCCCCGGCGCTGTCGCCGGCGCGCACGCCGGCGATGGCCGCGTTGTCGGCCTTGATACGGCGCAGCTCCGCCGCCCCCGGCGTCACCTGGCGTCGGGGCAAGCCGTCGATGCGCTGGACCTGGTAGGTACGGCGCGCGATCTCCAGGGTGCGCGTCGTCGTGGCGCCGCCTGCATGCTTCACGCGCACCGTGAGGCGCGGCGGCGCGTCGCGGCCCAGGCCGATGAGAAAGAGGCCGTCAGCCGAGACCCGCAAATCCCGCGATGCCCGCCCATCGACGGCGACGGCGACGGCGGCGCCCGGCTCGGTGTGCCCGATCACCAGACCGCCCTGCACGAGGGGACCGTCGAGGCGCAGTGTCTCGGCGGCCGTCGGAGCGACGAAAACCAGCAACAAGGACAGCCCGAGCGCCGCCCAGCCGGGCAACACCGTCACAGGAGCCGGCCCTGGCGCGTGTCCTTGGCGGGCCGGCGGCGGCGGGCCGGCGGCGTACGCTTCCCGGCCGGGCCGCGCCCGCCCTCCGTGGAGGTGACACCGGTGACCGTGGCCGCCGCCTCGCCGTCGTGGAAGCGCATGCCGATACCCATGCCCGGAGCCACCGCCTCGACGCTGGTCACGGGAGCGCCCGCCTCGTCGCTGATGAGCGCGAAGCCGCGCTCGAGCACGCGGGCATGGGAGTAGCTTTGCAACAGGTCAGAGGCATGATCGAGGCGCCGCGTCTGCTCGGCGAGGCGGCGCTTCATGGCGGATTGCAGGGCTTGCGCCTCGCGTTCCAGATCCTTGCCGGCGTGGACGATCATTTGACGGGGGCTGGCCAGCCGGGCGGCGAGCTGGGCGAGGCGGGCGCCGCGCGCCTCGATGCCGACGCGGCCGGCATTGATCAACCTTTCGGACCAGTCGTCGACCCTGTGGGCCGCCTCCTCGACCATGCGCCCGGGATGGGGCAGGCCGCGCCCCAGTCCCTCGACCTGGGTGCGGCGCTCGGCAAGCATGCGGTTGACGGCGGCGGCCATGCGCCCGGCGTCGTCCATGACCTGGGCGAGAAGCTCGATGCGCACCGGCACCGCCATCTCGGCGGCGGCGCTCGGCGTCGGCGCCCGCACGTCGGCGGCGAAATCGATGAGCGTGGTGTCGGTCTCGTGCCCCACCGCCGAGATCAGGGGGATGCGGCTTTCGGCGGCGGCGCGCACGACGATCTCCTCGTTGAAGGCCCACAGGTCCTCGACGCTGCCACCGCCGCGCGCCACGATGAGGACGTCGGGCCGGGGCACGGCGGCACGACGCCCGAGGCCATTNAAGCCGGCGATGGCGGCGGCGANCCNGGGGGCCGCGTCCTCGCCCTGCNCCGGCNCCGGCCACACCAGCACGCGGCGCGGGAAGCGGTCGCCAAGGCGGTGCAGGATGTCGCGGATGACGGCGCCGGTGGGCGAGGTGACGACGCCGATGACGTCGGGCAGGAAGGGCAGCGGCCTCTTGCGCTCGGCGTCGAACAGGCCCTCGGCGGCGAGGTTCTTGCGGCGGTCCTCGAGGAGCTTGAGGAGCGCGCCCTCGCCGGCCAGCTCCACGCTCTCAACCACGATCTGGTACTTGGAGCGCGCCGCGTACGTGGTGACGCGCCCCGTGGCCACCACCTCCATGCCGTCCTCGGGGGCCAGCCCCAGGCGCGCCGCGGCGCCGCGCCAGCACACCGCTTCCAGGACCGCGTCCTCGTCCTTCAGCGAAAAGTAAAGGTGGCCCGAGGCGGCGCGTTTGAAGCCGGATACCTCGCCGCGCACCCGGACGCGGCCGAAGGTGTCCTCGAGGGCGCGCTTCAGCGCCTGGGAGATTTCGCCGACCGAGAACACCGGCATATTGTGCTCGACGGCGACAGCGGGCGGGTTTTCGCTCATCGCGGCCAGTATTTATGATAGAACGCGGAGCGGCAAGGGACGCACGCAACGGAGCACGGCTCATGAAGGTTCTAGTGGTCGGATCGGGGGGGCGCGAGCACGCCTTGTGCTGGGCCATCGCCGCCTCGCCACTGTGCCAAGAACTCCTGTGCGCGCCCGGCAACGCCGGCATCGCGCAAGTGGCTACCTGCGCGGGCGTGGCGGCGGACGACGTGGGAGGGCTCGTCGAACTGGCCGTCAAGGAGGGCGTCGACTTCGTCGTCGTCGGTCCCGAGGTGGCCCTTGTCGCCGGCCTCGTCGACCGCTTGGGGGACAAGGGGATCACCGCCTTCGGGCCGTCCGCCGAGGCCGCCGAACTGGAAGGCTCCAAGGGGTTCATGAAGGACCTGTGCGCGCGCTTCGATATCCCCACCGCCGCCTACGCGTGCTTCGACGAACCCGACGCCGCCAAGGCGTACATCCATGCCCGCGGCGCCCCCATCGTGGTCAAGGCCGACGGCCTCGCCGCCGGCAAGGGCGTCGTGCTGTGCCGCAACGAAAACGAGGCCCACGCCGCCGTCGACCACATCATGAGCGAGCGCGCCTTCGGCGCCGCCGGCGACGCGCTGGTGGTTGAAGAGTTCCTGGAGGGTGAGGAGGCCAGCTTCTTCGCCCTCGTCGACGGCACGCGGGCGCTGCCCCTGGCCTCGGCCCAGGACCACAAGGCGGCCTTCGACGGCGACACCGGACCCAACACCGGCGGCATGGGCGCCTATTCGCCGGCACCGGTGATCACCGACGAGATGGCCGACACCGTCATGGAGCGCATCGTGACGCCGACCATCGAAGGCATGGCGGCCCTGGGCCGCCCCTACAGGGGCGTCCTCTACGCCGGCCTTATGATCAACGCCGACGGCCCCAAGGTGCTGGAATACAACGTGCGCTTCGGAGACCCCGAGTGCCAGCCCCTGATGCTGCGCCTCAAGTCGGACCTGCTCGAGGTGCTCGTCGCCTGCGCCGAGGGGCGGCTCGACGAGGCCGCCGTCGAATGGCACGCCGACACCGCGCTCACCGTGGTCATGGCTGCCAAGGGCTATCCCGGGCCTTATGAGAAGGGCACCGAGATCAAGGGGCTGGACGCGCTGGCCGGGCGCGACGACGTGGTCGTCTTCCACGCCGGCACCATGGCCGACGGCGGGCGCACCCTCGCCAACGGCGGGCGCGTGCTCGGCGTCACGGCGCGGGGCGCCACCGTCGCCGCCGCCCAGGAGCGCGCCTACGAGGCCATCGACCGCATCGAGTGGCCGGACGGCTTCTGCCGCCGCGACATCGGCTGGCG